>JANOBW010000311.1:0-3231 GCA_031411855.1 Opitutia bacterium
CCCCCGGCCCGACCGCCGCCCCCCCCGCGACATGGAACACCTTTAAATTACACGACTCCGCCTGGACGGCGGTCCCGGTGGGAACGGCCCTGGGCTTCGACGTGGATACCAATGCCCTGACCCAGTATAACAGCCTCTTCACCGTCAACGTCTCCAGCGGGTTCCAGAACATCAACCCCAGCATCTACACCCGCTACACCTTCAACGTGGCGGACAAGGCCTCCCTCACCTCGCTGACCCTGCGCCTGCGCTACGAGGACGGCTTTGTCGCCTACCTCAACGGTGTCGAGGTGGCCCGGGGCAACTTCGCCGGCACCCCGGCCTGGAACTCCACGGCCACGGCGGCCCGCACGGAAAGCCTCGTCATGGGCAGTCCGGTGCCCGCGCCGGACGCCTTCCCTTTTGCGGTCGGCAGCGCGGCCATGAACGCACTCCAGAACGGCCTCAACGTGTTGTGCATCCAGGGCATCAACGCCGGGGCCAGCAGTTCCGACTTCCTCCTCGCCCCCACTCTGGAGGGCGTCAGCTCCGGTGTGGCCGCCGCTTCCGCCACCCATCTCACTCCTCCCACGCCCGGCGCCGTCAACGGTGGGTCCGGCACGCCCGGCCCGATGATCGCCACCCTCGTCCCCGGCCTGGTGGACGCCCTGGGCGCGCCCCGCCAGCCGGTGCGCCCCGCCCTCGTTTCCGGGACCATCGCGGCCGATTCGATAGACCAGTTTGCCCTCACCCAAGGCCAGAACGGCTGGACCTATGGCTACGCCGCGGGACTCACCGCCCTGACCTATGCCGGCACCTTCACCCCGTTCTCCGCCGGGCAGACGGCCAACAGCACGCGCTGGGGCAACAACTGGCGCGGCGTCACCGGCACCGGGGCTCCTTACACCGAAATCGGCAACGACTACACCTACCCGAACGGCACCGCCTCCACCGGCGGCCTGCAGGTCGCGGTGCGCCGCTGGACCTCCACCTTCGCCGGTCCGGCCGTGCTGGAAGGCTTCGCCCATCACATCGGCACCACCGGGGACGGCACCCGTTTCCAGCTCTTCAAAAACGGCGTCGCCCTGCTCGACGGCGACAGCGTCACCGCCGGCCTGCAGCCGATCACGGTCAAAACCACCCTGCGCCACTTCAACGTCTCCCTCACCCTGGCCGTGGGCGACACCCTCGACCTGGTCCTCGACTCCGGTTCCGCCGCGACCGACACCGGCGACGGCTCCCGCACCTGGCTCCGTGTCTGGCAAAACCCCGAGGCGGAAAACCCCGCCGTGCACGATGTCACCCTGCCCCTCACCGCCACGCTCCTGCCCACCACCTCGCCGATCTCCTCGGCCACCCTCTACTACCTGATCAACTTCGGAGCCGAACAATCTCTTCCCATGACAGCCGGGGCGGCCAACACCTGGACGGCCAACATCCCGCTCGCCGCGCTCAAGGGTGAGCAGATGCTGCGCTGGCGCATCGCCGCCACCGACACCGGGGCCCGCACCACCACCTACCCGGCCTACACCTCGGCGGTGGATTCCCCCAAATACGAGGGCACCGTCGCGGCCGACACCCTCCTGCCCAACCGCACGCACCTCAGCACCTTCCACATCTTCGACGCCGACCCGAACGCGGCCGACACCTCCGCCGGGACCCGGGCCACCCTCTTCTGGAACGGCGTGCTTTACGACAACATCTCGATCGATCTCCACGCCGGCTCCTCCGGCGGCTACGCCAAGAAATCCTTCGACATTGATTTCAACCAGGGCCACCGCTTCCACTTCACCCCCGACGGCCCCGGCCAGTCCGATGTGAACCTCATCACCAACTGGCGCGACCGCGGCAAGGTCCGCAACCCGCTGGGCTACGAGATCTTCGGCCTGGCCGGCAGCCCCACCATGCCGGCCCAGACGGTCCGCGTGCAGATGAACGGGCTCTTCCACGGCACCATGGACCTTATCGGCGAGGCCAACGACGGCATGCTCAAGCAGAACAACCTCGATGCCGACGGCGCCTTCTACAAGATACAGAATTACATGAACCTGACTTCCCACGCCACGACCAACGTGGAGAAGAAGTCCCGGAAGTTTGAAAACAACGCCGACCTCCTCGCCCTCCTCACCGGCACGACCAATGGTGTCGGCACGACCTCGACGCCTCCCGCCTACAGCGCCGTCCGCGACGCGTTTTTCTGCGACAACGTGAACCTGCCCGCCCTCGTCAACTTCATGGTGGCCATGCAGGTCAGCACCGCCAGCGACTGGGGCCACAAGAACTACATGGTTTACCGGGAGACGACCAAAAACGGCCTCTGGGCCCCCTTCCCCTGGGACCTCGACCTCTCCTGGGGCCACTACTGGCGCCCTGTGGGCAGCTACTTTGACGACAACGTCATCGCCCTCACCACCGCCTCCTCCAACGAGTTCTCCAACCAGAACTCCTTCTTCCGCAGCACCCTGGAGGACACCAGTCTGAACGGCATGCGCCTGCGCCGCCTGCGCACCGTCATTGACGAGCTGTTTGCCCCCACCTCGGTTCCCACCCTGGAGCAGCGCCTCGACGCCCGCCTGGCCCTGGTGGACCCGCCCGAGATCACCGAGTCCGACGCCGACCTCGACCTCAAGGTCTGGGGTTACTGGAACCAGCATATCAACGCCGGCACGAGCATCTACCGCACCATGGCCGACGAGGTGGCCCGGATCAAAACCACCTTCCTCCCGCTCCAGCGCGCCGTCCTTTTCAACAACAGCCCGGCCCTCTACGGCGGGGCCTACGGCACCACCCCGGCCCCGAGCTGGCCAACCCGCAGGTCCGTTTCGGCACCTTCGATTCCAACCCCGCCGGCAACGACCAGAACCGCGAATACATCGAGATCGTCAACGACTCGGCCGATTACATTGACCTCACCGGCTGGACGCTCTCCGGCGGTGTCACCTACACCTTCCCGGCCGGCGCGGTCATCACGCCTCCCTCCAGCACCCGCTTTGCCGGACGCCTCTATGTGGCGAAGTCCGCCTCGGGCTGGAAGGCCCGCACCGTTTCCCCCAAACCCGGCGAGGGCAAACTGGTCCTCTTCAGCTACGACGGCCAGCTCTCCAACCGCGGGGAAACCGTCGAGCTCCGCAACCGCGCCGGCGCCCTGGTCTCGACCCTGGCCGTGCCCTCCAACCCGAGCGCGCTTCAGAACTTCGTGCGCATCACGGAGTTGAACTACAACCCCGGCAACGTGGGCCTCGTGGCGCAGCA
>JANOBW010000312.1:0-43594 GCA_031411855.1 Opitutia bacterium
GCCCCTTTTCTCGCACTCATTTCCAGTTGGTTGCACGTCTGCTACCGACAGGACTCCCGAAACACCGACGGTGTCCTTCAGTACTTACATGCGCTCGAACAGTGCCCCAAAAATCGAGGCTTGCCAAAGCGTTTCCCAAAGTTCTCTTTGGAAAGCTTTTCCGCCAGAGACTTCGCTTACACCGGAGTTCCCATCGTCCCTGGCGTCTCAACAACTGGAATTCCGGACCAAACCGTAACACTACACTACGCGTTGCTCACATGAACATCACGCTCCAAGACCTCCTCGACGCCGGCGTCCATTTCGGACACCAGCTCCGCCGCTTCAACCCGAAGTCCAAACGCTTCGTTTTCGACCACCGCCACGGCGTCTCCATCATTGACCTGGAAAAGACTTTCGCCCAGCTCCAAGTCTCCTCGCAATTCATCGAGGACCTCGTCGCCAACGGCAAGGACATCCTCCTCATCGGCACCAAGAAACAGGCCCAGGAAATCGTCCGCGACGCCGCCGCCAACACCCGCATGCCCTTCGCGGCCGGCCGCTGGCTCGGTGGTCTCCTGACCAATTTCGTGACGATCAAAAACTCGATCACCAAATACAAGCGCTACCAAAAGATGGAAGCCGACGGCTCCATGGCCAAACTCCCCAAGAAGGAACAGGCCGCCATCAAACGCGAGATGAACCGGATGCAGCGCAACTTTGAAGGCATTGTGGACATGAACGGCCAGCCCGGCGCCGTCTTCATCATTGACATTTCCCACGACGACATCGCCGCCAAGGAAGCCGCCCGCCTCGGCATCCCCGTGGTCGCCCTCGTTGACACCAATTCCGACCCGAGTCTGGTTGACTACCCGATTCCCGGCAACGATGACTCCGCCAAATCCATCCGCCTCATCACCGATGTGATTGTCCAGGCCATCCAAAGCGGCATGGCCCAGCGCGAAGCCCGCCAAGCCACCCGCAAACTCAACCCCGAACCCGCCCGCGAAGAGTTCACGACCGCTCCCAAAGAGGACGGCAACCGTCGCGGCGGACAAGGCGGACAGCGCCGCTCCTTCGGCGGCCCGGGCGGCGGCCACGGTGGCGGACAAGGCGGACGTGGTCCCGGCGGCGGTGGCGGACGTGGCCCCGGCGGCGGCGGACGCGGTCCCGGCGGCGGCGGCGGACGTGGTCCCGGCGGCCCTGGCGGCCCCCGTCCCCGCAGAGACGACGCTGCTGCTCCCGCTCCGGAAGCCCCCAAGGTGGATGTCCCCACCTCCTTTTCCTCGGAAGACTAAGACCGGTTTTCCCAACCTTACTTTCCAACTCACATGAGTGCTACCATCACCACTGAAATGGTTTCCGCCCTGCGCGGCAAAACCGGCGCTGGCATCCTTTCCTGTAAAAAGGCCCTCGTTGAAACCAATGGCGACATCGAGGCAGCCGTCACCCTTCTCCGCAAAAAAGGCGAAGTGGACGCCGGCACCAAATCCGACCGCGTGGCCAAGGAAGGCCTGATTGATTCCTACATCCACCTCGGTGGCAAAGTGGGCGTCATCATCGAGATCAACTGCGAAACCGATTTCGTCGCCAAAAACGACGACTTCAAGCAGCTCTCGCGCGACCTCTGCCTGCACATCGCCGCCACGAATCCCGTTTGCGTGGGCCGCGATGGCGTCCCCGCCGAGCTCATCCAAAAGGAGCGCGAAATCGCCACCGCCTCCCTTGTCGGCAAGCCCGCCAACATCATTGACAAAATCGTGGAAGGCAAACTCGGCAAAATCTACGCCGAAATGGTCCTCCTCGAGCAACCCTTCGTAAAGGATGACAGCCGCACGGTGGAGCAGGTCATCAAGGCCGTGATCGCCAAAACCGGCGAAAACATCGTCGTCCGCCGCTTCGTCCGCTACGCCCTCGGTTCCTGAGTGCCGGCGCAGACTTAAACTTCAAGCCTCCGGTTCACACCGGGGGCTTTTTTGTGCTCCCAGGCTGAGCATGAGCCCGATGTTGCGCCATGTTTTCTACCGCAGAAAGGCGCAGAATCACGCGGAAAAAACAGATGTGACCTCTTGCCCCACAAAGAGATACGTGGAAATCGAAACACTTCTGACGTTTCCGACAACACTCGCTTCCCTGCCTTTTTTCTGCGTCAGTCTGCGCCTTTCTGCGGTATCAATTGCTTGATGCCTTGGCGTCTCCAAGAATTCCTCGTTCCCAAGACTTCCGTTTACCAAATCACCATGACCGGTCCCATTTTTCCGATCCGCCACTCAGGCCATCTCCTGCTGGAAAACACGGCGCAGGGCCTGGCCGCGCCCTTTGACTGGCCCTGCTCACGAACCGTCGAACTGGACGCAGGCCAAGGCCCTCCCGTGCTGGTCGGACCGGCCGGAGAAACCCCCTTGCCCGCCCATCTCCAGGAATTTGCCCTGCAGGACCTGCAACAGCTCGCCCCCCAACCAGGCCGGCTCTCCCCTGCCCTTGCCGCCGCCCTTCCCATCCTCCTGGCCCACGCCCACCGCCTCCCCTACCTCGACCTGGCCGACCACCACTACATCTACCCCTTCCGGCCCGAGGCGGAGCGCAACCGGGACGTTTACCGCTCCGACGCCAAGGCCCTCGGCATCTACCAGAGCGAGATCTGCGAACTGGTGAAACGCGCCCGCCGCACCAAGGAACGCACCGCCGCCGAGCCCGTGGAGATTGATTTCGGGGCCGTCCGCTACGTCCTTCCGAGCCATTTCGGCTTCTGCCTCGGTGTGCAGAACGCCATCGAGCGCGCCTACGAGGCCCTGTCCGAAAACAAGGGACGCCGGGTCTTCATGCTCAGCGACCTCATCCACAACCCCACCGTCAACGCCGACCTGACCGAGCGCGGCCTCAACTACCTCCAGTCCGACAAAGGGAAACCCCTCGCCAACCCCGCGACCGGAAACCTCTGGTGGGACGAGGTCAACGCCAGCGATGTGGTCATCCTGCCCGCCTTTGGCGCCACTCTCGCGGACAAGGCCCGGCTCGTCGCCCGGGGCGTGGACGTGCGCACTTACGACGCCACCTGCATGCTGGTCGAGAAGGTCTGGAAAACGGCCCGCCGCCTCAGCCTCGAGGGGTTCACCATCATCGTCCACGGCAAGGCCGAGCACGAGGAGACCAAGACCACGTTTTCCCACGCCGCCCACACCGGGCCAGCCCTCATCATCCGCGATATGGCCGAGGCCGAGGCCCTCATCGGGATCATCCGCGAAGCCAATCCGGATCAAAAGCAAACCCTTCTGCAACAGCACTTTGCTGGCAAACACTCCGCCGGCTTTGATCCCGCCGCCCACCTCGACCGCCTGGCCGTGGTCAACCAGACCACCCTCCTCCGCAACGAAACCCTGGCGATCATGCAACGGCTTGAGGCCGCATTGGCTGAAAAGTTCGGCAGCGAAACACTTTCGGACCATTTTTCGTCCCAGAAGGACACCCTCTGCTACGCCACCCAGGTCAACCAGGAGGCCCTGGCCAAGGCCCTGGCGAAACAGCCGGACTTCGCCCTGGTCGTCGGCGGGACCAACTCCTCCAACACCTGGCAGCTGTTCCGCCTCTGCCAGGCCGGCCTCGGCGAACGCGCCACCTATCTCCAGAACGAGAACGACATCCTCTCCCTCGGCGAAATCCTCCATCATCCCTACGCCGGCAACACCCACGGAAAAGCGGCCGCACCCGCAGCGTCGAAACCGTTTCTGTCCGGAAACTTGCAGGGGCCGGTCCGCATCCTGATTTCAACCGGCGCGTCCTGCCCCGACGGTCTCGTCGAACGCATCATCATGCGAATCAACGGCTTGTTTCCCGCGGGCAGCATCCGTTCCCACAGGGATGTCCTGGCCGAACAGGAAGCGTTGCTGAAAAAGTGAGACCGCCTTTCACCCGCGCCCTCCCTATCCCTGGGCCGCGGCGCGCCTGAGCCGGTCCCGCAGGGCCGCCCCGAGACCGTCTCCGGGAGGAGTTTCCGCCAGGATGAGGCCAAATCCCTGCCCATCCAATTGATGGAGAAGATGATAGAGGTTCCGGGCACCCTCGCTGGGCGAGCCGGTTTCCGTCCAGGCAAAGTTTGAAACCCCCGTCCGATCGGTCCGGGCATCGGCGGAGCGCCAACGAATCACGGCCAGGGGACGCTGGGGATGCTCCGACACCGGCGGCTCGCCAGAAAAAAGGACCAGTGGCGTGCGCGGGCTGTAATGGCGGGCGAAGAGCCCGGGAGCGTCGGCCGCCTCACTCAGATCGGCGATCTCGCGCTGAAACACCGTCACCGGAACTCCCGCCGCCGCCTCGATTTCCTCCCGGGAAACGCCGCCCTGGCGCAGGATCACAGCCCGGGAGGCGTCGCGCACGTCCACAATGGTGCTTTCCACCCCGACCGAGCAGGGCCCGCCGTCCACCACCGCGACAAGCCCCTGCGGACCAAGACCTTCCACCACATGGGCCGCGCAGGTCGGGCTCAGCCGCATGAAGGGGTTGGCGCTCGGGGCCGCCAGGGGCTGGCCGGCGAGCCGCAGCACCTCGCGGAAAACCGGATGGGCCGGACACCGCAGGGCCACACTGGGACGCCCGGCCGTGATGGCATCGGGGACGATGTTTTTCTTGGGCAGAACGAGGGTCAGGGGACCGGGCCAGAAGCGGGCGGCCAGCCGTTCCGCCAGGGGATTCCACTCCGCCAGGGCCAGGGCGTCGCCAGGCTCGGCGATGTGGACAATCAGGGGATCCGTAAGCGGACGGCCCTTCAACAAAAAAACCTGGCCGCAGGCCTGCTCGTCGAGAGCGGGCGCGGCCAGGCCGTAAACGGTTTCGGTGGGCAGGGCCACGGGGATCCCCGCCAGGAGGAGACGGGCTGCCTCGGCGAGGCCGGAAGGGGTCGGTGGAATGATCCGAACCACGGCACCGGGGAGGCGGCAGGCCTCACTTCATCACCAGCATGTTGCGGGCCCGCTTGATGGTGCGGGTCGCGTGACGCTGCTGCTTGCCGGTGAGACCGGTGTATTTGCGGGGCAGGATCTTGCCGGTGTCGGTGGTGAACTTGACCAAGACATCGGTGTCGAGGAAGTTCAGATCAAGAGGAGTCTTGGACTGCTGTGCGGGGACTTGGGCGGTTTCGGTGTCCATAATGCGAAAAGCCCGCCAGACTGGAAAACAGGCAGGGCGGGTCAAGGGAAAAATCAGGGAGGGGGGGAAGGAGGGCCGCCAGGCACCAGGGGAGTCACGATCACGTTTCCCGAACTGGGCACCACCACGTCGGGAACAACAAGCCTCAGGGGTCTGGCGACTTTGAGAACCCCACTCGTGTCGTTTTCAGGAATCCTTTCATACTGGGTCAAAACCACAATTTTGGGGGACTCGGGAGTGATCTGCATGTCGGTCCGGGATTCATAACGATCCGCGTCAATGAAATGAACCACATTTTCGGCGATCTCAAATTCGACCCCGTGCATGGGTTTCCAAATGATTTCCTGGCCAGACACCCGCCCCACCATTTCCACCAGCATTTTGTCACCCAGATGCTCAATCATGCGGTAAGTTTCAGAGCCGGAATCGTAAAACTGAATACTGGTGGAGGAAATCCTCTGGCCGTTCGGCATAAAGGTTTCGGTGTCCATCTGAAAAAAAGTGGTTCCGGCCAGAAATTTGCCCACCGCGATGCCATCGTATTCCAAAGAACGTTCCGCCCCGACCCGCTTAATGTTGGCATGCACGTGCCAACGGCCTGTCATTCGTTCCAAAATGTGATCCTTGAGCAACACATCGGAAGAGTTTTTTAACTCCACTTGCACTCCGCCAGTGGCGGCAGCGTTTCCAACCGTGAGTTCCTTCACAACCACAGGAATCTCCAGGTCAGCCGAAATCAAAAGCCCGGGGAGCAAAAAAACGCAGCCGGAGATCAACCTTGGGGTAAAAGGCAATCTGCTCTGGGAAAGAATGGGCAACCGTAGGGGCACAATTTCACTTTAGTCAGAAGCTTGCCAAATGTCTGTCAAGCCAGACCCACAAAACTCCAACTGAACATTCGCCCACCCACCGATCGAGAACATGTAAAAACTTATACCAGTAAGGAAGAAGGCTTTCATCAAGACCGAACCTGGTTTCTGCTTGAGCCAACCATTGCCCCACCTAAGGTAAAAAGCTTCATGTCATCGCCACGCATTTATCTATCACCCCCCCATTTGGGGGGGGACGAATGGACCCTCGCCAAAGAGGCATTTGACTCAAACTGGGTTGCCCCCCTGGGACCACATGTGGATGCCTTTGAGAAAGAAATCTGTGCCTTGACCGGTTCGGCGGCAGCCTGCGCCCTCTCCTCCGGAACGGCAGCCCTCCATCTCGCCATGAGGCTTCTGGGTGTGGGGCGGGACGACGAGGTGCTGGTTCCCACGCTGACGTTTATCGCCACCGCCAACCCGGTGGTTTACGAAGGAGGGCGCCCTTTTTTCATTGATAGTGAAAGGACCAGTTGGAACATGGATCCAGATGTGGTGGCGGAAATTCTCGCCGATCGTGCCAAGACAGGAAAATTACCCAAAGCCGTGATCGCGGTTGATTTGTTTGGTCAATGCGCTGATTATGATCGGCTTAACGCGGTATGCTCGGCCTACGAAGTGCCTTTGGTGAGCGATGCCGCGGAATCCCTCGGGGCCACCTACAAGGGTAAAGCGGCCGGAACCACCGCCAAGCTGGGCGTTTTTTCCTTTAATGGAAACAAAATCATTACCACCAGCGGTGGCGGTATGCTGATCGGAGAGGATCCCGACCTGATTTCCAAAGCACGGTTTTGGGCGACACAGGCCCGGGATCCTGCCCCCCATTACCAGCACTCGGAATTGGGCTTCAATTACCGGATGAGCAACGTCCTCGCCGGCGTGGGCCGGGGACAATTGAGGGTTCTCTCCCAGAGAGTCTCTTCGCGACGGGCCAATTTTGAATTTTATGTCAAAACACTGGGTGATCTCCCGGGAGTCACCTTCATGCCGGAAGCGGCCTGGGGTAAATCCAACCGCTGGCTGACCTGCCTTCAAATCAATCCGGAATTGTCGGGGGGAGTGGCCCGTGAACATGTCTATGACGCTCTCAACGGGCACAACATCGAGTCGCGGCCCATCTGGAAACCCCTCCACTTGCAGCCCATCTTTGCCGGAGCAGGCTACCGGGGCCGGGGAGTTTCGGAAGAGCTTTTCACCCGTGGCTTGTGCCTTCCCAGCGGTTCCTCACTCACCCCCTCGGAATTGGAACGGATCGCGGGACTGGTGCGGCAGTGCTTCAGGAAATAACCATGGAGCCCTTGAACAATATCTTGCGGCGGATGCCGGCCCGCACGCTGATTCTGATGGCGATCTACGCGGGGCTGTTTGCCTTGTCCCTCTACGCCTCCTATTTGGCGAGGTTCATGGAGCGTGGAAACTACTCCCTCAAGGAAGTGGCGACAGCGGTGCTCACCCATATCATTTGGATCATCCCTCTCAAACTCGGGTGGCTTTTTGTATTTGGCCATTTCCGCAGCATGATTGGATACTTCCGGCTGCCTGACATGCTTCGCGTCATCTACGGGTTGACGTTTGCAAGCTTGGTCATGCTCATCGCCTACTCGTTGGTCAGCTCAGGTTCTTTCACCATTCTCGGCCCCCCGCCCCGCAGCATCATTTTCGTTGATTACGTGCTTTCCATTTACTCGGTGTGCGGACTCAGGATCGGTATCCGCATCTACCGTGAACGCTACATGCGAGGTCCCGTTGGCGAAAACCCCCGGAAAAATCTCCGCATCGCCATTGTGGGGGCGGGGGATGTGGGCTCGGCGGTCGCGGCCGACATGCTGGCCAGACCTGGTTTGGGGCGCCGCCCGGTGATTTTTCTGGACGACAATATGGGAAAACGGGGCCGCCAAATCCACGGCATCACCATTGACGGTCCCGTGGAAAACCTGGCCGCCATCAAGGCGAAGGTTGATTTCGACGAACTTCTCATCGCGGTGGGGGCCACCCCGGCGAAACGTGTTTCTGAAATCGTGGCCCTCTGCCAGGCCAACGCGGTAAAATGCGAAATCGTCCCCTCACTCCTCGAACTGGCCTCCGGCCAGGTCCGCGCCAGCCGTGTCCGGCCCGTCGAAATCGAGGATCTGCTGGGCCGTGAGGCCGTCCAGCTCGATAGCGCCAACATCCGCGAGATGATCGCCGGGAAAGTGGTCATGGTCACCGGTGCGGGAGGCAGCATCGGATCCGAGCTGTGCCGGCAGATCGCCAGCCACGCGCCGGCACGGTTGGTTTTACTTGAACAAAGTGAGGTCCAGCTTTTTCAAATTGAACAGAATCTCATTGATCTCGGTTTCAGCGGGGTCATCACCCCCGTCGTGGCCGATATTTTGGACCGCGACCGGATGCGTCACGTCTTTTCGAATAAGCGCCCTTCCATCGTGTTTCACGCCGCCGCCCACAAGCATGTCTTTCTCATGGAACGCCAGCCCTGGGAGGCGGTGAGAAACAATTCCCTGGGAACGGCCACCCTGGCCGACCTCGCCAGCGAATTCGGCGTTTCCCGCTTTGTCCTCATTTCCACCGACAAAGCCATCAACCCCACCAATGTGATGGGGGCCTCCAAACGCCTGGCCGAAATCTACCTCCAGGCCCGCCACGCGTCCGGGGGAAACAAAACATGCTTCGCCGCCGTGCGTTTCGGAAATGTCCTGGGCTCCTCCGGGTCTGTCGTTCCCATCTTTAAGAAACAGATTGCAGCGGGCGGCCCCGTCAAGGTGACCCACCCTGACGTGACTCGTTATTTCATGACCATCCCCGAGGCGGTCGGGTTGGTCTTGCAGTGCGCCACCCAAGCCAGCGGCGGGGAAATTTTTGTCCTCGATATGGGCAAACCCATGAAAATTGTGGACCTGGCCCGGCAGATGATCGAACTCTCCGGTTTTCGTCCGGATGTGGATATCCCCATCGAATTCGTAGGCCTGAGGGCCGGAGAAAAGCTCTTTGAGGAACTCCAACACAGCGACGAACGCCATCAGCCGACAGCCCATCCCCGGATCATGCGGTTTTGCTCCGAACCCCGTCCCTTGACCGAGGTAAGGGGCAACTTGGATCATTTGACGAGCGACATCTACCGCCTCTCGGCCAACGAAGTGAAATCCGGGCTAAACCGCTTGATTCCCGAATACGTGCCCCATTTGGATTAAGTGTCCGGCCCAATTCCAAACGCGCCGGAATTTTTCTAACGTTAAAAACAGCTTTCTCTTTCTTCACCACCTCATTCTTGGTTCGACGTCCCTTTGGGAACCAAAGAGACAGGCCACCACCCACATGGAAAACGTCATCATTCTCGGAACCGGTTGCGCCGGCCTCACCGCCGCCATTTACACCGCGCGCGCCAACCTTCGCCCCCTCGTCCTCGAAGGCTCACAGCCCGGAGGCCAGCTCACCACCACCTCCGAGGTGGAAAACTTTCCCGGGTTTCCCGAGGGGGTTGACGGTTTTGAACTGACCCAGCGCATGCGCAAACAGGCCGAGCGTTTCGGAGCCCGCTTCGCCTTCGACCAGATCGAATCGGCCGATCTGAAGGCCGGCCACAACACCCTGAAATCCTCGAAAAACGAATACAAGGCGAAGGCCGTCATCATCGCCACCGGAGCCCGTCCCCGCCTTCTCAACATTCCCGGCGAGAAGGAACTCTACGGAGGCAAAGGCGTGACCACCTGCGCCACCTGCGACGGAGCCTTCTACCGCGACCTCCCGGTCGCCATCGTCGGCGGCGGCGACTCCGCCTGCGAGGAGGCCCTGTTCCTGACCCGTTTCGCCTCCTCCGTCCACCTCATCCACCGCCGCGATTCCTTCCGCGCCTCCCCCATCATGGCCGAGCGAGTGTTGAAGCATCCCAAGATCACCTGCGTGTGGAATTCGGCCCTGGAAGAGGTTCTGGGCGTGGAAAACGACTCCGTCCGCGGTGCCCGCGTCAAAAATCTCGTCACCGGCGCCTCTTCCGAACTCGCCTTCGCGGGGCTCTTCATCGCCATCGGGCACATCCCCAACACCACCGCCTTCAAAGACACCCTCGAACTCGACGCGGAAGGCTACTTTGTCCCCAGCCCCGGCTCCCAGGTCCGCACCCGGGCCGAAGGCGTGTTTGTCGCCGGCGACTGCTCCGACCACCACTACCGCCAGGCCATCACCGCCGCCGGCATGGGCTGCCAGGCCGCCATTGAGGCGGAACGCTGGCTGGCCGAGCACCATGGCTGACCGGATGGCACTCGGGTTGGAAAACTTCTGAAAAATTCCACGTTCCAGGTTGGACGTTCCGCAACGGACGTTCACTATCACCCTTTTCCCATGCCCTTCCACAACGACGACGATTCCGACGAATCCAAGAAGCCCGCCAACGGCGGCCCCGTGACTTTCGCCCTTCAGAAAAAGTTTCTCGAGGAGCGCAAAATCTTCCTCTGGGACGCCGTGACCGACGAAACCGTCAAGGACCTCGTGGAAAAGCTCCTCTTTCTTGAGGCCAGCAAACCAGGCGAGCCCATCACGTTCTACATGAACACCCCCGGCGGCTCCATCACCGCCGGCATGGCGCTTTACGACACCATCCGCCTCATCTCCTCGCCCGTCACCGTCGTGGTCACCGGCATGGCCGCCAGCATGGGCTCCATCCTTCTCAGCTCGGTCCCGAAAGGCCGCCGCCTCCTCTTCCCCCACGCCCGGGTCATGATCCACCAGCCCCTGATCAACGGCCGCATGGTCGGCCCCGCCACGGACATCCACATCCAAGCCCAGGAAATGGAAAAACTGCGCGACGAGCTCAACGGCATCCTCGCCAAGGCCTCCGGCCAGTCCATGGAAAAGATCTCCCGCGACACCGACCGCGACTTCTACATGACCGCCCAGGAAGCCATTGATTACGGCCTCGCCGACGCGATCGTGACCAAGCTCTGAGCCCCGCCTTACTCCGCCTCCCCAAGCCCGGTTTTCCAACCGGGCTTTTTTTGCGCCTTGGCAACCTTCGGATATGTGCAGCGTTACATAATCCACCCCATGAAACTTCCCCTCCCCATCCTTTCCAGCCTGGCCCTCGCCACCGTTTGCCTCAGTCCAACCCGGGCCAAAATAGACTACGTCATCGCCATCAGCATTGATGGAGGACGCGGAGATTTCATCGAGACGTTCATCGAGACGGCCCCGACGGAGTTTCCCAACTTCAAGCGGCTCAGGGATTTGTCCGCCTGCACCTTCAACGCCCGCTGTGATTACAGCCAGTCCATCACCATCCCGGACCATCTCTGCATGCTGACGGGACGCCCCGTCTCGCAGCCCTCCGGCCTGGCCGCCACCGTTCCCCACGGGGTCACCACCGACTCTCCCGGCACCTCCGACACCGTCCACAACAGCGGCTCCAACATCGGCGTTTACAAGGCCAGCATCTTTGACGTGGTCCACGACCGCGGGCTCAGCACCGCCCTCTACATGGGCAAAACCCGCCTCACCATCTGCGAAAGAAGCTGGAACTCCGCCAACGGGGCGGCCGACACCATCGGGGCCGACAACGGCAAGGCCAAGATAGATTTCTCGCACATCCTGGAGGCCCAAAACGCCCCAACCTCCACACCCACCCTGCTCTCGGAATTTGTCGCCACCATCCAGGCCGGGACCCTCAGAAATTTCACCCTGTGGCATGTGGCCGACACCGACTATGCCGGTCACAACAACACGTGGAACAGCTCCAGCGGCAGTGTTTACCGCACTACCATGGCGACGGCCGACGGATGGATCGGCCAGATCCTCAACGCCGTGCAGAACAACACCTCCCTCAACGGCCGGGTCGCGCTCATGCTGACCGCCGACCACGGGGGCGGCGGGGCCAGCCCGGCCAACACCCACACGGACGCCACCCTTCAGGGAAACTACACCATCCCCTTCTTCCTCATGGCCCCGGGACTGCCCGGCGGGAGCAACCTTTACGACGCCCTCGACAACCGCTTCGATCCCGGCTCGGCCCGGCCCACCTACACGGACACGAAACAGCCCGTCCGGAATGGGGACGTCGCCAACCTCGCCTCCGCGCTTCTCGGCCTGCCCGCAGTGCCCAACTCGCTGATGGTGGCCAACCTGAAACAGAACCTGACCGTCGCTCGGACCGACACCGCCATCACCGTGGAATGGCCCCTTTACCTCACCGGCTGGACCCTGGCTTACACCGACGACCTGGCCGCCACCTCCTGGCAGGCCGTGCCCGGAGCCATCACGGAAGGCCCGGAGCGTTTCACCCACACCGTCTCGCTGCCCCATCCGGAAAAGCGCTTCTTCCGGCTCACCCCGCCGGCCGGGCCCTGATTGGTTTCGTCAACCAACCATCAGAGGGATCTGGCGAGCGCTTCCGCCACCTCGTCAAGGCCTTTGGCCAGGGAGTCGGCCAGCGTGTTGAAGTCACCCGGGGTCCACTTCAACCCCCGGCAGGTGTGGTTGCCCTCGGAAAGCAGCAGGTCCTTCTCGCTCTCATAGACCGACCAGTCGGCCCGGACATTGACGGACCCGTCCAGCGCCCCCTCAAACTCCGCCAGCCGCAGGCGGACCACACAGTCGGGCCGGACACGGTCGCTCCAGGGGGCGCGGTGGACGCTGGAGACCTTGGGTGAGGAGGCCAGGGCTCGCACCAGCACATCGTTGACCGAGGTGCCCAGGGGCTGCGCCCATTGGTGAAGGTCGGAATAGACAATCTCGTGGGCTCCCTTGCGCAGCGCGATGCGCCGGGACTGGAGAAACTCGGGCAGCTCCGGCAGCCGCAGGGCCACGGAGACCGCGTCGGCATCAGGCCCATCCGTGTCGGACATCTGACCGGCGGGCGAGGCCAGCAGATAGGTCCGGGTGTGGTCGGCGGAGGCCGCGCATCCCCAGGCCAGCAGGGCGGCCACGGGCAGGGAAACGATCGCCATTGTTTTTTTCAAGTTCATGTGGGTCAGGGATTTGTTTTAGGTTCCACCGGCACCCCCCCGCTGTCCTTCTTGCCGGAAAGCAGCGACTTGGGGTTGCGTTCAATCAGATCGGTCAGGGCCTGGAGGCTGTCCCCCAGGCGTCTCAGCGAGGAAAGGGCTCCGTCAATCTGGACCCGCAGGGACGAATCCTCATGGGCCATGGCGGCGGCCCTCTGCCCGACCAGGTTGAAGGTGGCGATGGCGGCCCGGGCGTCGGCCAGGGTCTTGTTGAAATTCTCGGAGGCGGGACCGATGTTTTCCATGATGCGGGGCAGCTCGCGGTTGAGGCTGGCCATGGCGGTGTCGGCCGAGGCCAGGGCGACACGGCCCTGCTCCAGGAGCTGCGTGACCTCCTTGGATTCCACCCGGCTCTTCACGCTGGCGGCGGCCTCCGCGATGGAGCCGGAGACCTTGGCGGCGTCAAAGGACTCGATCTTGCCGGTCAGCGACTTGAGCACCAGGTTGAGGTTTTCGCTCAGCTCCTTGAAACGGATGGAGCCGATCTGGGCGAAGATTTCGGAGGCGTTGGAACCCAGGCTGGCCATGGGGGACGGCAGGGAGGGGATCTCGGGCAGGGCGCGCGGCTCCATTTGGCCGAAAACCGGCTCTCCGGCTTCGCCCGGTTTCACAAAGTCCACCTCGATGTAAATGCGGCCCGTGATGATGCTCTCAAACTGGAGCCGGGCCCGCAGGCCTTTGGCAATCGCCTCGTGGACCGTGGAGGGGTTGGCGAAATCCAGATGGATGTTCTTGCTGCCCAACTGCTCCAGACTTGTGCGGTCAAACGCCACCAGCACCGGCACCTGGCGCGACTCCGGACGCTGGCCCGGCGCCCCGAGCATGATGGACTTCACCTTGCCCACCGGCACCCCGCGATACTTGAGGTTGGAGCCGATTTCGAGGCCGCTGACCGACTCGTCGAAGAACACCAGATAGTCGAGGGGCCGCTCAAAAAACCTTCCGGCGGTGAAGAAAAGGATGGTTCCCAGGGTGAGGGCAAGGGTCCCCAGGGTGAAGGCTCCGATGAGGACGGGGCTGGCTTTTTTGGACATGGAAGGAAAGGGACGGTGTGGTGCGGGAGCGTTCAGGAGTTCACGCCATGGAGGCGCTCGGAACCGGCGCGGGTCAGAAACTCGCGGATGCAGGGATCGGGCGGGCGCGCGAGCAGTTCGGAGGGAGGGGCGTCGGCCAGCATCCGGCGGCTGATGGCGTCGAGATAGATGGCGCGGTCGGCGATGGCGAAGATGCTCGAAAGCTCGTGGGTCACCACGATGATGCTGGTCCGCAGGCTGTCCCGCAGGTGCAGGATGAGATCGTCCAGCCGGCGCGAGGAAACGGGATCCAACCCGGCCGAGGGTTCGTCGAAGAAAAGATAGTCCGGATCCAGCGCCAGCGCCCGGGCCAGCCCGGCGCGTTTTTTCATGCCCCCGCTGATCTCCGCCGGGTAGTAATTTTCAAAACCGCGGAGCCCCACCAGGGCCAGCTTGTAGGCCACGGTTTCGGCGATCTCCGCCTCGGACATGTCCGTGTGCTCGCGCATCGGCATGGCGACGTTTTCCGAAAGCGTGCGGGAGCTGAACAGCGCGCCTCCCTGGAAAAGGACGCCAAACCGTCTCAGGAGTTTGTCTCGCTCCTCATCAGGGATATGGAAGTAATCTTTCCCTTCGTAACTGATCGTGCCGACCGCCGGCTGGCGCAGCCCGATCAGGTGCTTGAGCAGCGTGCTTTTGCCGCAGCCGGACCCGCCCATGATGACCACGATCTCGGAACGTGCCACCGAGAAGGTGATGTCACGCATGACGACATAATCCCCGTAGGCGAGGGTCACTCCCTCCACCCGGAGGGGCGGCGGCTCATTGGCTGGGGCGGGGTTCATAGGAGATTGGCGATCCAGTCCACCAGGGCGTTGGCGGTGATGCCGGTGACGACGGCGCTGGTGGTGGCCAGCCCCACATCGGCGGCGGTGTTTCCCGCCTGCATGCCGCGCAGACAGCCGCTCCAGCCGACCAAAATGCCGAAAATGCCGCTCTTGACCAGGCCGAGCCCAAGGTCACCAAACCCCACCGCCTTCGTTAGTCCGGCGATAAACTGGGCCGAGCTCACATCCATCAGCAGATAGGAAACCACCCCGCCACTGATGAGGCCGAGGATGTTGCCGCACACGGTCAGCAGCGGAAACATCAGGACCAGGGCGAGCAGCCGGGGAAGCACGAGAAACTCATAGGGGCAGATGCCGTTGACCTTGAGGGCGTCAATCTCCTCGTTGGCCTTCATGGTCGCGATTTCGGCGGCAAAGGCCGCGCCGGTCCGGCCGGCCATGATGATCGCGACCATCAGCGCGCCCAGCTCACGCAGCATGCCGTAGCCCACCAGATAGCTCACATAATGCTCCGCCCCGAAACGGGTCAGCACCACGGACCCGAGAAACGCGATGATCATGCCGACCAGCACACTGATCAGGGCGACGATCCCCAGGGCCTCGGGACCGCAGCTTTGCAGGACCGCGAGAAAATCGTTTTTACGCAGCCGTCCGGCTCCGGTGAACAGGCGGCAAAAGGCCCGGACCGTCTCGCCGGAAAACTCCAGCGTGGTGATGAGCAGGTCGTGCCAGGAGAGGGTGTAATGTCCGACCGCCTCCAGAAATTGCCCCTTGGCCTCGGGACGGCGCGCATCGGTCTTTTCCGGGACCGCCGTGGCGAGTTGGTAGAGCTCGCAGAGTTCGCGGGGCAGACTGGTGGGATCGAAACTTAACCGCCGCTCCGTCCCCCCTTCTCCCAGTTTCAGAAGAAACACACAGAGCCGGCTGTCCCAGTGGGTTACCCCCGAGGCATCCACCCTGAGCTCAAGAATGTCCGGGAGCTCCTCCGGCCACTGCATGGGAGGCAGGACCTCCCCGCGACGCCAGGCACCACACAGCACAGCCATCAGGCAGCCGTTTTGATGGCGCCATGTCAGCGAAGGACGTGTGGAAGATTCTGACATCGGGTCATAATTCAAGCAAGGGCCGGCCCCGGGCTCAATCTTTTGTTGCGGGGAATCCTGTGTCAGCAATCTCCATGCCCTATGACCAGTTTTCCAGAGTCCTCCTGGCGCATTGATCCCTGCCCGGCCTCGGAACTGGGCGCGCTTGCCACCCTGGCCGCCACCATTTGGCGGGAATGGTATCCTCCCCTCATCGGGTCAGCCCAGGTGGAATACATGCTGACCAAAATGTATGCCGTGCCCCAGTTGGCCGAAGATCAACGGCAGGGAGTGACCTTTCTCCGGCTGTGGCGGGAAAACAGCTGGGGTGGGTTCGCCGGGGTCGGTTCACCCGATGCCAAAGGAGACGCCAAACTTCACAAACTCTACCTGCAAACTTCGTGGCACGGTTCCGGCGGTGCTGCGGTTTTGCTCAGGGCCGCGGAGGAAAACGCCTACCGGCAGGGGGCCCCGCGTTTGATCCTGGCCGTGAACAAAAACAACGTCCGAGCCCAGGCGTTCTACCGAAAAAACGGTTTCGAGATTTACGACTCGGTTGTGGCGGACATCGGCGGTGGTTTTGTCATGGACGATTTCCTTTTGGCCAAGCGGCTGGTTTCTAACGTCAAGAATTTGACTTGATGAACGCAGGGTGCGGTAGTTTAGTCCACGGTTTTTCCATGTCCGTCCTTCTCTCCCTGGGATCCGTCCTCCTCCTGCTCGTCAGCTTCTTTCTTTGCTTCATTGTCCTGCTGCAACGCTCCAGCGCCAATGCCGGCATGGGCACCGCCTTCGGCGCGGGCGCGGCCGAAGCCGCCTTCGGAGCCAACACCAACAAGGCCCTGACCTCCGCCACCGTCTGGTGCACCGCCATCTTCTTCGGACTCAGCCTCTTTCTTTACCTCGGCAACCTCCACTTCCACAACTCCGAGCGCGGCGTAAAGCGCAGCGGCAATGTCGAGAGCCTCGTCCCCGCAGCCCCCAAGGGTGCCCTCGGCGAAGCCAAGCCCCTGACTCCCGGAGCCCCGGCCGTTCCCACCACCCCTGGCGTCGTCGTTCCCTCTTCGGTCGCCCCCGCTGTTCCTGCCGCCCCCGTTCCCCCTGTCACCACCCCGACCGCTCCGGCCGCTCCCGCGACGGCTCCCGCCACCCCCGCCACCGGCACCCCCTCGCAACCCTGAGCGGTTTGACGGGTCCCACCCCGGCGGACCACCACCGGTCCGTATCCTCCCATGAAAACTCTGCTGGCCGCTTTCTCGCTTTGCCTGGCCTCAAGCTGTTTCGCCCAAATCAGAACGCCGGTGCCCGCCGCAGCACCTCCGGTCATAGACCCCGCCGCCGGAACCAAGGCACTTGAGTCTCTGCGTTTGTCCAAGCCCGATGGCGACTACGCCCTGCGTTTCACCCTGCTTCACACCCCCGGCTCCAACAGCAAACTGGCCGAAACCGGCTACGATGGCGAACTTTACGGCACCTGGCGAGGCGATGGCCCGCGTGTCCTCGTCCGCCTCCACCCCGCTGGCGGCGGTCCGGTTCTCGTTTCCCTTCTGACCCAAGGAGGCAGCCAGCCTAGCACCTGGATCTGGAAAAGCGGAACCCCCGGCATCGCGGGCACCCCCGTGGAATGGACTCATCTCCTCGATCCCCTCGCTCCCTCGCTCCAGTTCAGCGCCTTTGACCTGCAATCACCCTTTCTCTTCTGGGCCGACTACGAATACGAAGGCAAATTTTTGGAGGGACGCCACGAACACCGCTTCAAAATGAAGCCGCCGGCCGCTTTCACCGCGGCCCATCCCACCGTTGACAGTGTCCGCATCTATGTGGACGACGAGGCTCAGAGTGCCTTCAAATGGGAAGTCATTGGTTATCCTGCCGGCACCACAAAAAACAAGATCGTGCTCCGCAGCAGCGAGATCAATCTCCTAAAAAAGGTGGAAGGCCGCTACATGGTGAAACAGGTGGACTTCCGAGACCTGCTGACCCGCGACAAAACCCGCCTCCAGGCCACCGCCGCCGCCATGGGGCTGGCCCTGCCCCAAGCCACCTTTGAACCGGAACGCCTCGGCGACACCACCCAGCCCGTCGAACCCGAACGCCTCAAGGGAATCTGAGGCGGGAGCGGGGAATCCCCAAGCTAAAAACCCCAAGCTCAGACTGCGTAAAGTTTTTTCTACCAATGCTTTGCGATCCTAGTTTATCCGCGTAAATCCGCGCCTATCTGCGGTAAAAACTGCCTCGGCCTTCGAGGTTCAAAGTTCAACGCTCACAATTCGATGTTCAAAATACAACCCCTCCTTTGCCTCGCGTTGACCGCCTCCCTCCAGCTTTCCGCCGCCGAACTGGACGAGCTTCTTGAACCGCTCCGGGTCTCCGGCCAGCTCCCGGGGCTTGCCGCCGCTGTGATCCTCAAAGGCAAAACCGAGGCCATCGGCGCGGTCGGTTTCCGCAAGGACGGCGACCCCGCCCGCGTCACCGTGGAAGACCGCTGGCACATCGGTTCCTGCACCAAATCCATGACCGCCACCCTCGCCGCCATGTATGTGGCGGAAGGCAAGTTCAAGTGGGACGAGCCCCTGCCCCAGCTTTTCCCCAAACTGGCCAAGGACATCCACCCCGCCTGGCAGGGCGTCACCTTGGAGCAACTCCTGGCCCACCGCGGCGGAGCCCCCCACGAACTCAACGCCAACGGCCTCTGGGACAAACTCTGGAAAAAAGCCGGAGAACCACCCCTAGACCAGCGCGCCTACCTCGCGACCGACCTGCTCACCAAACAGGACCCCGCCCAGGCTCCCGGCACCTTTGTTTACGCCAACTCCGGCTACTCACTCGTCGGCCACGCCCTCGAAACCCGCCTCGGCCAGCCCTGGGAAACGCTCATCAGCAAACGTCTCTTCCAACCGCTCGGCATGAAATCCTGCGGCTTCGGCATGCCCGCCTCCCTGGGGAAAACCGACCAGCCCTGGGGCCACGCCCGCCAGGCCGACGGCTCCCTCAAGCCCATCCCCCAGAGCCTCCACGCCGATTACCCCGCCGCCATCGGCCCCGGCGGCACTGTCCACCTCAGCATCACCGACCTCGCCACCTACGCCGCCTTCCATCTGCGTGGCGAACGCGAAGGCCATCCGCTTCTTTCCGCCGAGAGCTTCCGCAAACTTCATACCCGCTTCGCGGCCGATGGTGACTACGCCATGGGCTGGACCACCACCCCGCGTTCCTGGGGCGGCGGCGATGTTCTGACCCACAACGGCACCAACACCACCAACTTCGCCGTCATGTGGCTCGCCCCCAAACGCAACTTCGGCGTCGTCATCTGCACCAACGCCGGCGGCCCGGGCGTGGACGCCGCCGTGGACAAGGTCGCCGCCGCCCTCATCAAACGCTTCGCCCCCAAGGAGTAAGGAAAAAACAAGGCAGTTTCTCGCACGAAGTCACGAAGACACAAAGTCGAGACAGGAGAGGCATTTTGAACCGCAGATAACACAGATTGCTCAGATAGGGCCGCGTCAGAGTCACACCCCAAAAAACCTTCCGCCTCGTCCTCGCTCCCTTTGCCCCTTCGCGAGACAACCTGGCTTGGAGATGATCTTCGTGTTTTCGTGACTTCGTGTGAGATTTTGCCTCGCTCTGCGTCTTTTACGTTTTTCCGCGGCCATGGGCTGCCTTTCCTAAAATCTCCTTGCAGCCTGTCTTCAGATTTCGTTTGTTGCACGCAACAAATTGTTTTCAACACCGCCGCCATGTCCCTCGAAACCCGCCACGCCCGCAAACAGTTCCGCCGCCGTCCCAGCGGCCAGGCCGCCTGCCTCCTCCCCTTCGAGGCCGACGGCCGCATCGCCTTCCAGGCCTTCGCCGAGGCCGTCGCCCGCACCGAGGCCGCCGGCCTCCAGTGCGCCGTCAATATGGACACCGGCTACGCCAACTACCTGACCGACGCCGAACGCCGCGAGGTCCTCAAGATCACGCGGGATACCCTCGGGGCCGGACGCCCCTTCACCGCCGGAGCCTTCGTCGAAGGCCGCCCGGGCGACCTGGTTGACCTCTACCGCCGCGAGATGGAGGAGATCCGCGAGTTTGGAGGCACGCCCATCCTCTTCCAAACCACCCGCGTCCATGTCTGGAGTTCCCAACAGATCGTTGATCTCTATGCCACTGTAAGCCAGGGCTTTGAGTCCGTTTACGGCTTCGAACTGGGCCGTATGTTCGCCCCCAATGGCCTGATCTTCGACGAAGCCACCATCGAGGGTCTCATGCGCATCCCGCAGCTCAAGGGCATCAAGCATTCCTCCCTCGACCGCGGCCAAGAACTGCGCCGCCTGGAGCTGCGCGACCGCGTCCGCCCAGATTTCAAAATATTCACTGGCAACGACTTGGGCATAGACATGATCGAATGCGGCTCTGATTACCTCCTCGGCCTGGCCGCCTTCTGCCCGGAAAAATTCGCCGAACGCGACCGCCTCTGGACCGAGGGCGACGAAGCCTACGAAGCGTTAAGTGATGCCCTGCAACATCTTGGCAATATCGCCTTCCGCCCGGCCGTCCCGGCCTACAAGCACAGCTGCGCCGTCTTCCAACACCTCCTCGGCCGCATCCCCACCTCCGAGCCGCATCCGCGCTGCCCCCGCCGTCCCGCCTGGGAAGCCGACATGCTGAAGGACTGTGTGGCCCGCCTCGGTTACTGAGCCTGCCGCCATGGCGCGTGTCACGATCTACCAGGTGGCAAAGGAGGCGGGCGTTTCCACCGCCACCGTCTCCCGCGCCCTCCAGAGTTCGCGGCTTCTCAGCCCCGATGTGGTGGAACGCGTCACCACGGTCGCGAACACCCTCGGCTACGCCCGCCGGGCCATCCGCCGCCCCCGCGAGCGCGCCATCCTCAACCTCCGCCTCGTCCTGCCCGTCCCGCCCGAACCGGAACGCCGGCTCTTCTATGACTTCGCCGAACTGGCGGAAGGACTCCAAAGCGGGCTCGCCCCCTGCGCGGTCAGCCTTGTCTGCGAGCTCAACGTCCCCGGCTACAACCCCTTCCCCCACAAGAAGGGCGGCGATGTGGACGGCTTCGTCTTCGCCTTCCACCAGCCCGACGCCCGCGTCCAGCGCCTGCTCCGCAAACACGGCAAACCCTTCGTCGTCCTCAACCGTTCCGGTGATCCGGCCCGCTGCGTCGCGGTGGACCACGCCGCCGGTTTCGCGGCCCTCGTGAAACACCTCGGCCAGTCCAAAAGCCTGCTCCAACCGGTCTTCGTCGGCTTGGAGGGCCTCGGCGAAATCCAGGACGACCGTCTCGCCGCCTTCATCGCCGCCTGCGCGGCCCAAAACGTCGCGTTTGAACCCGCACGCGATACCCACTTCCTGCCCAACCTCACCACGCCCGACCCCGCGCTTTTCCGCCGCTGGCAGGCCGCCGGATGCAACGCCCTCGTGGCCGTCAACGACCTCGTCGGGGCCACCCTCCTGGCCGACCTCGCCCAGGCCGGTCTTTCGGTTCCGAAACATTTCGCCGTCACCGGCTTTGACGACTCCCCCGTCCGCCGCCTGACCCGCCCGCTCCTCACCACCGTCTCCATGCCCGTGCGCGAACTCGGGGCCGAGGCCGGCCGCCGGCTCTTCGCCGAGATCGTGGAAAAAACGCCACTCGCCCCGGCCAAAGCCCTCGCCGGCACGCTCCTCATCGGCGGCAGCACCGGCGGGTGAAAACCAAGGAGCGGCGGTTTCCCAACCGCCGTCCTTAGTTCTATAATGTCTTGGGACGGAGTCCGTGGAATGCTGCAATCCTATTGCAGCCGTGAGGCATCGCGACCCTGTCGCGGCCTCAACGCGACCTCCGCTGGAAGCTTCTGGAGTTTTGCCGATGTGATTCGGCCCGTTGACGTCCCACGGCCCGGCAACAAGGTTGCCCTGGGCGACGGCGGCAACTGGGTTGCCGCACTCCACGGTGCTTCGCACTTTTGTAAACACCCCACACTCATAGCCAGCCGCGCACCAGCCAGTCCTCGCCCAACCTCTCCACGATGCTCTTTCGCACGCGTTTCGCTTCCTTCAAATCATCCACGCGACACCCGCCAAAGGGACTCGGCGCGGCCTCGTCACCCACGATGACCGGCGCGGTGTAGGCGAAGAGATAATCCGCCAAGTTGTTGTTAAGCAGGGTCCTGTGCAGCGTCGGGCCTCCCTCGATCCAGACTCCAGTGACGCCTTCGGCCCAGAGGCGGTCACGCCAGGCGTTGAGAAACTCCACATCGTTTTCTGCCGCCAGGCTCCACACCTGCGCGCCCGTCGCCTCAATGGCCGCCACCTTCGCGGGATCGGCCCCGGCGGTCGTCACGACCACGGTTTTCGCCACGTGTGAATCGTTGAACAACTTGAGTTTGGAAACTTCCACCGCCACCCGCAGACGCCGGTCCAAAACGAAACGCCGGCCACACCACTCCCCGGACTCGCTACGGCTGGTCAGCGCCGGGTCATCCGCCAAGGCCGTGCCCGCCCCGACCGCGATGGCGGGAAACAGCCGCCGCCAGCGCATGACATCGGCCCGCGCCTCGGGTCCGGTGATCCACTTCGAGTTACCGGTCCTCGTCGCCATTTTTCCGTCCAGCGTGAGCGCCATCTTGGCGGCGAGCAGAGGGCGTTTCGCTGTGATGGCGTGGTTGAAGATGAGGTTCAGGTCCTCGGACTCAGCAGCCCGCACACCCGCAATGACTTCGACTCCCGAAGCCCGCAGCAGCTCCAAACCGCGCCCCGCGTGGGCCGGGTTCGGATCGGTCGCGCCGACCACGACATGGCGCAGCCCGGCCGCCCGGATGGCGTCGCAGCAGGGCGGCGTGCGGCCATGGGTCGAGCAGGGTTCCAGCGTCACATAAAGCACCGCCCCGTCACGGGGTTTGCGGCCCAGCGCGCGGAGAGCGTTGACCTCGGCATGCGGCTGTCCCGCCCGCTCATGCCAGCCCTCGGCCACGATGCGCCCGTCCTCGACGATGACCGCCCCGACCATCGGGTTCGGATGCGTCTCACCCCAGGCCCGCCGCGCCAGTTCAAGCGCGCGGTCAATGAAGGTTTCGTGGGGGGAGGCAGTCATGACAACGAGACAGTTTTTACCGCAGATAAACGCAAATCACCGCAGATGACCAAGACAGGAGGCATGTTTTCGTCATTTGTCATTCGTTATTCGAATTTGCAGATCGGGATTCATCCGCCGCTCCACCCCCCACCGTTGTCTCATTCCCGTGTCCGGGCAAAAGATGGGTCTCATCGGGCAGTGTCAAAACGTTGTCGTGAATAGACTTAAGCAACTGTTCCTCGCTGCAGCCGGGGAGATCCGTGCGGCCCAGCCCTCCCATGAGAATCACATCACCTGAGATCGCGATCTTGGCGTCAGGCTGCCAGAAAAGGATGCTGCCGGGGCTGTGACCGGGAACGTGTCGGACCTCCCAGGTCTGACCCAGAGCCTCGAAACGTTCGCCGTGCTCCAGCCAGCGCGACACCTCCACCGGTTCAAACTCGGGTAGGCCCGGGATGCTGTAGGAACTCATGCGACGGGGATCGCGAAGCATCGGTTCGTCGGCCCGGTGCGCCCAGACAGGAACACCCTGACGGACAAACTCCGCCGCTCCCATCATGTGGTCCCAATGACCGTGCGTAAGCCAGAGGGCGGTGAGTTTGCAGCCCTTTTCCTTCAGAGCCGGCTGGATGCTTTCCCAGGCCATGGCCGGAGCGTCCACCAACACGGCCTCGCCCCGCTCCGGCGCCAGCAGCAGCCAGGCGTTTGTCCCGATCGGGGGAAGTTCATAACCAAGGATTTCCATCAACGTGGTGGTGCCGGACGAAGCCGCCCCAGGCAAGCCGCGCGATTCGCGCTTCACTGGGATGATTCAAGACAGCCAAGACAAAGTTAACCACAGAGACACAGAGGCACAGAGATTCGTCGTGATTTTAGAATCATCGCGTTTGCGTGATTTTTCAATTCAATAGGCGGCAAATCGTTTTACTCAAAGAACTTACGAGTCGAAAAAAACTCTCTGTGCCTCTGTGTCTCTGTGGTTTAAAATGCCTTGGAAAAAGGTCCGGAAGCCGGATGAGGTGATTCATAGTCATTTGAGTTTCCACAGACGGCACGGTCGCTTTATCCACCAATATCATGACCACCCAAGAGCCATCCGTGTCTATCTGTGTTCATCCGTGGTTCTGCATCACCGGTCTCGGGCTCAGACCTTGACCGGCACCTTCTGGCCCGTCCGCATGGCCTCGTAGATGGCTTCGAGGATGGCCACGTCGCGACGGCCCATCGCACCGCCTACGGGTGTTTCCCGGCCAGTCTGAATGCACTGCGCGAAGTCGTCCATCTGGGCCGCCTGCTGGTTCATTTTGGAAAAACTCAGCGGACCCAAGCTCGTTTCCACCACCGCGCCGGAATAGGTGAAGGCCTTCTGCTTGAACTCCAGCCAGCCTTTCGGTCCCTCCATGCGGAAGGCGTCGCGGCCACCGCCGGCGTAGCTGGTCGAGGCCTCCAGAACCGAGCCGTCGGCAAACTCCATGGTGAAGTCGAGGCCCTCCTCCACGTCCTTGAAAACCGTCGGACGCGTGTTCGGGTGCTCCTTGGCCGTGACCGCCACAGGGGCGACGCCGCCGGCCCCCATGATGCCGCCCTGCACGAGGTAGATGCCGATGTCCATGAGCGGACCACCGCAGCCGAGCTTGCGCTGGGTGCGCCACGTGCCGCCGGCGTTGCGGAACTTGCGTTCCCCTTTCATTTTCAACGGGATGCCGAAATCCTTCTCCTTCCCGTGCCGGGCCAGTTCCCGGTGGTAGGGATCGAAGTGCAGGCGGTAGCCGACCGAGAGTTTCACCTTGGCCTTGGCGCAGGCCGCGATGATGGCGTCGCACTCCGCCGCCGTTCCGGCCATGGGTTTTTCCACGATGACATGTTTGCCGGCCTTGGCAGCCGCCGCGATGGCGTGCTCGGCGTGCAGCCCCGTCGGGGTCACGATGTAGAGAACGTCAATGTCCTTGTTCTCCGCGATGCTCGCAAACCCTTCGTAACCATAGACATTCTTCTCGGGAAACCCGTAGTCCGCCGCCCACTTTTTGCCTTTGGCCGGATCGCCGGTGACCACGCCCGCGAGTTTGCAAAACCTCGTCTCCCGCAGGGCCGGACCCAGTTGCCCGGTGCTGTAGCTTCCCAGCCCGACCAAGGCGACACCGAGCTTGCGGGCGGGGGCGGCGTCCTCGGCCCGCAGGCTCGGCGCGAGGACGGAACCGACCGCGGCCAGCGAGAGGCCGCCAAGAAAACGGCGGCGGGAAAACGAATGGGAGGATGGGGTGTTCATGGGGTTGGAGTCAGTTTTTAAAATTCAAGGAGTCCAGACCGTCAGATTTTTGAAATAGCGACGGGAAAAGCCGTCGTCACGACAGAGTAAACGGTCAGCTTCCGTGGCGGCATGGGCGGCCACCAGAAAATCGGCCACAATGCGCCCACGTTTGCCTCCGTTGGCCAGATAGGAGGTGAAGTGACGACCCGCCAGCAAGGCGGCCTCCCGGGAACAGGGAATGAAATGGAGAGACCAAGCCTGCATGAGTTTTTCCAAGTGGGAACCGACCTCCGGGGACAACTCAGCCAGGACGACTTCACAAACAATCAACCGGCCTTCTTTTCCGGCCTTTTGCAAAGCCGCCAACGAGGTTTCCGCGTGGACGGGATCATTCAGCAGCACATCCAGTAAAACCGAGGTATCCACCGCTGTGATCATCGGTCTCGCAAGGTTTGAAGGTGGGCATCAACCGAACGAAAGCCAGCAGGTCGCTTCCCCTTGCCAAGCCAGGCGCGGAAAGGATCTTCGGACGTTTTTTTGACGCCAATGAGTCGTCCAGCTTCGGCCGTAAACTCAATCTCAACGCCAGGGCCAAGCCCCAGCCGATCACGAACCGACTTGGGGATGGTGATCTGACCTTTTTCAGAAAGGGTGGATTTCATTTCTATAAAGTAGGAATTCCATCTTAAAAAGTAAAGAATTTGTTTCCTATTTCCTGCCTCGTCTTTGCGCCTTTTGCGTTCTTTTGCGGCTATCCGGTTTGGTGCCTTGCCTGCCTTTCGCCCCGCAGTTTCCACTTCCCAAACGCCCGGCCCTCGGGCAACTTAGCCGGTTTTTCATCCCACTCCCTTTCCCAACATGCAGACTTACCAGATTGCGGTTCTCCCCGGCGACTACATCGGCCCCGAGGTCATGGCCCCGGCCCTCACCATCCTGAGCCATGTCGCGAAGAAACACGGTTTCGCCGTTTCCTACACCGAAGCCGATGTCGGCGGAGCCGCCATTGACCGCCACGGCATCGCCCTGCCCGAGTCCACCCTGGCCGTCTGCCGCGCCTCCGACGCCATCCTCTTCGGCTCCGTCGGCGGACCCAAATGGGAAAAACTCCCCCCTGCCCAGCAGCCAGAGCGCGCCTCGCTTCTCCCTCTGCGCAAGGCGTTTACGCTCTACGCCAACGTCCGCCCCGGCCTCCTCTACCCCGAGCTTTCCGACGCCTCCCCGCTCCGCCCCGAGCGCATCCCCGGCGGCATTGACATCGTCTGCATCCGCGAGCTGACCGGCGGCCTCTACTTCGGCACGCCCAAGGAAACCACCGAGATCGAGGGCGGCGAAAAACGCGCCGTGGACACCATGGTTTACACCACCCTGGAAATCCGCCGCATCGCCGATGTCGCCATCGCCACGGCCCGCGCCCGCAAGAAGCGCGTCTGCTCGGTGGACAAGGCCAACGTCCTCGAATGCTCCGTCCTCTGGCGCAAAACCATGATCGAGCACTTCGCCACACACGCCCCGGACATCGAGCTGACCCACATGTATGTGGACAACGCCGCCATGCAGCTCGCCCGCTCCCCCGGCCAGTTCGACGTCTTCGTGACCGAAAACATGTTCGGCGACATCCTCTCCGACGAGATGGCCGTCATCTGCGGTTCCCTCGGCATGCTCGCCTCCGCCAGCCTCGGAGCCGGCACCAACCGCTTCGGCAAACCCTTCGGCCTCTACGAACCCGCCGGCGGCACCGCCCCCGACATCGCCGGCAAAGGCCTGGCCAACCCCTGCGCCCAGATCCTCTCCGCCGCCCTCATGCTCCGCCACAGTTTCGGCCAGGAAGCCGCCGCCGCCGCCATCGAAAAGGCCGTGCGCGACGCCGTCACGGTGGACGGAGTCCGCACGGGCGACATCGCCTTCGGCCGCGCCAGCGTGGGCACCTCCGCCATGGCCGAAGCCGTGCTGAAGCGGTTGTGAGAGTTGGCTCCAGCCAAGGTGAACATGCCTTTCCCATTTTTGCGTTCTCTGCGTTCTTTCGCGGCCATTTCAAGGCAGGTTGTCGCGCGAAGGTTGGGAAGGACACGAAGGGAAAGGTATGGGGAAGAAGGACTTGAAGTGAAACTCGCAAAACGCGGCAAACGTCGCGTGGTCCTGGGTTGGGCCGGATTCGACGCCGACAAGGCCGTGCTTCAAATGCGGGAGGATCAGGTCAGCCGCACCTTTGATGTTTGAAGCTTCCCTGGTGCTTGGAGATTGGAATTTGGGGTTTCTATTCCACGTCCTTTTCCTCCAGCCGCATCAAATCCAGCAGTTCCTCGTCGCCCAAACCGTTCAACATCTGCACGGCTGAGCCTTCGTTGGACAGCACGTCGGCGGCGAGTTCGCGTTTCCCGGCGATGAGCGAATCAATCCGCTCCTCCATCGTTCCTTCGCAAACGAACTTATGGACGAGCACGGCGCGTTTCTGGCCGATGCGGAAGGCGCGGTCCGTGGCCTGGTCCTCCACGGCGGGATTCCACCAGCGGTCGAAGTGGACCACGTGGCTCGCGGCGGTGAGGTTGAGCCCGGTGCCGCCGGCCTTGAGCGAAATGACGAAAAACGGCGGTCCTTCGTCCGACTGAAACCGCTCGACCAGGCGCGGCCGGTGCTCGACCGGCGTGCCCCCGTGGAGGATGAGGCCGGCAACGCCAAAGACCTCGGCGAGAAACTCCGCCAGCGGGTCGGTCATCTCGCGGAACTGACTGAAGACGAGCATCTTCTCGCGTCGGTCGGCCACGCCCTCGGCGATCTCGCGCAGGCGGGAAAACTTGCCGCTGTCGGCCTGGGCGTAAACGGCGTCGCCGTTGAAGAGACTCGGGTGGTCGCAGATCTGTTTGAAACGCAGCAGCGAACCGAGGATGACGCCGCCGCGCTTGGTCTTGTCCTCGCCGGCCTCGGCCAGTTCGCGTTTCAAATCGCGGAGCGCACGCTGATAGAGCGCGGCCTGGCGTTTCGTGAGGTGGCAGTAGGCGTTGACCTCGGTTTTCGGCGGCAGGTCCGGGGCCACACCCGGATCGGTTTTGAGGCGGCGCAACAGAAACGGTTTGATCAGGCGGCGCAGCGGGGCGAACCCTTCATCCGACTCCGCCATGGCCGCGCACACCGCCTGGAAGGCCGACGCCGAGCCGAGCAGGCCGGGGTTGAGAAAATCGAACAGGCTCCAGAGGTCGGTCAGGCGGTTCTCCACCGGCGTGCCCGTCATGGCCACCCGGACGCGGGCACGGATCTGCCGGACCACGCGGGCCTGGCCGGTGCCGGCGTTTTTGATGGCCTGGGCCTCGTCGAGGATGGCGGTGTCCCATTCGTTTTCCAAGAGGGCCGGAAGGCGGCCCAGCATCGTGTAGGTGGTGAGGATGATGCCGCCGGTTTTCAGGGCCGGATGCGAACCGTCCTGCAAACGCCGCCGGGCCGGGCCGTCGAGCGCTGAGGGATGAGCGATGAACCAGGGCAGGCTGGGCGCGAAGCGGTTCAGTTCCCGCGTCCAGTTGCCCAGCAGCGAGGCGGGAACGACCAGCAGGGTGGGCCGTTTCGTTTCGGCTCTCAGCAGCAGGAAAGCGATGATCTGCAACGTTTTGCCGAGCCCCATGTCGTCGGCCAGACAGGCCCCGAGACCGAGTTTCCCGAGTTGGTGAAGCCAGCGCACGCCGTCGCGCTGATAGGGCCGGAGTGTGGCCTGGAGTCCGGGAATAGTGAAGTCCTCCGCGAGCAGGTTGGCCGGGTCGCGCAACGATGCCAGCATGGCCTCCAGAGCCGGACCCGACGCGAAGTCCACCCAGCCTTCCTCGGTCGCGGCGGTTTCGGAGCCGATGGCCTCGACCGCGAGCGGACCGCCCGCCAGCCAGCGCAGGCCGGTGAGAAACGGCACGCCGTTGGCGCTGGCCGCCGCCGCGCGCCGCCAGTGGTCGAGGGCCTGGCGGAGCTTGTTTCGGTCGAGTTCGATCCACTGGCCCTTGAGCGAGACGAGCGGGGCCTCGCAGGCCAGAAGTTTCTCGATTTCCTCGGGAGTGAGGGGGGTGTCGCCCAGGGCCACATCCAGGTTGAACTTCAGGTAACTTCCTCCGCTGGAAGCGTTTGCCGCCGCCGGCTTTTCCGCTTCGCCTTCCTTCTTCGCCTCGACGGTGACCAGCACCTTCGGGCGTTTCCCGCCTTTTTTGGACCACCAGTCGGGCACCTTCACAACGAGGCCAGCCTCGGTCAGAACCGGCGACTCGCGCAGGAAGTTCCAGGCCTCCGTGGGTGTCCAGGGCAGGGGTTGGAACACCTGTTTCGATTCCACCAGGCCCCCCAGCCACGGGCTGCGCCGCGCCCCTTCCCGCAGGGGTTCGAGCAGGCTTTTCAGTCCGGCCTCGTCCTTCTGCGCGGCGAAATCCTTCAGCGCCCGGGCCAGAGGCAGATGCCGCACATGCCCCCGGGCGTCGAGGCCGTGGCCATAGGTGGCCAGAAACACAAAGGGAAACTCCGGGCTGCGGCGGTTTTCCGCCAGATGGAGGGTGACGCGGCCCACCAACCGCCACGCGGGGTTGAGCTCCGCCAGCGTTTCCGCCAGCGGTTGGCCCAGGGCCACCCGTCCACCCAGGGCGGCGGAAAGCTCGCCCCACTGGCGGGCCAAAAAAACCTCCGCCACCACCTCGTATCCCGGCAGGGGAGGAAAAGCGGCGGACAGGCTGCCCAAAACCCCGGGCGGCAGCTCCGGTCCCTCGCGCCCGGCCGTGGAAAAGTCCGGCAAACGGCGGACCTGGTTGAGAAACTCCCGGGCAAAACGGGCCCAAAAGGCCAGCGAGACCGGCAAAGCCCCCGGGGCCGGCCGGGACAACTCCAACAATCCCTCGCCGGTGGAGCGGGCGAAAGCAGAACCCAGCCGCGACAACCAGGCTCCCGGCAAATGTTCCCCCCCCGGCTCGGGCGAGTCGCCATGCCAGCAGAGTCCGCCTCCACTCTTGGGAGCCAGCAGCGGGCACGTCACGGGCAAGGCAGGCATGAAGGGAGAGAGTCCCAGCCTGAACTGCCACGCAAGCCCGGGACTCCTGTGACGGGGCAAAACCATATCCCGAGGGTCACTTTTGGGTGACATCTCCTACCAACAAGTCAGAGAGCGGCACTTGACCTTGGCCCCGGAAAATTAGTAAACATGCAAAACCTCACCTCTTCCCCTACCAGAGACTCCCTTTTATGAATAAAAATGTCATTTGTGGCATCATTTGCTGCACCTCCCCTTGTCTTTTCGCGGGCTCGACTGGTTTTGCCTCGGTTGATGATGACATCTACCTTTCGAATGGAACCACCTACGCTTTTGGCTCCGTGGTGATCCTGGGAACCTTCACGACCCCGCCCACCAGCACCACCACTTACGCCAATTCGGTGGGAAACTTCACTGAACTCAGCCGGGTAACCATCACCAATTCGGGAGGTTTCCCCACCTACTCCGGCAGCTACACCACCTCGGCGGCCGACGCGGGCAAACAGGTTTACCAGTGGCTCCTCAACACCAACCCCACCACCACCACCCCCACGCAACAGGCGCTTTTCACCTCACCGACGTGGACCCTGACCGGCGGTAGTGGAGCTGATGTGAAACAACTTAAGCTCAACACCGGCACTCCCGTCCTTGGAACCAAAACGGTCGTAAGCAACATCCCCCGGATCACCCTGGCCAACATCACCGTGGCCCCGATCTCCACCTGGCGGAGCGGCCAGTTCACCTCCCTCGAACTCAACAATCCCGCCCTTCAGGCCACGGTCTGGGGAGACAATGCCGATCCCGATGGCGATGGCATCCGCAACTTCCTGGAGTTTGCCTTCGGCACCCAGGCCAAGGTTTCCAACGGCCCCTCCCGGCTTCCCACCTCCACCGTCAGCGCGGGAGCCCTGAAAATGAGCTACAAGCGGCCCACAGGAGGAGTTTCCGGGGTGACCTACGCCGTGGAATACAAAAACAACGTGGAACTCGTGACCGGCGACACCGGGTGGACCCCTGCGGTTTTGAACACACATTACACCCAGACCATCACTCCCAATGGAGACGGCACGGAAACGGTGGGCATCACCTTTTCCACCCCCGTCAGCGGCAAGGCCTTCGCCCGCATCGCCATCACCTACTGAGGCACTCGGCCCTTCAAGGGCATAAAATGCCTTTCGCATGTTATCCGGCGTTTAGGCGGAAACTCCGGGGACTCTGTCGGTCCGTTGATATAACTTCAGGGAAACGCCAGGTTTGCGGTAACCCTCGGCCAAACGTCAGGTTTCACACTTGGCACGGGACCGCATTCATGAGTTAACCCAACGACCACCCGCGCCTAACCTGCCATGTTTTTCCGCCCTGCCCTGATTTTAACCAGTATTGCGACCCTGGCCTCACACGCCCCGGCCGCCGACTCTCCCACCGGCCTGCCACCGGCACCCGCGCCGGGAGCCAGGATGTCCCCGGCGGGATTTCCCGCCGTGCTCACCGCCGAGGATGTCAAGGCCCTGGCCGATCCGAACGGGACCTCCCTCGACACCATCTATCAAAAGGCCGCTACCTTGTGGAAGGCAGGCAAATGGGACGAGGCGGGCTCCTGGGTGGTGGCCGCGCGCTGGGCGGAGTTTGCCCGCCAGCAGGGTTCGCCGCTGCCCCCCCTGCTCACCACCCAGTTCCTTCAGCGCCCCGACTGGATGGCGGCGTTTGTGGGAAACATCACCCCGGGTGACAAAAAATCAGAAGTGGCCGCCATCCTCGGTTCCATCAGCAAGGCCGAACCGCAGCAGTTCTGCACCTACCTCAACCTGGCCCTGGCCGTTTCCTTCGTTTACGACCAAAGTCCTCCCAAGGGATGGCCTCACAGCCAGGTTTCCACCACCGCCCTTTCCCGCGCCCCCAAGGATCCTTTGGAAGTGTTTCGCTTTTTCGTCAGCTCGCAGACCAAGGGACGCCTCCTGGAAAACCCCGCCAAGATGGAGGTCAGGGAGCTGATCTACGTCGTGGACATCGCCCCCTCCTTTGCGGAAATCACCGAGGCGCAGCAGAGGTTCGGCAACCGTTCCCGCCTGCCGGGCCTCTACAGCTCGATCAAATACGACCACCCCCGGGCCGATACCGGCGTTTACTCCTGGCCCTACGAAACCTACGGCCTGGAGGACATCGCCAAAAAAGGCGGCATCTGCGTGGACCAGGCCTATTACATGTCCCAGATCAGCAAGGGTTTGGGTGTCCCGGCCGTCATCTTTTGCGGCGGAGGGCAGGATGGCTACCACGCCTGGGTCGCCTATCAGGAGAAACCCGGCAAGTGGAACATGAACGTGGGCCGCTACGCCGAGCACAAATACGCCGTCGGCCACGGTTACGACCCGCAGAACTGGCGCCAAAGCTCGGACTGGGATCTCGCCTATCTGGCCGAACGTTTCTTTGAGGCCCCGCGCTACCGCGAGTCCATGGTCGCCAACCTCATGGGCGATGTTTTCGAGAGCAAACTCAAGGATTCCAAATCCGCCGCCATCGCCTACCGCGCCTCGGTGGACGCCGAAAAACGCAACGCCTCCGCCTGGGGCGATCTCGTCCGCGTCTATCAGGAGGCCAAGGCCACCCCGCAGCAGATCGAACCCGTGCTGGAGGCCGCCGCCACCGCCCTCACCCGCTATGCCGACCTGGAGGCCGAATACCGCTCCCAACTGGCCGACAGCATGGAAAAACGCGGGGACGCCGAAGGGGCCGCCAAAATGCGCCAGCGCCTCATGCGGCGCTATGTGGAGGCACGTCCCGACCTCGCCCTCGACCAGGCCGGCAAACGCCTCCGGCAGATGATGGAGCGCGGCTCCCTCACCGGCGACATCCGCCGCGAATACAACAGCCTCATGCTTTACTTCGATGACGCCGGCACCGCCGCCTGGGACACCCTCACCGAACCCTTCGTCGCCTTTCTCCAGAAGCAGAAGGAAAACAAGGCCGCCCTCGACGCCGTCCGCACCGCCCGACGCAAACTCAAACCCAAGCCCGACAGCCAGTTGGAGAAATACATGACCGAGCTGGAAAAGGAACTCGGCAAGGCCTGAACCGGGGGGCTGAAGTGATCCTCGGCTTCTGCCATCTGAAATTTGAAATCAGGTTCTTCTCACTCAGAGGGCCGAACTGAGGACAAGGCGGAAGCCGATTTCAAAATAATGGTAACCCGCCGCTATTTTATTTCGAGAGCCCGCTCTACAACGGTTGGCCACCAGCAACGGCCCCAGCCAGAGCCGACACGGAAAAGGCCTTCGCAGAGGGGCAATGGGGTCTGGTGCCAATGTCGGTTCGGTCTCGGTCATGGGTTCAGCCAAAAAAACTCCCGCCGCAACGCGAGCCAAAGCTTCCCCTCTCACTCAGCGGGGAGCGCTGACGGCCCGCATCCTCTACACCCTGATCACGACGGGGCAGGACTACGACGAGGAAGGCCTTCGCCCCGACGCCCCAAGCCCAGGCCAACCGCCTCTGCCGCCTCGGCAAACAGGCCAAAACACTGGGAATGCAACAGGTTCCAAGCGAATGACTTAACACTTAGTTATTCAGGAGTCCCATACACGTTTCGTTGGACTCCGCAGGGGCTCAGGCGGACAGAAGATGGGCGACCTCGATCTGGGCCTGGCTGCGGGCCGCCGTGGCGATCGCGTCCCGCAGCCGCGGGTGGTTCACCACCAGGTGTTCGTCCACCAGACTGATGGAGTGGAGGCCGCCAGCCCTCATGAGTTCGGCGGGGACATGGAGAAACACACGGTAGATCAGAAGTTGACCGGCCAGCCCGCCTCCGGCCTTGGCGCGGATGAGATCAAGGACAGGCAGCAGGCGCCAGCGGCTGGCCCCCGGGGAACGGGCGGGAAGCGGGGTGGAACTGCCGCCGGAAGAGACCACCCTCAGACTGACGGTGGCGGTGTTCCGGAGTCTCGCCGGAAGCGCCGCGGCCCACCGGTAACTGATCGGTGCGGATGAGGATAACGGACCGGTGGCGACTTTTGGCGGGGACGGCGGGATGACCGGCACATCCCGGACCGGGGGCTGAGGTGCCGGTGGTGGCGCAGTGGCAACCGGAACGGAGGAAACCTGGGCCGATCCGGCGAAATCGCGCCAGCTCAGGACGTGTTTGCGGACCAGCTTGTGGTCCAGCAGCAGCTGGAAGGCGGCCTCGACGAGGCCCTCCTCGAAACCAAGGGCGGAGACAAGTTCGGCGGAAGCTCGGGGCTGCTCCAGATGGGCGAAGACAGCCCACACTTCCGGAGGGAAGGTGAGCCCCTCCACGCGGCTGGCAAAATCGTCGGTGCGGAGGTAGCGGTCGGGAATGGCGGTGCTCATGGTGGCAGGATCAGAGGTGGAGGGCGACAAGCAGGTAGGCCTGCTCACCGGACCAGGCAAAGGGGAGGCGGAAAAACAGGGGCGGGGGAACCAGCTCCTCGGGAAACTCCTCGGCGGTGGACACCAGGGGAGGCTGGAGGAGCAGGCGTTCGCCAAAATGCTCCCGGGCATGGCTCGTGATGCTGCCCGCCATCTCGCTGACGAGATCGAGCTGGGCCGCGTGGTCATGCTCCTCCTCGCCGAGATGGCGGAGCAGGTGGCAGAGCAGCGGGGAGGAAAGGCTGAGGCCGACCCAGCCGTTGAGCCGGCCCGTCACCGGCAGGTAGCCGGTGTAGTCCAACTGGGCCGGCAGGGAGGTTTCCAGCAGGGGGGGGTGAAAGGACGGGGAGGTGCCGGTGACGGACTCGAAATAGTGAGTCACAAATCCAAGGAAAAGGGCGAATTCTCGCTCGGGCTGATGGGCGGGGATCATGGGGTGTCGGGCGATTTTTGGAGGGAGACGAGGACCCGCGAGGGATGGCCCTGCCAGGTGATGGGAAGGATGTAACAGGGAATGTCCTTGGTCGTGCGGACCGCGATGTCGCTGCCCTCCAGGATGAAAGGCGTGGAGATCATGAAGCCCCGGCCCAGATGCTCGCGGGCGTTGCCGGAGATGGTGTTGGCGATCTCCCCGACCAGCGAGGCGCACAGCCGGTCGTCCGCCGCCGTCTCCCCCAGATGGGGCAGCAGCGCGTGGAGTTTACGCCGCGGGGCGGTGTAGTAAATGTTGCCCCGGTAGGCCCCGGTGATGCCGATGACGGCGGAAAACCCGAGGCCGAGGGCCTCGCCGTCGGCCCCAAGATAGGGCGGTGCCAGCGTGGCCCCCCCTTCGGCCACGGTGTCGAAGTAGCGGGTCACGCTGAGGGCGAAAATCTTCAGGATGTTTTCTTCCATGGGGTGGGGTGGTTCAGGGGGCGATGGCGTCTTCCAGGGCCTCCTGGATGCTTTCAATCGTGATGGGTTTGAGCAGAAAGCCAGAGGCGCCGCGTTTGATGGCCTCGACGGCGGTGGCTTTGTCGGCCAGGGCCGAAACGACGAGGATGATGGCGCGCGGGTTGGTCTTGAGGATGAGCTCCACGGCGGTGAGGCCGTCCATCTCGGGCATGGTGATGTCCATCGTCACCAGGTCGGGCCGGAAACGGGCAAACTCCTCCACGGCCTGGCGGCCGTTGATGGCCACCCGGATCTCCTCAAAGCGGTGGGTGCTGACGCAGCGCTCGATGGCGCGCCGCATGATGAGGGAGTCGTCAACAATGAGGAGTTTCATGCGGCGGCGGGGGAAAGGGCGGAGGTCGGAAGGTAGATGTGGAATTCGCAGAACTGGCCGGGCGTGCTGTGGACCTCGATGGCCCCGCCGGCCTCATCCACCACCTTCGTCTTGATCAGGTCCATGCCCATGCCGCGTCCGGAATGAAGGCCGGGCACCGCGGCGGTGCTGAAGCCGGGGGAGAAGATGCAGCGCACCAGGTCGGAGGAGGAAACCCTGGCCCCGGTCCGGATCAGGCCGGTGGCCTCGGCCCGGATGCGGATGGCGTCGAGGTCGAGCCCCCGGCCGTCGTCCCGGACGCATAGGCCGATCAACCCGTCCGCCGAGGGCGGCAGGGCCCGGATGGTCAGCGTGGCGACGGCGGGTTTGCCGGAAGCGACGCGGGCGGAGCTGGACTCGATGCTGTGGGCCAGCGAGTTGCGGGCCAGCTGGACCAGGACGTCGCGCACCAGGTCGGAGTGTTCGGCCGCGACGGTGTGGACGGCGTAATCGTCCACCACCAGGCGCGCGGATTTGTCGAGGTCGTTGGCCGTGTCGGCGACCAGCTGGCGGAGCTGGGCGGCCAGGGGGGACCCGGCCGGGGCGGCGGGCGTCCCGGGAGCGGCCACGGCCGGCGCCGGCGCGGCGCGCAGTCCGCCCAGTTTTCCCCGAAGATCCTGGAGATCAGCCAGATCGGCACGCAGTCCGGCCTGGGCCACGACCACGGCGAGAAAGTCGTCCCCGCCCAGGGTGGGCCGTTCCAGGAGTTCGCCCAGCTTGGTCTCGAAGGCATGGGCCGTCTTTTGAAAGTAGGCGAGCTGGAGGAGGGCGGCGTTGCCCTTGATGTTGTGGAGGGAGCGGAAAACGGCGCGGAGGCGCTCGCGGAAGAGTTCGGTCTGGCTGCCCGTGGCGACGGCGAAGTCCTCGGCCCGGAGGGTGCGGTTCACCGTCTCCAACTCGTTCTCCACCAGGGTGGTGAAGGCCTCCAGGTCGGCCGGGGCCACATGGATGATGCCGAGGAGGATGTCGAGCTGGCGGTCCTTGTTCTTCTCCGCCTCGCGCAGCTTTTTCTCGAGCTCGATCTGGGCGGTGATGTCCCGCACGGCGACGAAGACCCGGGCCACCCGGTCGCCGTCCATGATGCGGCGGAAACTGAAGCCCAGGTAGCGGTGGAGGAAACCGCCGGCGGGGTTGGGAAAGTTCACCTCGATGTCCGTCAGCGGGTTGACCCGGAGCACGGTCCGCTCCTTGCGGGCACCGTCAAACAGCAGACCAAGGTAGTCCTTCGTGGTGTTGAACATCTTCTCGCTGAGCAGCCTCTGAAGGAGGTTCATCAGGCTCATCCCGGCGATCTGCTCCTGGCGGAAAATGGTGAGGACCTCGCGGGAGTGGTGCCCGCCGATGATGCCGTTGGCATCAATAAGGAAGAGGCCTTCCTGGACCGTCTCCATGATCCGGTCGGTCTCGGCCTTGGAGCTGGCCAGGGCCGCGCTCTGGCTGGAGAGCTGGCCGTAGGTGGTTTCCAACGAGGCGAGGGCCCCGGCGGCCCGGGCCCCCTGGTCGCGCGACTTCCTCCAGAGATGGAAGCCGGGGATGAGGAAGGCGGCGACACTGACGAGGGCGATGAGGGCGTTGCGCGGGCCGGAGGCGGCGGCGATGCTGGCCTGGGCGGTGACCTCGGTGCGGTTGGTCAGCTCGTTCATCAGGTCGAAAATGAGGACGTTGCGCGCCCGGGCCATGTCCACGGCGGCCGTGACCTCCTCGGGCGAAGCTTTGCCAGAGGTGACATCCTGCAGGCGGTCGTGGAGCGGCAGCCAGAGTTCCAAGGCGTCGCGGATGATGCGTTTCTCGTCGGTATCGGCCACGGCTGGCATCAGGAACTCCTTGCCGTCGGTGCCGGGAACGGGTCCGCCGACCTCGAAGCCGTGGAGGACGGCGTTGAAGATGCCGGAGATCTTCCGGAGCTCGCCGAGGGCGGCTTCGGCCGGCACCTGGGCGCGGGTGTCACGGTCGTAAGCCAGCAGCGCCTTGGTCATCCGCTGGCTGAGCGCCCGCTGGCGGCCGGCCAGATTGATACGCTTGTTGTTGATCTCGGTCGCGAGGGTGAGGTCGCGGGTGTAACCGACGATGCCGCTGGCCCCGAGAAGGATCACCAGGGTGAGAAAACTGTGGACGACCCAGGTGGGAACCCGGCGCGGGGAGGCTTTGGCAAGGGAGGTGGAGGAATTCTGCTTCATGCCAGCCCCATGCGTGGCATGTGCCAAAACTTCCGGACCATCCATGAACAAAAGAGATAGTATTTCATTGTTTGAATGAAAGACGGACATAGGAACCGCGCTTTAGGCCCAGGCAGCAGCGACATGCGCCATGGCTTGCCGACACCATCCGGTGTTTCGTCCCTTCGGATTCCGTCCTCGTCCGTGCTTCGCCATTCCCCAACGGCTCACCCCTTCTGCGAAAGGGCATTTTTGGACGGAAGGCTGGTCTTTTTCGTCAACCCAGGGAGCCATTTGCCAAGACCATGCCCGGGGGAACACCAGCGCCCCCGCCCCGGTGTTTTCCCGCCCCACATTCGTCATTGATAAACCTCCCAATCCTTCACAGACACGAACCTTTCCTCAAATGTCCGCGCGCACTCCTCACTTCTCCGGCGTTTACACCGCCCTGGTCACTCCGTTCCTGAAGGACAAGGTCAACTATGCCGACCTGGCCAAACTCGTTGAGGAACAGGTGGCTGCGGGCGTCGCGGGCGTCGTCGCCGTCGGCACCACCGGCGAGTCCCCCACGCTCTGCATGAAGGAGCACGTCGAGGTCATCGCCAAGACCGTCGAGTTCGCCCGCGGCCGGATCAAGGTCCTGGCCGGCACCGGCTCCAACGCCACCTACGAGGCCCTGGAACTGACGCAGCAGGCCGACCAGGCCGGCGTGGACGGCATGTTGGTCGTCGCCCCCTATTACAACAAGCCCAGCCAGGAAGGCCTTTACCGCCACTTCAGCGTGCTGGCCGAGGCCTCGCCCAAGCCCGTCATGCTCTACTCCATCCCGGGCCGCTGCGGCATTGAGATCGGGGTGGACACCTCCATCCGCCTCGCCAAGGCCTTCCCGCACGTCAAAGGCATCAAGGAAGCAGGCGGTTCCTGCGCCCGCGCCGCCGCCCTGGTGGACGCCGCCGAGGGCCTCGCCTTCGATGTCATGTGCGGCGACGACAGCCTCACCCTCCCTTTCATGAGCCTGGGTGCCACCGGCATCGTCAGCGTGGCCTCCAACTTCATTGCCGGCGACATGGTCAAAATGACCGCCGCCGCCCTCAACAACGACTACGCCACCGCGACTCGTTTCGCCAAGCGCTACCACCGCCTCTTCGGTGCGCTCTTCATCGAGCCCAACCCCGTGCCGACCAAGTTTGCCCTGCACCGCGCCGGCCGCATCGCCTCCGCCGAGGTCCGCCTCCCGCTCACCCCCATGGAGGCCGCCACCGAGGCGAAACTCCTCCAGGTCCTCCGCGATCTCGGCCTCTGAAACCTGCCGCCATGTCCCTCCGCGTTCTTCTCGTCGGTGCCCGTGGCCGCATGGGCCAGGCCATCATCGCCGCCGCCCCCGCCGCCGGGGCCGTCATCGCCGCCGCCTGCGACCAGGGCGACACCCCCGCCGACCATCTTGCCAACTGCGACGTGGTCATAGACTTCTCCTTCCAGGCCGCGACCGCGCCCCTGGCCGTCCTCTGCGCCAACGCCGGCAAACCCCTCGTCATCGGCACGACCGGCCACTCCGACGCCGACCGCGCCACCATCCGCGCCCAGGCCGCCACCATCCCCATCGTCTGGGCCGGAAACTACTCCGTCGGCGTGAACCTCCTCAACGCCCTGACCCGCCTCGCCGCCTCCGTCCTCGGTGATTCTTACGATCCCGAAGTCGTTGAGCTGCACCACCGCCTGAAAAAAGACTCCCCCAGCGGCACGGCCGAACGCCTCGTGGACGTGATCCGCGAGGTCCGCGGCCTGACCCGCGAGCAGGAGAAACACGGCCGCCAGGGCCTCGTCGGCGAACGCCCCACCGCCGAGATCGGCGTCCACGCCGTGCGCGGCGGCGACATCGTCGGCGAACACACCGTTTATTTCTGCGGTCTCGGCGAACGCGTCGAGCTCACCCACCGCGCCACCGACCGCCGCATCTTCGCCCAAGGCGCCCTGAGGGCCGCCGTCTGGGTCGTGGGCCGTAAACCGCAAGTCTATGGCATGGAGGAGGTTTTGGGTCTCGACCGGCTTGGCCGGATCGAGACCAATTAAAAATTCAAAATTAAAGATTAAAAATGGCGAGGCAGAGTCATCCCAAACCAACTCCATAAAAATCGGGCCGCAGGCGGCACCAATTTTTAATTTTTAATCTTTAATTTTTAATTCCCAAAAATGATCGTCCAACTCACCGGCCGCCTCGTCGAGTCCACCCCCCTGACCTGCGTGGTGGACTGTCACGGCGTCGGTTATCTGGTCCACATCCCGGTGACCACGGCCGAGCGCCTGCCCAACGTCGGCCAGGAAGTGCGCCTTCTCACCCAGAGCATCTACCGCGAGGACGACCAACTGCTCTTTGGCTTCGCCACCCGCGACGAGCGTGACCTCTTCCGCCTGCTCATAGACAAGGTCGGCGGCATCGGCCCGAAGATCGCTCTCAACATCCTCAGCCACCTTTCCCCCACCAGCTTCCGCGCCGCCGTGGTCGCGGGCGACGCCCGCCTCCTCTCCCAGTGCCCCGGCATCGGCAAAAAGACCGCCGAACGCATCCTCTTGGAACTCAAGGACAAGTTCGGCCCCAGCCTGGCCCCGGCCGACGCCCCCCTGCCCCGCCCCGGCTCGGCCCTGCCCGTGGTCGCCGCCGATTCCGCCGACCAGCGCGCGGCCGACGCCCTCTCCGCCCTCGTGGCCCTCGGCTACAAGGCCCCTGAGGCCGACAAGGCCCTCCGCAAAGTCCTCCCCACCCTCCCCGCCGACGCCACCGTCGAGCAGATCCTCAAGGCCGCGCTGAAGGGGTGAGAGGAGTTCCGGAGCCTCTTTTTGTGAGCAAACTGTTTCCCACCCATACTTTGGCGCGCTGGCTCATCGCCGGCGTCTGGTTGGTGAACGGCCTGTTCTGCAAAGTTTTGGGATTGGTGCCGCGGCATGAGATGATCGTCGAAAGGGTGCTGAGGCTCGAAGACGGCGCGCTTCTGACCAAGGCCATTGGTTTGGGGGAAATCCTCATCGCGGTCTGGGTCGCCAGCAGGTGCCGGGCGCGGCTGGCCGGCTGGGTTCAGATTCTTCTCGTCGCCAGCATGAACCTCTTGGAATTCTGGCTCGCCCCGGACCTTCTGCTGTTCGGCCGGATCAATCTTCTCGTGGCCGGCGCCTTTATGGTTTTTGTCTATATCCACTCGGTCCGGCCGCCTCCTCCCCGCCGTTCCGAGCCCTGACATGTTTGCCGCCCTCAAGACCCATCCGTTCCCTGTTGATGCCTATTTCGAGCATTCCGTGGTGCTGGCCTTCGCGGTTCCCCAAGCCGAGATACGCGACATGCTTCCGCCCTGCCTGGAACCCGATCTCTTTGAGGACAAATGGGCCTTTGTCGCGGTCGCCCTGGTGGAGACGAAGGGTCTGCGTCCCAGCGGTTTTCCCCGTTTTCTGGGCAGCGATTTCATCCTGATCGGCTACCGGATTTTCGTGCGCCACACCACGGCGGCAGGGAAACGCCTGCGGGGCCTTTACATCATCAGGTCCGAAACGAACCGCAAACGCATGGAGTGGCTGGGCAACGTTTTCACCCAATACAGCTATGCCACCACCGACATCCGGCAGACCAAAACCGCCCAGGGGCTGCGGGTCGAATCACCACGGACCGGGTTTCTCGTTGAGGTCAACACCGGCCCGGAGGAGGCGAAACTCCCCGAAAACTCACCCTTTCACAACTGGACCGAGGCCAGGCGTTTTGCCGGTCCCATGCCCTTCACCTTCAGCTACCTGCCCGCCAGCCGGCAGGTTCTGACCATCGAGGGGGTGCGGGAGAGCTGGAAGCCAAAACCAGTCGAGGTTCTCAGCCATCACATCCCCTTTTTGAATTCCTTGGACCTCAGGGGGGCCGTCCTAGCCAACGCCTTTGTGATCAGCAAGATACCCTACCACTGGAAGAAGGGACGGCTCGAGACATGGAACGGCTGAGACAACCTTTCGAAGGGGTGCGCAACATCGTCCGGTTCAACTGGCACTTTTACGCCCTCGCGGCCGCGGCGGGTGTGATCCTGCTGTGGGGTTGCGCCTCCGGCGAGGGGGCGCTGCGCGTCGCGGCCTGCCTCCTTTTCCTCGGGGTGTCCGGTGTGACCCTGACCTCCCTGGCGGTTTCCGCCTATGTGTATGATCTCTCGGGCTTTTATGACTTCGGATGGATGGCGGAGCTTCTCCCCGCACCGCCGGCGGAGATCGTCAACATTCACGCCGGTTTTGACGAAAGCAGCCATCTCCTGGTCCGGCGGTATCCGGGGGCGCGCCTCAGGGTTTTGGACTTTTACGATCCGAGGACCCACACGGAGGTTTCCATCCGGCGGGCCCGAAAAGTGAGCGCCCCTTACCCAGGCACCCTGCCGGTCCGGACCTCCGAACTGCCCCTCGACACCTCGACTCAGGACACCGTGTTTCTCCTCCTGGCCGCCCACGAAATCAGGGATGACGCCGAACGCGCCCGGTTCTTCCGGGAGGTGGGACGGGCCTTGAAACCCTCGGGCCGCGTCATCGTCACCGAACACCTCCGCGACACCGCCAACTTCCTCGCCTACAGTGTCGGGGCCTTTCACTTTCTTCCCCGCGCCACATGGCTGAAAACCTTTGCGGAGGCGGGATTCCATATCGTGAGGGAAACCAAGCCGAACCCCTTTCTCACCACCTTTCTTTTGGAAAAACATGGAGACTCATCTTAAGGTCATCGGTGCGCTGCTGATCCTCCTGGCCCTCATGCACGTGGTCTTTCCCAAACGGTTCCACTGGAAGGAGGAACTGGCCCGGCTGAGCCTGATCAACCGCGAGATCATGGTCGTCCACACCTTCTTCATCGCCCTGATGGTCCTGCTCATGGGACTCCTGTGCCTGACCTCATCCACCGAGCTCACAGGAACTTCCCTGGGCCGCCGCATCTGCGTGGGCATGGGGGTCTTCTGGCTGGCCCGGCTGCTGATTCAGTTTTTCGGTTACTCCTCCGAACTATGGAAGGGTAAGGCGTTTGAAACGATGGTGCATGTCGTCTTCAGCATGTTTTGGACCTACCTCACCTTCGTCTTTTTCAGGATCGGTCTCACGGGGTGAAGGTCAGGGGAAAGGCCAGCCAACCGCCAGGAACCCTCCCGATCCGCCCGACCTTCTCGCACTCCCCGGGAACCCGCGCGCGCTTGCCCCCCTCTGCCATCTGGCCCCGGTTTCCCAAAAACTCCCCATGACCCTCCCCTCTTTCGCCCCGTTTCTCGCCCTCCTGTTTCTGGCCGCGCCCGCCTGGCTCCACTCCGCCGAAACGCCGACCGCGCCGCCCAATGTGCTCTTCCTCGTCATTGACGACCAGAACGACTGGATCGGCTGCCTCGGCGGACATCCCCAGGTTCAGACGCCCCACATAGACCGCCTTGCCAGCCGCGGCACCCTCTTCACCAACGCCCACTGCCAGTCGTTCTGGTCGTCCATGACGAGGGCCCGCCCGCTCGGAGAGGTTCCGGGCGCTTCAACAGGCGGCGGGGCCTGAGGTCAAGCGGATTTGCCGCG
>JANOBW010000313.1:0-3473 GCA_031411855.1 Opitutia bacterium
AGCACCGCCACGATGAGATCGGAGAGGATGTTTCCGATCAGATAAAGAAAAGAGGAGAGGAAGATGATGGCCATGACGACCTGATAGTCGCGGCCGATCATGGAGTTCAGGCCCAGCAGGCCGAAGCCGTTGATGTCAAAAATGGACTCGATGAGGAAGGAGCCTCCCATGATAGCCCCTAGGTTGTTGCCGAAAGTGGAGGCGATGGGGATGAGGGAGTTGCGCAGAGCATGGTTCAGAACGGAGGCGCGAAAACTGGCCCCCTTGGCGACCGCCGTGCGCACGTAGTCGGCCGCCAGGTTGTCCATCAGATTGTTCTTCATCAGCATGGTGTCGAAGGCGAAGGCCCCCACCATGTAGGCCGTCACCGGCAAAACGGCGTGGTGGGCCAGATCGAAAAGTTTCCCACCCAAAGTGAGTTCGGCAAAATTGGGTGAAGTGAAACCGCCTTGGGGAAACCACTCCCAGCGAAAACCAAGGGTAAAAAGGAGGATGAGGGCGAGGACATATCCCGGGATGGCGTATCCGGAAAAGATGATCAGCGAACTGAAGGTGTCCACAAAGGTGCGGTGCCGGAGAGCCTTCACAATGCCCAGGGGAACGCAGAGACCGTAGGTGAGAGTGATGGTGATCAATCCGTAAAACAGGGAGATGGGGAGGCGGGCCTTGATCATTTCCCAGACGTCGTCTCCGTAGAGGCTGGAGTTGTTGAACTCCCATTGGAAGACCCCCTTGAAAGCCTTGCGGTGGGCCAGGGCACGGATGTTTCCATCGGCCTTGACCAACGCCTTGTCCTCCTCACTGACGGAATTGTCACGGATAAACCAGCCTTCCGGAATCGGTATCGTGGGGTCCTTGGGAGTAAGACTAAAGCTCCCGGATTCGGCTATCCGCGCCCAGGCTTGGACAGAGATGAACTCCTTGCCGTTGGAGTGGATGAGGGTGACCTCCTTTTCCTTTTGGCCCGACTCAAAAACAACCGAAGTTCGGTCCACCTCCCTCTCCAAAACACCCAGCCACATCAGGTAGCCAACGGGAAGGGGTTTGTCGAAAAAGAAGTCCGCCTTGAGACTGTCCAGTTGGTCGGCGCTAAGACTGGAATTCCCACCGCGTGTGACAGCACCCTTCTGTCCCTCCGTCGCCATGGCCATTCGTTCCTGAAGCTTGTCCACCGGCCCACCCGGGAGAAACCGTGTCATGGAGAAGACCAGAAAGGTGATGCCGAAAAGGGTGACAGGGACGAGTAGGAGACGGCGGAGGAAATAGTCGCGCATCGGTGGGGTAAAAGCGGAGGGCTGGGTGGAAAAGAAAACAGTTTAGCGGAAAGGAATGACCGGGCAGTTTTTCAAAGCAAAGAAATAGTTGCCACACGCTTACGGTCCCGGGGGAAACTCAAACGTGTCCGTTCACTTCTTCGCGGCCCGGACTTTTTCCTTCTTAACCTCCAACTCATCGGCCAGGCGGGCCTTGCCGGTGCGCAGTTCCTTTTCGAGGAGGGCGATAGCGTCGGCATCACGGGCGGCCCGGGCGGCGGAGATCTGGGGAGCCAGGGTGATTTCGAGTTCGGCTACCCCGGCCTTGTGGCGCTGATCGAGTTCGGCCAGCTGCTTCTTCTGCGCGACAGTCAGTTTCGGGGCGGCCCCTTCGGAAGCGGAGAGGCGATCCATGGCGAGTTCGTAGGCGGATTTCATGACACCCAGCCAACGCTCATCGCGCGCCAACGCAAGAGCCGTAAAATGCGGCCCAACATCACCTTGAAGGCTTTCAAGCCCATACATTTCATACCGCAGATGAGCGCAGAAAAGAAACAGAACTCTTCACTCGATCTCGCCACCAGTGTCAGCGAAGGAAGGTCAGCGGGTGGAAACGCTGAGGCGTAGGCAAGAGACTCCGTTCTTACCTGCGTTTTTTGTGCGCTCATCTGCGCCTTTCTGCGGTAAAAATTGCGTTGAGAAGTGATACTCTTCGACGTTCTCGTTCCTCTCTGCGTTTTCCCTTGGCCTCGCGAAGGGTTTCCCCACCTTGACGCCTTCCTCCCACCGGATGAGCAACGGACCCGCACAAGGTTACCAAGTAATCGCCCGCCGCTGGCGACCCAAGCAATTCAGCGAGGTCGTCGGGCAGGACCATATCGTGCGCACGGTTTCCAACGCCATCAGGCTCAACCGGATCGCCCACGCCTACCTGTTTGTCGGCCCGCGCGGAACGGGCAAAACCACCACGGCCCGGCTCTTCGCCAAGTCCCTCAACTGCGAGAACGGCCCCAGCGTGGAAACGGACAACGAGAGCCCCATCTGCAAGTCCATCCTGCAAGGTAACTGCATGGATGTCATCGAGATAGATGCCGCCTCCAACAACAGCGTGGACCAGGTCCGCGATCTGCGCGAGGAATGCCGCTACGCTCCGGTGGCCTGCCGCTACAAGATCTACATCATTGACGAGGTCCACATGCTCAGTGGCCAGGCTTTCAACGCCCTGCTGAAAACCCTGGAGGAACCGCCGCCCCACGTGAAGTTCATCTTCGCCACGACAGACGCCCACAAGGTTCTTCCCACCATCGTCTCCCGCTGCCAGCGCCTCGAATTCCGGCCCATCGCCGACGAGGTCATCGCCAAGCAGCTCGCCCTCATCTGCAAGACCGAGGGCATCAACGCCGAACCGGCCGCGCTCGACTCCGTCGCCCGCCTGGCCATGGGCGGCATGCGGGACTCCCAGAGCACCCTCGACCAGCTCATCTCCTTCTGCGGCAGCAACATCACCGAAGCCGATGTCCTTGATGTCTTCGGCCTGGTCTCCGCCTCCCAGGTCGCCGAACTGGCCCGCCACGTGGCCCGCTGCGACCACGGGGCCGTCATTGCCCTGAGCGAAAAAATGACCGAGGAGGGCCGCGACCTGCACCGCGCCCTGGGCGACCTTCAGGACTACTTCCGCCGCGTGCTTCTCGAGGCCATCGCCAAAGGCGGGCAAACCGACAAACTCGGGCACCCGCTTTCCACCGAATCCCTCCTCCGCATCCTCGACACCCTCCGCGAAGGCCATCAGAGCATGTCCAGCGGGCTTGATGAGAAGGTGGATTTCGAGGTTTCCATCTTCCGGGCCGCCGAAGCGGGCCGGGCCCGAGCCCTCGATGGGCTGCTCAAGGAAATCTCGGCCCTGGCCGGCGGACCTTCAGCGGACGCCGCGCAAAAAAAAAATAACTGAACGGGCACCGCCGCCGCCACCGGCCATCCCGTTCCATATTCCGGATGAAAAAGTCCTGGCCGGACTTCGAGCCTCCACCGGAGCCTCCACCGGAGCCTCCACCTCCCCGCCACCCGCCGCAGCCGTCGGCAGCGATGAGAGCGCGCCGGCCGGTGACGATCCGCCGATCTACACCGACGACCAGGTCGCCCAATGGCTGGCCGACGCGGGAGAGGATGGCGACTCCCCCCCCCACCCACCGCTGGGCCTTCCCGCCCGGGTCGCGGCCCCGA
>JANOBW010000314.1:0-9584 GCA_031411855.1 Opitutia bacterium
TCCCGAGGGGGGTGGGATTGAGATAAACTGGTTGGGGGGGTGGTTTTTTTGTGACCTCCCGCGAGGCCCTTCTCGGAAAAAGTCGGCGCTGCGGCTTCCTACTTGCCCTGAACGATTTACGGACTTTCTTTGATGTCATGAGCAGCGTGACCTGTTCTGTGGTCTTTTCCCTGTCGCTTAACTTAACTTGTTGGCGTTCAGGGTTTGTGCCATTTTGTGCCCAGTCATCCAGATTGATCTTGGAGTGGCTTTGTTTTGGGGACAAAGAGGGAATTCAAGCGTCCGCAGTGAGCGGATTGAGTTCCACTCGTAGGTGGTGCGGTAGGTTTGATTTTCGGTGAGCCGGAGCGGCCCGCACGACGGGCTTGCGGCTCAATTTAGCCTCCCACTTCCAGTGGGCGGCTTTCGCCTACCCAGATGGGTTTTGGCCGTTTTGAACCTTAGCCGTGGCCTGAACCCACACTGGAAGAATAGACCTATATTTGGGCGTGGCCTGTCGGCTCTCGTGATGTCCACCGAAGCCAAGTTTACCATGCTTCTGGACGGAATTTTGCCTGCGCAACGTGCAGGCAAGTTGTTCGGCTCCTATTACGTCCCGTTCACGATGAATACAGCGGTTAGCATCGTAATCTATACTCAAATTTCAGAAGTTTTGTAACTAATATTTTATCTCTTAAGCCATGAAAAAGAACACATTTGAATTTATGAGAAAAGCTGTTATTGCCAGCCGATCTGGAACCCCTGGGAGGCTGATTTTGTTTAGTTTATTGAGTCATTGTGATGCGGACGGTGTTTGTTGGCCGAAAAATAAAACACTCATCAAAATGATGAACAAAACACCTCGTTCGGTGCAACGTGCCTTGGAAGAACTTGAATCCCTCGGCGAAATTTCGATCACGGTTGATGAGGAGGAGCGGCGCTATTTTGAAGTTCTAGCGGAAATCGAAAATGACTCCGTTTTCTTTCCCGGTCACGTGGCCGGACCTGCATCTGGAGGTGAGAAAATTAACACCCCGGCGGATTCAGACGTGTTGTCAAAAATGACAGGGGGGTCGTCAAAAATGCCCCAAAATTTGCCAAAAACGTCGCCCTCGCGCGCGTCTATCCAAAAAGAAGAAGAGAAAAAAGAAGAGCAGAGGGGAACCACCACCGCGCGCAAGAGCGCTCAGGAGGAGGGGACAGCCACGGCTCTTAAAGACAAATCTTACAAGGCAAACAAGCCAGCCAAGGCAAAGTCGCGGAGTAAACCAGCCTCCCAGGTGAACTCGGACCCTGCCCCCTCCTATTGGTCCTCCCCCGTGGACGGGCTGGGGAAGACCCAGGCCCAGTGGGAAGCCCTTTTTGATTTGATCCTGAAATTCAGTGGTAAGTCTCTCACCTATAACTCGCCCGGGCTCCCTAAAAAAATAAAAAACAAATTATTGGATACTCGAAAACGAATGCAGGCGGCAAATTTATGGCCAACTTATTTTCAAATGTATTGCATATCCTTAATCTATCCTGAAAGGAGAAACGGTTGGGAGGCTGTGGATGAGCCTCGGGATTATTCTGAAAAAAAGGAAAGAAAGTTTCGGCATTATGAATGGAGGCAGTTGCCTACATTTTTAGATAATATTTTTTTGATTATTCCTGAATGTGAGCAGGAGATTTGCGAGGGAACAAGCGACCTGGTTACTTTTCAGCAATACAAGCTTCGAGATGATTTTGACAATTTTCAGTATCTGACTCGGGAAAAGATTTTTCGCGCTGAATATGATAAGAAGATAGACGGGCAGAAGGCTTTGGAGCTCTACCGCAAGGTTTCGGTATCGGATTGGGATCCGAAGCATAAGGATGTTTACTCGAAATAGTCGCCTGGAGGGCGCGAAGGCCCCCTCTCCGTGTTTTTGTGCGGTTGTTGCAGTATGCGGTGCCTGGGGCCTTCTCGCGGCCTTCCCGCTGCTTTTGAACATGCCTTCCCACTCTTTCCTACATCGAATGTTTAGTTTTTAAGGAAAACTCGGAGCCCCAGGTTTTCGGTCCGGGCAATTTCCTGGGGGTGTCTCCCCGCAACCCGCAGCCGGGGCAAATCTACTGCTGACAGACGCGCCCACGCTTTGGATGGTGCGGGTGGGGTCACCACACGATGACCGAAATTCGTTCGCAAGTTGCTGGCTGCAAAACACAAGCGAAGAATACTGATGAACGCGGACGGGCTCCAAGGGGTATTTGGGTGAGGTGGTTTCGAGACCAGGAACTTAAGCTTGTCTAAAGTGATTTTGTCGTTTTGCTAGGGAAAGATCAAGGTTGAGGCCAGCCACGCCCCTCGGGCAAATGGACAGCATGAGATCTCCTGTTAGCATAATTGCACGACACGGCATTACGTTTCTGAAAACAATACGAGGGGGAGCACTCAGAAACGTATTCCCATGATCGCAAACGATCTAACACAACAAAACAATCTCAACGCGAAGTTTCTCCCTTTTGAGAAATTTCACCTCGCCCCCGTCACGGACGTGACTGAGGAGGCGATTCAAAATGCGGCCTACTTGGCCACGACGAAATTCAAGGACAAGCAGAACCTTGAGCTGACTACGGCACAAAACTACATCGTGAAATCGCTGGGTTTCACAGGTGGCTTTGGGGAGTTTGTCGCCAAGCACCAAGAGGAACTTGATGCCTTCAAAAAGTCCCACGGCTTAGAGACGAAAACTGACCTCATTCGCCCTCTTCCCATACTTAGTGAAGGATTTCGCTTGGTGAACCTCACTCCCCGGCAATTGTCGGATCGGCTTTTCGATGGGTCAAAGCCCCTGCCCAAAAGGGTCTTTACCGGCCACAATGTGGACTGGTATGATTTGAACAATCGGTGGTTCCGGCAAAACCCGTGGGACAAGGGGGGCACGACCGCCCTTGAGGAAGGCATTCGCTTCGATGAGGTAGTCGCTATGGCAGAACTCTGCGGACGGGTGGACAAATCGGCCATCACCAAAGTTTGGGATTCGGCAGTTGCGGCACTCTGGTTTCAGATCCCAGCGGCAGTGAACAATCTTCTTGGGGACCAACTCCTCGATTTCGGCACCGATGGTAATTCGGCCCTGAAAATCGTAGTTTTCCTCTATCAACCTCTTTCTCTGAAAGACGAAGCCTTTGCGCGTCAAAAGCGGCAATTTGAGGAGGCGGCCACAATTTTCCGCCATTGGATTTTGGGCCGCCAAGAGGGCTGGGCGGAGGTCATCAAGTTCAATGATAAGCTGATTTTCTTGAAGGGTCCAAATGGAACCTATGACTTTGTCTTCCCCGGTCTAAGGGACGAACCTTTTGAGCATCAGGTTTTTGAGGATTACATCCATAATGATGACCTCCCAAATTCAAGTGACGCTAAACACTTTCCGCGATGGCTCTATCATGAATATCGTGGCAACTTGGAGTTGGATAGGCATGAAGCAGAGAAATACTACTATGCCAATGGTGGGCAAGGGATACGAATCCCCAAGCCTGATGAACTGTTGAAAAGTTATCTGACCGCCTGCGGTAAATACGAATATAAATTCCAAGTCGCCAAACTCGTCCCTGACTATCATCAAGTCGAACTGGGAGGGCGAAAGCTAAATATCTCCAACCTTATCAGCGTAGGTGATTTCCGCGAATTCATGGCGGATGAACAGTTTGGTAAATACCGTGCCAGACGCGCCAAGTTGAAACCCGGCAAGTCCAATCCGGATTCCTGGGAGTCAGTAAATCAGGAGTCTGACGTGACTCTTCCGGCCGCAGTCACCTGGTTCGATGCCCAGGCTTACGCGACTTGGGTCAAAAAGAAGAAGGGCTTGCCTGTCCGTCTCTTGACCGAAGTGGAGTATCTTGAACTCGCGGAGAAAGAGCTGGGACCGGTCAATTTGCAGGCCGCAGACCCTCGTTCGATCATGTCACTCTGCGATCTGGAGTTGCCCAAGTTTTCAGAGAAATGGATGGCATTGGAGGAAAAGTTTCACGCTGAAGGCAGGCTAACTCCTGAGGAATGGGAGGAGTTTAAAAAACTGTCGCCAAGCGGTAAAAACGAGCCGGACGTCGCGACTAAGGAAGAGCCAAAGTGGGATACTGATTTTCAAGCCCGAACCCTCACCTACGATCCTGAGGCTTTGGTCTGGAAGATTGGGCCGTCAGGTCTGAAATTTCTTATTTCTGGAGACTTCGGGGAGTGGCTCGACGAAGTCGGGGCGGCCCTGAACACGTTGGATCGCGGCAACTTGTGCAATTCCTGGCTGCGATTCCGTCCCCTTTTTGCCCCTCACAGCACTGGCAAATACAAGGGTAAGAAGATCGGTTTTCGCCTTTGTTATTTGGATGGTGAGCCAGCGCCGTCTAAGTCGAAAAATTCCAAGAAGTCGGACCAAACCTAACCCGAGTGGCTGGCCACGGTTCGGGATGGAGAATTGCGGGCTCAAATCCCAGAGGGATTCACGTCGCTTTCTTACGTCCTGGGCCGGGCTGGCCAACCCATGACCCATGAAAACTTTTCAGAAGGTGGTGGTGGTGGGCGGTTTGGTTCGCCCTGAAACTCTTCAGCGGCTTAGGCGCGGACTTTCACACTTGGCTGTGGACTGGGTATCTACTCGTGAAACAGACCCAAGCCCGGCCGACTTTACCTCCCAGGTGACGAGGCCGGAGACCTGCCTTATCGTTGTTTTGCTTGGCGTTATGCGCCATTCGCATAGCCGATGCTTGGGCGAGTTGGCCCGCTAGCATGGCAAGAAGGTGCTGAGGCTGCACCGTAGCCCCAGCCTGAGGCGAATCCTTGAGGCTCTGGGGGCAAGGGCGGGAGGTGCCCGGTGAAAGTCCGCAACAAGGGACCGCTGGGCCTCCGCTGGCTCCCTTGTCGGGTGGGACATACCGTTTTCCCGATCTCGGTCACCTTCGCTGTCTCTTAACCGGAGGCGGTCATCACCCGGCCTCTTCTTTCCACACTTTCCGCACGGATTCCGTGCAGGAAATCCAAACCACAACCCCAACACACAGAAAGGAGGAATCCATGGGCAAAGCAGGCTATCCGAGCACTACCGGTAACAAGTCCGGTGGTGGTCGGGATAACGGTCCTCGCAAATAAGGACTAGGTGAGGTGACAACAGGGGCAGCGGTGAAAGTCGCTGCCCCTTTTTTGGCTGTTACCTTTCCTTTTTATTTCAATTTTTACAGGCTAACAACTCGGTAAGATAGGGGGAGTTTGAACTCTGTGCTTAGAAGTTTCAGGTAGGCGCTGTCTCCTGTGCTCAAGGCGTTGCGGCCGACAATGACTAAGCGGTCAGGCCTGCGACCTTTGCGAATTGGATGGTAGGCGTATTCGAGGATTTGACCTAGGGCCTGGCGGATGACCGCACGGGGATCGAGGTCTGATTTGATCTCGAAGAAGATCAGCTCCTGGTTGGTTTCGACGCGCGCGTCCACGAAGTCCTCTTCAAGTAATACGTGCTCTTTCCCATATTCGGCCCGAAGCTCTTCGAGAAGCTTCGCCTGCATGAGGGCGTGCTCGGGCGTGTAGGTGATGGGTTTGGTGCCTTGGCGAAACAAACGGTTGGCTTCAGGTGTTTCCTGCGTGCCTCGACGGCCCTGGTGGATTTTCTCAAACCGCTCACGGTCTGCTTGGGGAAACCTGAAGAGGTTCTGGTAGCGACTGTTGTTTTTAAGCCACTTGTCTTCAGGAAGATAAGAATCGGGGCCGTGAATTTCCACGTTTTCCAGGCGGAAGCGCATATTCAACACGTGGGAAGCCCATTCGGGAGAACCCAAAGCCTTGGGGTTGCCACCGATTTCCTTCACTTGGTCCTGCATGATTTTCAGCCAGCCTATTTCGCGAAAGGCCTGCAAAGCGTCTTCCGCCTGCCGGTTACTGAGGCTTTCGAGGTCGTAGATTGTCGCCACCAAACGCCTGCGTTGATCAGCTTCGATGGTATAAAGAGTTACGTTGAGTGGCTGGCCCATGTAGGTTTCGTTCTTCCTATTCAGGCATTGGAGGAAAGAGTAGCGCCAACCGTCCAGTAGCCAATCAGAGCGAAAGAGCCAATCCTCGTGACCGAACTTGTTTTGGGCGTTGTAGGTTTCGTCTGACTCACGTTCTCCCGCTTCCCCGGTGGGGCGTTGCCAACCGCTGGAATTGAAGGAGATTCGGGCCAATCTGTTTCTCTCGGTGGTTGGTTCATCAGCAACCTGTTGAGGTGAAGAAGGGAATTCCCCTTCTTGGCGTTGGAGGCGGCAGTTGCCATCATCGTCGTAGGAGGCGACAAACCAAGGCACGGGGTCGAGGAGGCGGCATCTGTTGGGTTTGATCGTGCTTGGTGGAGGTGGGTTTTTGGGGTCCACCACGATAACACGGATCGGCAATTTCTTTTCCCAAGCTAATCGGATCGCCTCATCCATCCGGCGGGCGCGAGCTTCTTTCAAAGCAGTCCAGCTCGGACGTGTATTCTTCAAGGTCCGATAGTTTCGGTCTTGGAAAACAATTCCCAGCTTTTCCTGCATGTCATCATGCCACAAACAGACTGCGACTCTATCATCTTCGACAAAGGCCCATTCATACGAGTATTGGGGATTTGAGGCCGGATGTTTACCTTTGAAGTTGGCCCAGGCGCTGACATCCAAACCCGCCTCTTGAACGAGTTCATAAACTCGAAGGTGGGCGGTAGGCTTAAGGAAGGATTTCATTGGGGTAATGTAACTTGTGTGCCAGTCGGTTTAGACTTTGCTGGCTTTGCAAAGACATAACTCCAACAACTCCACGATGAATCGTGCCCCATCCAAGCCATTCGCGACAAGATGGAAGCCTGCTTCGCCACGGTCACGCCGGAGCAGTTGGAGGCGGATTTGAAGCGCGCGGATTTCGACTTCTACAACTCGCTTGATTCGCCGGTGGTTTATGAGGCCGGCTGCGAAGAGTGAGGGCGATGCAAGTGAAGCGCGGGCAAAATCTTGTTGGCCAGGCCGCGGGTGATTTTCTGCGGAATTTCGGCGTGGGCGTGATTCCAGTCCATCGGATCGGGCTCAACGGTAAGAGTCACTGGTGGTTGTTGCTCTTGGCCAAGAGTTTGCAGACGACCCACGTTGATTTCGCCGATCATCTCCAAAATCCTTTCCGGCGGCTTTTGAACGTTGCCGCGAAACAGGTCCCAGTGGTCTTCCAGTGAGAAGAGGGCCAGACGGCTGACGGATGTTCTTTCGCCAACGAACAAACTGGGGGAAAGGCGTTCGCCGTCCCATTTGTCCGAGCAGATGGCCCGAACGATGTTCTCGCTGGGGTCAACCGGCATCAGGTGGTGAGTTTGCGGACCAAATCCGGCAGCCCATCCAGATCGCAGGAGCCTTCCTCCTCAGTCGCAGCGAGGTAGTATTCGATTCCGTCGGACTTGAACTCAACTTGGCGGCTTTTTCCGGCGGCATCTTCCCACACCAATTCCAAGCCACCGTTATCGGTCAAAAAGACGCTGGGGAGCTTTTTTTCGGGAAACGTGGCGGCAGTGATGAAAAGGGACAAGGCCTCAAAGGCGCGAGGAGAGACGGGGGCGTTGCCCTTTTCCCCCCAGGGGCGGTTGTAGAGGTTGCGGAAATGATGCACGCGGCCCCAACCACGCGCACCCAGCTTGCTTAAGAGGGCTTCCTCTACGGGAAGGTCATCCACGGAGACACGTTGAACGCTGGCCGTGGCCATCGGCTCGCGCAGTTCTTCAACCATCCGGTAAGAGGAGGGAGGAGGTGGCGGGAGGTGAAGGATCATGGGTAGGTGGGGTTCAGTTGTTTGAGATATGTTTCCTTTAACAACGCAAAAAACAGTTTTTTTACCGTTTCATGGACTTCGGTAAACCGTTCCAGGCCATGGCCAAAGAGATCGGAGTCACTTGGGCCGACCCATCCGTCCAAGTCCAAAACCGAGCCGAATTCGGGTTCAGGGCTGCCCTCCGGCTGCACCATGGCACCATTGGTGATGTGAAGGCGGGTTTTCACTTTACCGAAGGTCAAGGCTGTGGAGAACTCCACTTGGGCTCCGTGCAAGGGCTCGTTGTCCAGGCTCATACTGAGGCGCAAATTCTGGAGGACATCGCCGGGAAAAAAGTCAATGTAACGGACGCCGATGCGTTCCGACTCATGGACAAAGCCTGCCTCTTTGACTTTAGTGATGAGCCATTCCAATTCTTTCCTGACGGCAGCCCATCCGGGATAAGAACGTGGTTTGGTCACTAGGCTGACCATTCGGGGGCCAAGTTGAATGAGGAAATTCTCTCCGATGAATTGGAGCAGCGGCAGGTGCATGAAGGAGGGACTTTGGTCGCGCATTTCCTCGGGCAGCAGCGCCAAGGGCAGCTTTACCTGCTTGGGATAGCGCTCGCGGATCGCTCCGTAGAGCAGGCCCGGCATGTTGGTCCATGGCTGGCTGCTGACAAACCGTGCCTCGAAAATCGCTTCGATGATCGGGCAAGGGGTGATATTGATGGGAACAGTGTTGGGAAGTTGGATCATGGCGGGATGGGCTGCCTTAAGGTAGAAGCGTAGAAGAACCTAGAGATTGTTAAGACCAAGCATTAGGCACCAGCGGGCTTGTCCGCATCGGGATCATGGGTTTTAATCAGTGACATTATCTGCGTTCGTTCGTAAGTGAGTAAAAACTCTTGATGGATTAATGATTGTTGCAGACGGTATTCTAACTCTGCCACATCGAATATGGCATTTTCTACTTCTGCTCGGTAAGTGTTGATGGATTCGGAGTGGCTTAAGGGGTTTAAAATCCAGCTAAGATTACATTCTATTTTTGCTTGGAATTCATTGGTTATAAGGCGATCTGGGATTGTGTGATTTCTAAACTCATAGATAACTCCATCTTTGGTAAAAGTCTTTTGGGGAGGCAACTTTCCAACTGGATGAGAAAGAAGGGCATCCCAAAGCATAGATAGGCTTACCTCCCGAGGGTTAATGTAGTATGCGATTTTGATTTTGTAATCTTGACATGCTTTTTTAAGCACTTCTTCCAGCTTGGTTCGGACATGAACAGCGGCGGGCTTGAGGTGACCTTGAATTAGAAACTCAATCGCCTTGTCCAAGTGGTCCTCATCTTTGTTTGTAATAGGATGCTCGTAATCTCCCACTCTTACCGTGTAAAACTCGTAGTGGCACCATTTAGGGGCTCCCAAGTGCCTTTTGGCTATTTCATACCAAACTCTGTCGTGAGTCAAAAGAAGGACCTGCCAGTTTTTGAAATCATCGCTCTTTAATAATTCGAGTAAGGGCTGGCGGTTGGACATGTCTAAGCTTAGTAGAATGTCGTCCAGTATAAGTAACCTTGGATAAATGATACCGTCGGATCGCTTTTGAGGAGCACTTAAGATCAATCCAGCCAAGTATAAACATAGCCCTGCTGCTGTTAAACGCGCTTCATTGAGAAATTCAGGGGGTTTTGATATTACAAGATCATCTCGTTCCAACATCTTGAGTTTGATTGCGCCTTTATATAATCTTTGTCTGTTCTTGTGTAAGTCATATTCTGTATTTCTTAGCCATTCCAATTTTAATTTTGTCCAAGATGTAAAACTCGCGAGAAGCTCATTTGCCTTTCTTTCCAATTTAGG
>JANOBW010000315.1:0-3860 GCA_031411855.1 Opitutia bacterium
GGGGCTGAGGGAGGTGGTGTCGGCATCGGCCACGTCATAATGCAGGGTGTAGAGCGACCCGGGTTCCGAGCCGGTGAGGCCGGCCGTGGCGGTGAAGGCGGCGATGGCGGGCGCGGGGGCGACGGTGACCTGGACGGTGGCGGTGGTGGTGCCGGCGCTGTTTCCGGCCGTGAGCGTGTAGGTGTAAACTCCCGGAGCAGTTCCAGGCGGTATGGTGAAAGCCTTGGTGCCAGTGCTGACGCTGTTGACGGTGGTCGTGGTGACCGAGCCGACGCCGTTGCTGACGGACCAGGAGGTCGCGCCGATGGTGGCGACATTGAAGGTCGCCCCAAAGGTCGGGGCCAGGGTGTCGTCGGTCGTGGTGAAGGCGGTGATGACAGGGGGCTGGTTGACATAAACCGTGACGGACTTGGTGGAGCTGTTGCCGGCGTGAACCCCGGCCAGGGTGTAGGTGGTGGTTTCCGTCGGGGCCGGGCTGATGACGATGTCCCCGTGTCCCGTGGTCAGGGCCTGGACGGTGGTGGTGCCGTCGCTGGCCCGGGTTTTGGTGAGGGCCGGGCTGTCGCAGAAGCGCTGGTCATAGGTCAGTTTGATCTGCGAGGGCGGGGTGCCGATGATGAAGTTGGTGTCGGTGGAAAGCTCCACCAGGGGGGCGTGGTCCACGAGGGCGAGGCCACCCGCGGCGGTGTCGCCGACCAGCCTCCAGCCGTCGGTCCGGGGCGTGGGCGGGGTGGAGGCGGTGATGCTGGTGAGGGTGCCGGGGGCGGCCCAGAGCTCGACCCAGGCGCCGCCGGTCTTTTCGAAGTAGTCGAGGCGGACGTTGTAGTCCCCGGGCGGCAACACGATGGTGCTGAAGACGTTGGAGTTGCTCCCTGTGGCGCCATGGACGGAAACCTCGCCGCTGATGAGGGAGCTCGCGTTGGAGCGGGAGGACCAGACGCTGTTGTAGATGACGAGCTGGGTGGCGTCGTCGCCGCCGTGGAAGAAGGTCCACTTGTTGTCGGCCCCGGCCACACCGGGGGGGATGCGGATGCAGCCCGTGGCCGTGAGCATGCCATGGTCCTCGTTGCCCGCGATGTTCCAGGGGATGGTGTGGTAGTAGCTCGTCGTGTTGGGCGGGACGGCCGGGACCGCGACCGGGGCGGTGGGTCCGGCGTAAATCCCGGCGGCGCCCGAGTTGTCGGGGTCGCGGAAGGAGATCTTGGGGTAGCTGCCATCGAGGAAGGCGTCGTTCGCGAAACGGGTGATGGTGGCTTTGTTGCGCATCACATAGGCGAGATCGCCGAGGTTGTTGAAGGTGGTGCCGCCGACGGTGTTGGGCCCCTCGGCGTCGCGCAGGGCGCGGACCCCGAAGTTACCGGGGGTGCCCCAGGGCTCGCCCACGCCCCAGGGGTAGATGCGGTTGAGCAGGCCGGTGCGGCCCGAGGCGGGAACCGTGCGGGGATCCGCGCCCTTGGAGAGCGAGTAAACCTCGGCGGCGGTGAGCGCGTGGTTGAAGATGGCGACATCGTCGAGCTGGATGCCGGAGTAGCCGCCCAGCACACCCGCCACGCTGCGCGCGCCGAAGACCACCGGGTCGGTCGAGGCCGCGATCTTGCCGTTGGCGGTGGGGCTGACGGAGCGGATCTGCACGCCGTTGAGATAGACGGTCTTGACGGTGTTGTCGTAAGTCAGGGTGACGTGGGTCCAGCGCCCGGGCCCGGTCGGGGTGACCCCGGAGCCGAGGGAGGCGTTGACGCCGACGGTGTCCGGCGGTTCGAAGTCCACGTTGGAAAGGCCCTGGGTGGTGGACATCATCCCGGTGGTGTTGGCCACGACACTGCTGCGCTTGATTTGCCAGCCCTGGGCGGAGGCGGTGGAGCCGTTTTTGGAGACGATGGGAAAGTCGGCGGTCTGCGGCCAGCCCTTCATCCAGAAGCTGATGGTGAAGGGGCCGCCGGTGAAGTTAAAGTCGGTGTTGGAGGCGGCGCTGCCCACGGCGCCGATCTGCACGCAGTTGTTTCCCCCGGCCAGGGTCAGTGATTTGGCCCCGGCGATCCCGGCCAGCTCGGGCGGCACATCGGTGGTCGAGTAGCGTGTGTTGGGTGTGGTGCCGGAGACGTTGAGGGTGCCGTTGTAACCTTTCCCCGAGAGATCAAGGACGGTGCCGGTGGTCCCGGAGGAAGGGGGTGCATCCGTGTCAAAGGTCCAGTAGCCGATGAGGGCGGCGGAAGCCTGTCCCATCAGGCACAGATAAGCCGCGAGGACGGCCCGGAGGTGGGAAACAGCATTTTTCATGCGGGAGGGGTAAGGGGGGATGGGGCGAACGGGACATCATGTGTCCGACCAACGTTTGACGGCGGGGAGGTGGGGTTAGAAAATGATGAGTCGAAAGCACCCGCTGCCAAGGTGTTTTTGGTCCCTGGGGGCTGGCGTTAAGGTTAAAACCATCACGACGGAGCAAAGGGAGCTGCTCAAATTTCAGTTAAAAAGTGCTTCAACCTTTTTGGCTGATGCGGCTACACTTCCCCATCTTGAGGGTGATCTCAAACCGGAAGAGGTCCACCTCTTCAAAGAACAGCTGAAAGCATTTAAGCCCTGAGACGTTCCCCCTTTTCCTCTCCCACTCCCATGGCTCGGAAACCCGCGTTTCCGGGGCATTTTTTTGTTGGGTAGGGGTCCGGTAGGAACCAGGCCGACACGGTGACTTATCCGAAGTGGCCGCACTCCTGTTGCCGTTTGGGAGGCTCTCCGACTCAGTTGCGGTCGCGGATCTGCTCCAGGTGTTTGCCCAGTCGGGTCACGATCTCGGGGTTTTGTTCGGCAACGTTTGTTTTTTCGCCAGGGTCCTTGGCGAGATCGTAGAGCTGGATGTTGGGGGCGTTGCCGGAGCTGTCGTCCTCGCCCGGGGCTTTTTTCCCGGCCTTTTTGCCGGGGATAAGTTTCCAGTTCCCTTCGCGGAGGGCGAGGCGGCCGGAGTGTTCGACGATGTGGTCGCGGCCGGTGGGGGACTCGCCGGTGAGGGCGGCGGAAACGTCCTGGCTGTCGGGGAAGGCCCCGGCGGGGGCGGGTTTCCCGGCGAGGGCGGCGAAGGTGCGGGGGAAGTCCACCTGGCTGACGAGGGCGTCGGTGGTCTGGCCCGGTTTGATGCGGGCGGGCCACCGGGCGGCGCAGGGCATGCGGGTGCCGCCCTCGAAGATGGTGTATTTGCCGCCGCGGAAGGGGCCGGCGGGTTTGTGGTCGCCAAGTTTGGCCACGGCCTGGTCCTGGTAGCCGTCGTCCACGACGGGCCCGTTGTCGCTGGTGAAGATGACGAGGGTGTTGTCGGCCAGTTTCAGTTCGTCCAGGGTGCGGAGGACCTCGCCGACCTGCCAGTCGGCCTGAAGGATGGAGTCGCCCCGGCGGCCCATGGGGTTTTTGCCGGCGAAGCGGGCGTTGGGCACGCGGGGCACATGGATGTCGTGCATCGCGTAGTAGAGGAAGAAGGGTTTGTCCTTGGACTCGCGGATGAACCTGAGGGCGGCGCCGGAGAAATCGTCGCACATGTTCTCATCCTTCCAGAGGGCCTTGGCACCGCCCCTCATGAAGCCGATGCGGCCGATCCCGTTGACGATGGCCATGTTATGCCCGAAACTCCAGTCCAGCACGAGGCTGGCCCGGTCGGCGATGCCGGTGGGCAGACCGGGGAAGGGATGCTCGTAGGAGACCTCGATGGGGTCGGCGGGGTCGAGGTTCACGACCTTGCCGTTGGCCATGTAAACGCAGGGGACGCGGTCGCCGGTGGCGGCCATGATGAAGGAGCTGTCGAAGCCGGTCTCGTTCGGGCCGGGGGTGATGGGCTGGTTCCAGTTTTTCTCCTGGTTGGCGCCGAGGCCGAGGTG
>JANOBW010000316.1:0-1466 GCA_031411855.1 Opitutia bacterium
CCGGGCGGCCATTATCGACGAGGCCCAGCGCTCCAGCGCCGTCATCACCGCCGCCTTTGTTTTCCCGGCCCAGATCGCCACCCAGACCCGTCCCGCCGGTGCGCCGGAGACGGTGACGGATGGCAGCCAGGGCGGCGGCAGTGAAATGACGTACACCATCCCCTTCGGTGTCAAAGGTGAAGCCCCGTGGGCCGAGATGCTGGCGAAGGCGCCCATCGTCGTTCTGGCCGCCTCGGAGACCGGACTCTTCGGCGCGGAGGGGCTTTACTCGAAGACTACGAAAAAAACCGGCCTGCCCGCCGCCCTCCAGGTCACCGCCGGTGGCGGCACCACCACCGTATCGGAGGCCGTGCTTCGTGTCTCGGGCGAGTCGAGCCGCTTTCACGATGTCACGCTCAAGCACAGCCTGCGGGTGGATTTTCCCGTGCACGATGCCGACCTCGGCCCCGTTTTTGGCCAGCCTTCCTTTGCCTGCTCCCAGGTGCTCTTCCGCCACCCCACCCAGGACTCGTGGGCCGTGTCCGACCTCTGGAGCCAGAACCGCCGCTCCGCGAAATACATCACCGATGCCTGGGCCAATTCCTGGCTGCATGAGCAGGGCCACCCGTGGCTGAACCGGAAGTTCGTCCATCTGTTCCTCAATGGATTGTACTGGGGTGTCTACGAGGCTGTGGAGCAGAATGACCGCGCTTGGGCCGCCCGGCACAAGGGCGAAGCCTGGCTCGGCGATGCGCCCGTGGACGCCCTCCTCGAGGCCGGTCCCAGCCTCCTCGTCCAGCCCATCCTGGGTGAGGTGGCGGAGTGGAAATCCTGGCAGCAGGCCCTCCTCGCCGCCCGGCGCAACGTCGCCAGCGGCGTCAGTGACGAGGCCCAGTGGGAGCCCCTCATGAAAAAGACGGATGCCGTGGAACTCACCGACTACATCCTTTTTAACTGGTGGCTGACCAACCTCGACTGGCCCGACCGGAACTACCTCATCCTTTCCGCCGGAGGCCGCTTCCATTTCATCAGCTGGGATGCCGAGTTCGGCCTGCGCCAGTCCGACGGCATTCAGGGCAATCTGGGCGAGCGCATCCAGACCGCGCCCGACGGTCCGGCGAATGTTTTCTGGAGCCTCTGTCACAGCGCCGCCTTCCGCCAGGGCGTCCGCGCCCGCCTCGCCGCCCTCGTGGCTGCGGAGGGCGGGCTGAATCCTGAGAGCCTCGCCACCAGCTTCTCCCGCCAGATCGAGGGCTTCGCCCCCTTCGCCGCCGGGGAGGCTGCCCGCTGGGGGGCCATCTACCAGCGCCCGCCCGCCACCGTGGCCGAGTGGGAGAAAAACACCTCCTGGGTCACCGGCGAGGTCATCCCGAAACGCAGCGAGATCCTCGCCGCCCAGGTCACCCGCCTCATGGATGCCATGGATAAAAACACCGAGACCTGGGCCGCTCAGGCCGCCTGGCGCGCCGCCCAGGGTCCGTCCGTGC
>JANOBW010000317.1:0-2780 GCA_031411855.1 Opitutia bacterium
CAGAGCCCCGTCGTCAACTACATCGATCCCGAGGCCGTATCCACCCAGGGTGACTTCAACAACAACATCCCCTTCCCGGGCAATACGGCGGGTGATGATGACCACGTCTTCGTGGGCAAGCTCCAGGTCACGATTGCGGCTCCCGGTTCCTACACCTTCAACATCCACACCGACGACGGCGTGGCCCTGAAGGTCACCGGCGCCAGCTGCACGGCTGTCTACGGCGGTTCCTCCCTGGACCCGTCCGACCAGACGACCGTCATCAACACCGCCGTTGCCAATTCGTTGGCGGTTTACAATTTCGCCGCGGCTGGCGTGTATGATGTCGGCATCATCAGTGTGGACACCGGTGGTCCTGGCATGGCGGAACTCAGCTGGGCTGCTGGCTCGGTGAACTCCGCTGACGAGCGTCAGCTCCCGTGGACGCTGGTCGGCAATCCTGCCGCCCTGCCCGCCCCCACCTCCGCCTTCCTGGCCAACATCCCCGGCTTGGCCGGAACGGCTGGCAACTGGGGTCTCCGCACCTACCCGACCGAGGGGTATGAAAACGTCGAAAGCCTCGCCGCCGCCTCGGCCTTCCTCTCGAAGCCCGAAGTCGTCTGCTGGACCCAGTCCAACCCCGCCGTCTTCATTGTTCCTGCGAACTGGAGAACCCCGGGTTCCGCGACACCCGCCGGCGCTACGCTCGACACTCCGCACGTCGTCATCCCCTCCACTCCGGCCACCGGTGCGGCTCAGCTCACCATCAGGCACCAGTATAACTTCGAGCCGACCTATGACGGTGGTGTGATTGAGTACTCCATCAATGATAGTGCCTTCGCCCCTCTCACCCCGGCAGACATCACCCAGGGCGGCTACACAGGCACTCCTGACGCCCTCTCCGTTGGCAGTGACCTTCCAGGCTGGACCGGCCCTTCCGCCGGCGTCATCACCACCATCGCCACCATCCCTGGTGTCGTGGCGGACGATGAAGTGGTGGTCCGCTTCAGGGGCGGCTGGGATGACGGTACCGTCGCGGGCAACCCAAACTGGGAAATCAGAGGCGTCGTCCTGAAATGGGTTGGCACCACGGTCTACTCCAGTGACCTGGCGGCTCCTGCCTCCAACGGTGGCTTCATTCCTTCCGTGGTCGGGGCGCAGGATTTCGTGTTCAACGCCGGCTCCACCGTCACCCGCTCGGGTGTCGTGGACACGCTGACTCCCGAGATCAACTTCTCTGATCCCCAGACCAATGGTCTGACCGTCGGAACGGTGCTCAATGCCAAACCCTTCCCGGCCAATACGGCTGCGGATGACAACCACTTCGTGCAGGTGGCCCACACCCGCATCAGCGTCACCTCCGCTGGTGACTACACCTTCAACGCTCGTGGCGATGACGGCTTCCTCCTCCGCGTGCGTGCTGTTGTGGGTGCGAACCCCGTCTTCCGCCGTGTGAACGGCGGTGGTGGCCGCACCATGTCCGCCCCGAACGAGATGTACTTCCTCACCGGAACGGGCGACTCCGACACCCGCGGCATCATCACCCTGGCAGTGGGCGAGTATGACCTCGACTACATCAACTGGGAAGGCCAGGGCGGCTTCTGGTACCAGCTGACCGTGGCCCAGGGCGCGTTCCTCGACACCGCAGGTGTCAATGGCACGGAAAACTGGGTCCCCGTCGGCCACGTGGCCGCGAGCACCATGCTCTCCCAGGCGACCATGGAAAGCCAGTGGGACGTCACGGCCTCTGTGCCAGGCGGTCTGGGCACCTTCGACATCGCCGGTGCTGAAGCGGCGGTCCTCGGCCGGCCCACTCTGAACTATGCCGCGCTGAACTTCACCGACCCTCAAACGAACGGGACTGGTCCTGGTCGTTTCGGTGCTGATGCCAACTGGCCCGGCGACACGGGTGCTGACGACAACAACTACGCCATCAAAGGCGTTGGTTACCTCCACATCGTCCAGGAGGGCGACTACCTGCTGGGTTACGAAGGTGACGACGGCAGCTACCTGAAACTCGCCGGCGTGCCGGCCGCAGGCTTCAGCACCATCGTTGAAAATGCGACGGGTGCGGGCGTCATCGAAAACGACGGTGTCGGCACGCGCAACAAGCTGCGCACGGAAGTCGGCACCGGCAACAGCCGCACGACGGGCATGATCCACCTCACGGCGGACGACTACCCGATCTCCACCATCATGTATGAAGGCGGCGGCGGATCGTATTGGGAAGTGTTTGCCTCCCCGGTCTCCACTGCGGCTATCACCTTCTCGAAGGCGACCAGCCTCAGCCTGCTCAAGTGGGATGCCACTTATGCTGACGCGATCCCGACCGTGACCGTCGACACGATCAGCAGCCCGCCGATCGTGGCAGCCCCCATCGCAGACCTGAGCCTCGCTCTGGCCAGCTTCAACAGCATCGGTTCCAGCGGTCAGGATGGTGTGTCCATCACCTTCCCGTCCACCCCTGGCCTGTCCTACGCTGTCGAGTACAGCATGGACCTCCAGACCTGGTCGAAAGCCGGCTGCACCTTCGGCGGAGCCGGAGCGTCCACCAGCTTCACCTTCAACCTGAGTGAGCTGACCCCGCCCATCCCGGCGAATTCCCCCCGCGTCTACTACCGCGTCAAGGGTCTCTACTAATCCGGGATTCCTGAACAGGGAAATCCTCTCCACGCAGCGCCCCGCCTGGTTTCAGGCGGGGCGCTTTTTTATAGAGGATTAGAGGGTTGGAGGGTTAGAGGGTTAGAGGGTTAGAGGGTTAGAGGGTTGGAGGGTTGGAGGGTTGGAGGGTTGGAGGGTTG
>JANOBW010000318.1:0-8871 GCA_031411855.1 Opitutia bacterium
AAAGCGCCAGGCGGTGCTGGACCAACACATCCTTTCTCCCCAGCCAATCCACCCAAAGCTGGGCCAGCGGCTCACTTGTCTCTAGGTTTGAGCAATCAAAAAGCGCGGATTGCCCCAGAAGCCGGAGACCGTCTTCCAACAGCGGCTGGCCATGCACAACATCCAGGGCGGCCAGCAGGTCCGCCTCGGTCTGTTCCGGATCAAGTCGCTCGTGTTCAAACATTTGGGAAAAGCCCAGGATCAATGCCCCCTGTTCCTGGGAAGACAGCCCCTGCCCAAGCTTGGCCATGGATTGAGCGATGTCGGCAAACGTGGCCCTCCGCCATTCCGGGTAAGGCTCCCTCTGAACTCCCGGGCCCCGGAGGTAAGGCCGGTAGCCGGTGGACCACTGACATCTCATCCCCTGCGGGAGCTGGGTAAGCCCCACCTGAAAACGGCACCAGGAACGCGGTCCCGATTCTTGGCTGCTAAGGAGATTTAAAATCGTTTCTGAGTAAGGCTCCGTGGTTCTAAACAAAGCATAGGCATCGGCCAACTCCAAGGCGAGGGATACGTCCAGAGACATGGCCTGGGCAAACATTTCCTCCACCGTCAGCCGCCCTGAAGTTTCGACGGAAAAACCATGAGCCAGGTGGTTTTCCACCAGGGCCTTCAATTCCGGTAACCGTTTGTCTTTAACCAGTTGCAGAACTCCAGCCACGGCCGGGCTCATTTCCGGAGTGATTTCAAAGGAAGGGAACCAACAGTGGAAAAAACGCCAGGCAGCCGCCGGTCTGGCCTCGGCCAGGGCACGAAACGGGCCGGGGGAAAGTTCTATCGCCTCCACGATATCCGCCAGTCCCGCACGCCCCCTGAGCACGGCCGCCAGCAGATGGGCTTCGGTCCGGGGCAACGTGGTGTCGGCGATGATCAGATCGGCCACTCGCTCCGGCCGGTTGAAGCTGCGGTCATCCAGATTGAATTTTTGGAACAGGACCCTTTCCACCAGGGTGACGCATGGGCCGTTTTGGGCTCCGGCGGGCCCTCCCAGCCATTCCCCGGTTGAGGTCCGGCCCAGCCATCCGAATTCTTTCATTAACGAAAGAATTCTTTCGGGTTTCCGGGCCCCGATCTTTGGCACCTCGGAGCAAAACGAACCATAAATGCCTGCCGGTTTGTCCAACCCATGACGGGCCATCCACCGCAGGACGGCCGCCCGACCAGGCTCATCTGTTCCCAATGCTGTCAGCGCGATTTCCAGACCATCCCACTTGCCATCTTTCAAGGACGCGAGAAAGGCCTGGTCCATCAGCTCCTTTTCCCACCTGGGGTCGGGGTAATGGAAGGCCCATTGCAAAAGCGGTGCCCTGATCAGCGCCATCTCAGGGTCGCGGACAAATTCCTCACGGGACTCGACACCAAGCAACACGTTGAGCCAGACCATGGCCAGTTCCCCGCGTCCCACCGCGCCCCAGGAAAGGGCGTCCGACATCACCCGCAGGCGTTTGCGGATGAGTTTGGGTTCCTGCGCCAAACCGCAGCCCCAGGCGGCCAGTTTTTCAGGTCCGTCCGCCACACCTTCGCGCAGCATCTTTCCCAGATTGCCGTCCTCCTCAAGTATCGGTAGGTCCGCCTGGGAAAGGATCAAGGCGTGTTCAGCCTTGGTCTCGCCAAAAACCGGAACGCAGAGCAGGCAGAAACAGGCGGCAAGCTTGGTTGGCATCAGTGGCTGGGGATACGATTACTCCGTGCAAACAGGGGAGGCCAGAAGCGGGGCCTTGCCAAAGAGATGAGGCAGACTTGCTCAGATCGCGGCCCGGTCCAGCTCGCGGACCAGCTCCACCACGTGCGACTCGATCAGGTGCAGCGTCTCCTCGGGCTTGGCATGGTCCACATCGCGGGCCTTCCAGTATTCCACGCGGTCGGCCCAGTCGGAAAACTTCTTCCGCATCATCTCGCGGTGTTCGGCGTCGTCCAGGCAGATGACCCGGTCGGCGCGTTTCAAATCATCGAGGGTCAGCGACTTGCGGTCCACCTCGGCGTAGCGGTCCGGCACGTCGCGCTCGGCCAGGGCGGCCAGCACGATGGGGGAAACCTCGCCCTGGATGCGGGAGATGTCGAGGCCCCGGGACTGCCCGATGTGGCGCAGGTTGAGCAGTTCGGCGAAGTAGTTGAAATAGGCCTCGGCAAAACGGCTGCGGTAGTAGTTTCCCGTGCAGACGAAAAGGACGTGGCTGAAGGAACGGGGCGCGGACTTCCGCACCGGGGAGGACGGCGACGAGGATCTCCCCACCGGCTTCTTGAGCACGATCGGCGCGGAGGTGACCCGTTTGCGGCGGAAGGAGGAGCCTTTGCCGTCACCAAAAAGGCCATGGACCGGAAGCAGTCCCGGAACGGGAACCAGTTTCAAGGGGCCCACTTCATCCGCCATGGGAACCGCCGGCTTGGAACGTGTTTCCAGCGGGTAGGAACGGGAATCCGCGGCTTGAAGCAGATGGGGCCAGGCTCCGCGGATGGGACGGTTCTTGACCAGCAGGCGGCGCACCATGGCCTCCCGCGTCAGCGACTCGCGGATCTCGGCGAAGGCCGGGTTGGCAAAGAGGTTTTTCAACTCGTGTTTGTCGTCCTCCAGATCGAAAAGCTCACCCTGGTCATCGGCGTAAAGGACCAGTTTGAAGTTGTCGCTGCGGACCATCACGCCGGGCCCCCCGAAGGCATCCCGGGCGGGATACAGCCGGTTCTGTGCGGGGTCCGCGGAAAGCTGCGTGGGAGCGCCAAAACCACCCTCGCACAACACGCTCGACTTGCCCTGGTCCTGATCGGAATCGAGGTCGTTGACCCAGCTGGCCCCGACCATGGTGGGGGGCGTGCCCAGGCTGAGCGCGTCAAGGATCGTGGGGGCGATGTCCACCTGCTCCACCAGGCCGTTGAACACCTGGCTGCGCCAGCGGGAGTCCGGGAAACGGAGGATCCAGGGGACCCGGACCAGGGGGTCGTAAAAGAGGGGCAGGCGGTGAAACAGGCCGCGGTGGCCGGCGGGTTCGCCAGTGATGCCGCTGAAGGAGATGATCGTGTCTTCCAGCAGGTTGACGGACTCCAGGTGGCTGGTCATGCGGCCCACCAGGTCGTCCACCTGGCGGATGAGCCCGAGGTAGGCGGCCTGCGCGGCCTTGACCTGCTCGGGTTTGGCCTGGCGCAGCCCGGCGCTGTGCCGCCACACCTCGCACCGGCGGGGTTCCAGGGCGAGATCGGTCTGCGCCCATCCGGGCGGAAGGGAACACTTCTCGGCCGGAAAAAGGGAATCGTAGGGCTGGGGAACACCGAAGGGAGGCTCCGTCAGATCCAGACTGAGCCAGAGAAAAAACGGACGCTTCTGCCCGCGCACCCGGTTGATGAACTCCATCGCCTCCCCCACCAGCAGGGGGCCGCGGGAGGAGGACTCGTCATCACGGATAAACGGCTCGTAAAGCTTGCGGCCCTTCATCTGGGCGGGACGGGGGAATTCACCCACGCCGTCAATCTCGTCAAACATCGCGTTCAGCCCGGCCGGTTGAAAGGCCACGTTGCTCCCAAACACGCCCGTGGCGAAGCCCGCCTTCTTGAGTTCACCGGCGAGGTTGGGCACCAGGGGGGACATGCGCGAGCTTTCCTCAAGATGCTGGTGCTCAGCTGGATAAGTTCCCGTCATCAGGCTGATTCCGGCCGGGCCGGTCAGGGGCGAGGCGGCGTAACACTGGGGAAACCGGACCCCCTCGCGGGCCAGGCGGTCGAGGTGGCGGGTGTTGACAAAGGGGTGGCCGAAAGAGCTGACATGGTCGGCCCGGAAATGGGTCGCTGTGATGAACAGCAGGTTGTAGGCACCGTCAGGCATGGGGAGGAGGTTGTCAAAAACTGCCGGAGCCCACCGGCCGGGCAATGTAAAACTAGCCGGAGGCGGGGCCGGCAAACTTTTGCGCGCGCACCACCTCCACCTGGGAAATCCAGGCCACCATGGCAAAGCGGTCAAAAAGCCGCTGATGCAGCTCCTCCAGAAGTTGCAGGGCCGCCTCGCGCCCCAGGATGGTTTCCATGCGGATGTTGGCGTATTCCGCGATATCCCCCGGCCTCTCCCCCTGGCCGCCCATCCCCTCGACCGCGTGGAGGGTCCAGCCCCGGGCTCCGGCCTGGGTGAAAAGGCGGCAGACGGCGTCGCGGGCGTGGCTTTCGCATACCACGGTGAGAACGGACATCGGATGTGTAAGCATGTGATTGGGGATGATGAGGATGAGACGGTGTCAGGCCCCCTGCCACCACCCGGCCAGGGCGTGGTAAAGGGGCAGCCCGAAGGTGAGGTTGAAGGGAAAGGTCACGGCCAGGACGGCGGTGAGGTAGAAAGCCGGGTTGGCCTCGGGCAGCGAAACGCGGACGGCCGCCGGAGCCGCAATGTAACTCGCGCTGGCGCAGAGGGTTGCAAACAAGGTGAGGTCCCCGCCGCGCAACCCCAGGGCGTGCCCGAGGAAGACGCCCAGCACCCCGTGGAGAAGAGGCGCAAGCACGGCAAAAAGGATGAGAAACCAACCGGCCTTGCGCAGGTCCCCAAACCGGCGGGACGCGACCAGGCCCATCTCCAGAAGAAACAGGGCCAGCACCCCCTGAAAAGGCTGCCCGAAAAATCCCTCGCAGGCCTTCCATCCGCGCTCGCCGGCCAGAAGCCCCACCACCAGGCCGCCGATCAAAAGCAGGACACCCCGGCCCGTCAGCGCCTCATGGGCCTGATGTTTCCAGGAAAACTCACCGGCCGGCCCGCCACTCCTGGCCAGGCAAAGGGCGCAAATGATGGCCGGAGCCTCCATCAACGCCAACAGGGCCGCCATGAACCCCTGCTGGGGGACACCCCGGGACTCCACAAAGTTGACCGCGGCCAGAAAGGTGACGGCACTGACCGAACCGTAATGGGCCGCGATGGCGGCCGCGTCCACCCGGGCAAACTTGACGCGCAACACCAGGAAGGACCAGACCGGGATCAGCGCGCTGACGGCAACCGCGCCCAACGCGGGAAGCCAGACCTGCCCCAGTCCGGCCTTCGACAAAGCCACCCCACCCTTGAAACCGATGGCGGCGAGCAGGTAAATGGTCAGGCCCGCGTAAAGGGGCTCGGGAAACTTCAGGTCGCTTCTCACCAGTGTGGCCACCACCCCCAGCGCGAAAAAAAGGATCGGCGGGGAGAGAAGGTTGAATTCCAGGGCGCTGACGACGTCGGTGAACATGAAAACCGTTGAGGAAAACGCTTTTTCGTGCCGCGCAAACGGCCCCGCCAAAAATCAGTTCACTTCACAGGCCCCGCTCTTCCTTGAAGCGCCGGAGCGCCTTGACCGTGGCCTCCATCCGGTGCGTGCGGTCGGCCATTTTGCCGAGATAATCCATCAGCCGCTCGTGATCGGAACCATTCTGCTGGATAAGGATTTCCGAGCAGGTGCGGATCAGGAAAATATCACCGTTGAGGTCATGGATGATGCGCCGAAGCTCATCCACGGCCTCCGGCGGGGAGGGTGGCAGCGGGTCACTCATCTTCGTCGCCCAGGCCAAGGCGTTTGCGCACCTCGGGATTACGTGAAAGCGCGTCCTGAAGCTCATCCACGCTGAAGTCGGCGCAGACAAACTCCCCCATTTCCAGAGTCGGGGTTTTGTCCAACCCGGTCAGGGCGATCAGGCGGTCGCGGTCGGCCCGGCTGGCGATGACATCGCGGAGGTCAAGGTCCACCCCATGGGAATCAAAAAAGTTCAAGGCCTCGATGCACCAGGGACAGCCAGGTTTGTGGTAAAGTATGGGGCGGGAACGGCTCATGGGAGGTGTGGGGTTACCCGGGTCATGTTACCGGGAAAATCCCCAACGCAAGGGGAAAGGCCGCCGGGAAAGACTCACGGAGGCTTGCGTCCCGGCTCGGGCGGCGGAAGGTGAAGATTTTGGCATGGGCAAGCTGTCCGCACAGGAGTGGATTATCATTCAAGGGGCTCGGGAGCACAACCTGTGCCGGGTTGACGCCCGGCTGCCGCGCGGAAAACTGACCGTCGTGACCGGGGTCAGCGGCTCGGGAAAATCCACCCTGGTTTTTGACACCCTCCACGCCGAAGGTTACCGCAAGTATCTGGACAGCCTGAGCATACGCACACGGCAGCTCCTGGATCAGGTGCCCCGCCCCGAGGTGGACTACATCAGCGGCCTCCCCCCGGTCATCGCCGTCGAGCAGCGTTCGGGAGGCGGAGGTCCCCGCACCACCCTGGCCGGGGTCACCGAGGTGGCCGACTTCGCGCGGCTCCTCTGGGCCGTCTGCGGTGAGCCGCGCTGTCCGTCCGACGGGGGGCGCATCCTGCGACAATCACTGGATGATTCCGTCGAACGCCTTCTGCGCGAGCCGGTTGGGACACGCCTGCAACTGCTGGCCCCCATCCTCACGGCCAAGCCCGGCCTGATCCGCGAGGAACTGCCACGCCTGCGCCAAAGGGGTTACCAGCGGGTCCGGCTCGACGGCGAGATCCGCACCCTCGACGACATCCCCGCCGCCGAACCGCGCGGCTCCGCCGAGGTGACCCTCGAACTGGTGGTGGACCGCGTCGTGATCGGCCCGGACCAGCGCCGCCGCCTGGCCGACTCCCTTGAACTCGCCTTTCGCGAGGGCCACAACCGCGCCTCGGCGCTCCTGCAGCGGCCCGGGGAAACGGAACTGCGGGAAACCGCCCTCAGCCAGCACCTGGCCTGTGAAACCTGCGGGACCGTCCACGAGCCCGTCACCCCCCGGTGTTTTCAAAACCACCGTCCCGAAGGGGCCTGCCCCGAGTGCCACGGCCACGGGGAAACCCGCCGGTTTGCGCCGGAACTTGTTGTCCCGGAAGAGAATCTGAGCGTGAACGAGGGGGCCGTCCGCCCCTGGACCCTGGGCGGTCCCAAACACGCCGCCGAACACGCCGCGCTGCTCCGGCAGCTTGCCTCGCAGCTTCCCTTCGACGCGGACGCTCCCTGGGAAAAACTTTCCGGGGAAGTCCGCCACAGCCTGCTTCACGGAGCCGGGGAGCGGCTCTTTTCCTTTGGCAAAAAAAAGTCCGATCCCGGTGAGTCGCGGACCTTTCCCGGCGTTCTCGCCCACCTGGAGGAAACCTTCCGCCACACCGCCAACGAAGGCCTCCGCGCCCGTCTCTCGGCCTTTCAAACCTCGCAGCCGTGCGGCCCCTGCGGAGGGTCCGGCCTCGGCCCCGCCAGCCGGTCGGTGCTGCTGGGCGGACGGAGCTATCCCGACTTCCTCTCCCTCGGCCCGGCGGCCGCCCATGCCTTTGTCCGCGGAATCCGCGCCAGCCACCCCCTCGCCCCCAAACTCGGCGAGTGTCTCAACGGCCTGGAGGACCGCCTCCGCCTGCTTGGCGAAATCGGGCTCGATTATCTCGGCCTTGACCGCGCCTTCCACACCCTCAGCGGGGGCGAGGCCCAGCGCGCCCGCCTGGCCACCCAGCTCGGAAACGGCCTCGTCGGCGCCTGCTACGTGCTCGACGAGCCCAGCGTCGGCCTCCATCCGCACGACAACCACCGCCTCCTCCGCGCCCTGGCGGACCTCCGTGACCGGGGCAACACCGTGGTGGTCGTTGAGCATGATGAGGATGCCATCCGGGCCGCCGACCACCTCCTCGAACTCGGCCCCGGCGCGGGCACCGAGGGCGGACGCCTCATGTTTGCCGGCACCCCGTCGGAGGCCGAGGCCGACCCGCGCTCCCTCACCGGCTCCTACCTCTCCGGCCGCGAACGCATCCGGCGGACCGCCGCCGGGCGCCTTCCCACCGGCGACTGGATCAGGATCAAAGGGGCGAGAGCCCACAACCTCAATGGGATAGACGCCCGCTTCCCCATCGGGCTGCTCACCACCGTGACCGGCGTAAGTGGTTCCGGCAAAAGCACTTTGGTCAACGACATCCTTGGGGCCGCCGCCGCCTTCAAACTCAACGGCTCGCGGCGCATCCCCCTCCCCCACTCCGGCCTCACCGGCCTCCAGCACTTCACCCGCGCCGTGCTCGTGGACCAGGACCCCGCCGGGCAGAGCCCCCGCTCCAACCCCGCCACCTTTGTCAAAATCTTCGACCCCCTCCGCGAACTCTTCGCCTCCTGCCCGCTCTCCAAAGTGCGCGGCTACGACGCCTCCCGCTTCTCCTTCAACCTCCCCGGCGGACGCTGCGAACGCTGCCAGGGCGCGGGCGCGATCGAGCTCGACCTCCAGTTCCTGGCCGACGCCTCCGTCGTCTGCCCCAGCTGCTCGGGCGCACGCTACAACCGGGAAACCCTCGAGGTCCGCTTCAAGGGGCTGAGCATCGCCGACGTTCTCGCGCTCACCGTCCGCGAGGCCCGCGACCTGCTCCGCCACCACCCCAAAATAGCGCCCAAACTTGACCTGCTGGACGAGGTCGGGCTGGGCTATCTGAAACTCGGCCAAAGTTCGGCCACCCTCAGCGGAGGCGAGGCCCAGCGGCTCAAACTCGCCCTCGAGCTCGGCACACCCCGCCGCGGCCCCGCCCTCTTCCTCCTCGACGAGCCCACCACCGGTCTGCATTGGGCCGACATTCAAAAGCTTCTGGACGTGCTTTTCCGCCTCCGCGACGCCGGCCACACCCTCATCATCATCGAGCACAACCTCGACGTCGTCCGCCTTTCCGACTGGACCCTGGATCTCGGCCCCGGCGGCGGCCCCGAGGGCGGACGCATCCTCTTCGAAGGTCACCCGAATGACCTGGCTCAGAACACCGGCTCGCCGACGGGCCGCTGCCTCGCCGAAAACGCCAAGCGATTCGCCACCGCCTGATCATTCGGGTGACCTTCGAAGAGGATGCGTCCGCCCTCGGGGCCGCCGCCGGGGCCGAGATCCAGGGTCCAGTCGG
>JANOBW010000319.1:0-23642 GCA_031411855.1 Opitutia bacterium
GCCGCCGACCCGCAGCGCTGCGGCTGGCTCTACGGGCTCTACCAGCCGCCGGTGGACCCCAAAACCGGCAAGACTCTGGATGCCACCAAACCCGCCGGGGAATGGAACCACGTGCGCCTCCTCATCTCGCCCGAAAAGTGCGAGCATGAGATCAACGGCGTGAGCTACGTCACCTACGTCATTGGCAGCGAGGATTTTAACAAACGCGTGGCCGCGACCAAGTTCGGCAAGATGCCGCTCTTCGCCAAGGCTCCGGCGGGGTTCATCGCCCTCCAGGGCGACCACGGCCAGATCTCCTTCCGCAACCTCAAGGTGCGGACCCTGCCGGAGAAGAAGTGAGGCCCCTTACTTGCCCGCCTCCGCCAGCCTGACCTTCAGGAACTCGATCCCGCCCGCCTCGTCGGCGAAAAGGCCGTCGAGCTGCGCCTCGTAACAGGCGTCGAGGTGGGTGCGGAAATCGGGGCCGGCGGCGTAACCCAGCGCGATGAGGTGGCGGCCGAGGACGACCCGTTTCGGCGCGGCCTCGCGGACATGGAGCTCGTTGGCGCGGGCCAGGAGCCAGTCCACGGCGGAGAGATCCGCCACCTTCGGCGGTCGCCCGCTTTGGTCGGCGGTGACGACCCGGGCCAGACGGTCGAGCCGGCCCACCTTGGCGGCCAGACGCCGCACGGCCCCGGGCCCGGCGTTGCCCTGCCAGAGGTTGTGCGGCTGGTGGTGGCCCTCAATGAGCGGCAGAACCTCCTCAAAGACAGCGGTTTGGCGGGTCAGGCGTTCCAGGAAAGTCCGGGCCAACGGGAGTCCGGCGGTGTCGTGCCCGCGGGAGCGCCAGCGGCCGTCCTCCATCGCGGTCACGAGGGGTTTGCCCACGTCGTGAAGCAGCACGGCCAGACCGACGACAAAATCCTCCCACGGGTCCCCGACCCGGGCGCGGGCAAAGGCGTCGAGACAGTGGTTAACATGTTCCCACACATCACCCTCGGGATGCCAGTGCGGGTCCTGCGGACAGCCGATGAGGGCGTTGAGCTCCGGGTAATGGCGCACCCAGCCGCAGTCGCGGAGAAACCTCAGGCCGAGCGAGGGTTTCACGCCCTGCAGGATGAGTTTGCGCCATTCCTCGCACAGCCGTTCCGCCGGAAGGCCCTCGGTGCCGATGGTCGAGCAAAGTTCCACCGTGGCGGGATCGGCCGAAAACTCAAAACGCGCCAGGAACTGCATGGCCCGGAGCACCCGCAGCGGGTCCTCGCCAAACTGAGGGCCGCAATGTTTCAGGCGTTTGGCCTGGAGGTCGGAGACGCCGTCCAGCGGATCAATCAGCTCCCCCGTGAGCGGGTCCGACGAGATGGCGTTGACGGTGAAATCGCGGCGCAGGGCGGCCTCTCGGTGGGAAAGATGGGGATCGCCCTCGACCGTGAAGCCCTTGTGCCCCGAACCCGTCTTGGACTCACGGCGGGGCAGGGCCACATCGAGCCCGAGGGAGTTCAGTTTGAACACGCCGAAGGAGCGGCCCACGGTGTCCACCTTGTGGATGCGGCGAAGCAGTTTCTCCAGGGAGTCGGCGGGCACCCCAAACACCTCCAGGTCAAAGTCCTTGGGCGTTCGGCCCAGCAGCGCGTCGCGGACACACCCGCCCACCAGCAGGGCGCGGCCGCCGGTGGCCTTGACGGCCTCGGCGATGGCGAGGACGGCGCGGCCGGTGTGGTCGGGAAGGGGGACGGGCATGGAAAAGCAAAAGGCAGGAAAGACGGGGAACGTCGAACGTTGAACGTCGAACACTGAACGTTGAAGTTAGAGGGTGCGGAGGAAGGGAAACGGGCATTCCATCGTGCCTGAGTGCCTTTTTCCTTCAAAGTTCAACGTTGGACGTTCGAAGTTCGACGTTCAACGTCCGACGTTCTGCCTTGAATGTTTTTTTCCAAGAAACCCCCGCGTCGTGTGTCTTTACCTCTGAACCGCCACGTCCCTCCCGCCATGAACCCCACACCGCTCCGGCGATGCCTGCCTCTTGAAATCATAAATCAAGAATCATAAATCAAACATGTCCCGCCCACTTCCACCCGACGAAAAAACGTCGCCAGCGCCTGCCGCACCGCAGGACCTGGCCGCGCTCTTCGTCGCCGAGGAGTCCGCCCTGCTCCGCTACGCCCACAGCCTCGTCAACAACCGCGCCACCGCCGAGGAACTCGTTTCCGAAGCCTTCCTCCGCCTCCACCGTTCCACCGACACCATCCACCACCCCAGAGCCTGGCTCTACCGCACCGTGCGCAACCTCGCCCACAACCACCGCCGCGACCAGAAACCGTCCGACCCCCTCGACGCTCCGGCCGCCGCCGCGCTCTCCGATCCCGGCCTCCTGCCCGACGCCGCTCTGGAGCGTATGGAGGCCCTCGGCATGGCCCGCCTCTGGTTGGAGGAACTCCCCGCCGAGGACCGCATGATCCTCCGCCTCAAGTTTGAGGAGGAACGCAGCTACGCCGAGATCGCCGCCGCCACCGGCTTCAAATCCGGCACCGTGGGATGGAAACTCAACCAACTTCTGAAACGCCTCGCCGACGACCTGGCCACCGCCGGCCTCACCCGATAAAACCACACCGCCATGAACACCGAACCCACTTTCTCCCCCGACGAGCTCGAAGCCCACGAGGTCCGCCTCCTGGCCGTCCTGCTCGGCGAGGCCTCCGCCGCCGAAACCGCCGCCGTGGAAACCCTCGTGGCCGCCCACCCCGTCCTCCAGGCCCTCCGCGCCCGCCTCGTTTTCACCATCGGCCTCCTCCGCGACACCGCCCGTGTCGCCACCGGCGAAAAGGCCCCCGCCCAGCTCTCCCCCGAACGCCGCGCCTCCCTCCTCGCCGTGCTTTCCGGGAAACCGGCCGCCAGTGCTGATGTTTCCGCAAACACCACGCCGACAAGCACTTCCGAAACTCCGCCCGCCGCCTCACTCGCGTTGCCCCGCAAAGTCATCTCCTTCCGCCAAGTCCTCCTCCATCCCTACGTCGGTTGTGCCGGACTGGCCGCGTGCCTGGTCCTCGGTTTTGCGGCGATCAACCTTCCGTCCTTTGACCGGGCCAGCCCGTCCTCTTCCGCGCTGTCTGCCCGGAGCTACGCCAAAAACTCCCCTCAGGAAGCGAACGGCAAACTGCAACGGTCCGAGTGGGAATTCGAAAGCAAGTCCAGCGCCCCCAACATTGGCGATGGAGTTGCCTCGACGGGCGTAAACCGTTTCTCCGACTCCGACGGCGACCGCATCGTCACCGCTGAAAAACTCAACCGGACAAACGACTACGCCGCCGTCCCTGCTGCTGCGGCGAAGGGAGCCGCCTACCGCGCCCCCCAAGGTCCGCCCCCGCCCGCCGAAATGGTCCCGCCTGCCTCGGAACCCATGGTGGTCACACTCAACGGCGGCAATACCTACGCCGGCGTGACCACCGTCACCGGTGGCTCGCTCGTCGTCCCTGATGCCAAACCCGCCCCTCCCGGTGCCATGCCTCCGTCCCTGCCCAAAGGTGAGGCGTCTTCCCGCTTCAACCTCGGCCGGGAAACGGTCTCCAACGCCCCCGCTCCCGCCGCCAAACCTGCCGCTGCGGTGATGACTCCGGTCCCGACCACCCCGGCGGCTCCTCCACCCGCACCTTCGCGCTTCGACTCCTCCCTAGCCGACTCTTCCCGGAAGGTTTCGCCGGATGCCACTCTCAACGGTCGTATGGGAGGTCGTGGTGGGGCGCATGGAGGCACCCTGGAACTGCCCGCCCCGGCCCCCGTCACCGCGACCGCCGCCGCCCCGGCCAAGTCTCCGGCGAAACCTTCCGCCATGGCCAAGAACGGCACGGGCGCGGTCACCCTTTCCGGCACCGTTGCGGCCGATGGCCTGGACATGGATGGACCGGCCGCTGGCGGCTCGTCGTCCTTCGGTGTGGACGTGGCCTCCGGTCCTGTCGCCGGGGACGGCAAGGAAAGACGCCGCTCCGGGGGCGGAGGCCGTCCTCCAGCGTCCGCCGATACGGCCACGCTCAACTTCGAAACCGCGTCCGACGATCTCCGGTCCGCGCGCCAAAGCGACACGGATGGCCCCCGGCAGAGGATATCTCAAAGCGAATCCGACAAGCCTCGCGAGCTCGCCGACCAAGGCCGTCCCGATCCCTCGCAGCCGACCGGGGATGTGAACGGACCCGGCTCCGGTGCGGGTATAGGTGGTGGTGGTGGATCTGTCCGTGGCCTGGCCATGGCCGGCAAACGCGAGGAGGCCGCCCGCAAGCAGCCCGAAGGCAATGCGGACTTCTTTTTCACCGCCCCGGAACAGCAACTGGGCGGGCAAAAGCAGGCCGGTGCCGCCGGCGAGGCTTGGGCTGAAAAAGGTGCCGCCGCCAAAGACCAGGGCGTGGTTTATTACGAGGACTCCGTGGTCGCCTCCGGTGGTGCCATGGTGGACACCCGCAAAGGCGTGAAGCTGGGAACGGCGGAAGGCGGTTTTGCGAACGGCGATGTGGGTGGCGCGGCCCACTTCAAGCGCAGCGAAGGCGAAAAGGTCCAGAACGAGTTGTCCCAAGCCAGGGCTCGCCAGGATGAGATGGACGCCACTAACAAGATCACGATTCACGCAACGCCGATGGATAAAGTTGGCGAAATGTCCAAGTCCATGCGCGACAAGGACTCCCGCGACGGTGCCGACCGCGAAGGCCTCATTGCGGAACGGTCCGCCCAGGCCGTTCAGGATCAGCTTCCCGCTCTCGGCTTGCTGACCGACGGAGTGAGGGGCGGACTCAGCAAAGACCTCTCCGACGCGAAGTCCGATGGCTCCAAGGAACTCGGCGAAGGCCGCGCCAAACTCCGGATGATTGACGAGGTTTCCAAGCTGGAGAAGACGGCCGACCTTCAGAAAAAAATCGGGGAGCAGGAGGAGTTGAAATCGGAATTGAAGAAGTCCGACGCCAAGGAAAACCTGGCCAAGGCGAAGATGGCGGCTCCCGATCCCGCCCTCAACCCCCCCGACATCTCCGCCCCCGTCACCACCGCCGACAACGCCTTCTCCACCTTCGCGCTCAACGTTTCCGACGCCTCCTTCCGCCTGACCCGCGACCACCTCAACCACGGCACGTGGGACGCCACCCAGATCCGCCCGGAGGAGTTCTACAACGCCTTCAGCTACCGCGACCCCGTCCCGGCCGCCAGCGAGCCCATCGGCCTGACCCAGGAGACCGCCGCCCACCCGTTCACCCCCGGCCGCCTGCTCGTCCGCCTCGGCATCCAGACCCAGGCCCAGGGCCGCACCCCGCAGCAACCGCTCCACCTCACCGTGCTGCTCGACAACTCCGGCTCAATGGAGCGTCCCGACCGCCGCAAAGCCGCCCTGGCCGCGCTCAACGGGCTGGCCCAGAATCTCGGCCCGGGCGACACCGTCTCCCTTCTCTCCTTCAGCGCCACGCCCCGCCTCTGGCTCGACCAGGTCTCCGGCGAGCAGGCAGGCAAACTCCCCGAAACCGCCGCCCAGCTTCCGGCCGAGGGCGGGACCAACCTCGAGGCCGCGCTGGAGGCGGGTTACGCCCAGGCCGCCCGCGGCCTCGACCCCCGCTCCCAAAACGCCCTCGTCCTCCTCACCGACGGCTCCGCCAACCTCGGCAACGCCGACGCCGGCACCCTCGCCAACCTCGTGACCGCCAATCGGTTGCGCGGCATCGCCTTCCACGCCTACGGGGTCGGCCAGGCCGACCTCAACGACGCCACCCTGGAACGCCTGGCCCGCAACGGCGACGGCCGCTACGCCGTCCTCGGCACACCCGAAGAGGCTTTGGCCCAACTGGTGGGCCCGCTGGCCGGCTCGTTCCGCCCCGCCGCCCTCGACGTCAAGGTGCAGGTCGAATGGAACGCCAGCCGCGTCAAAACCCACCGCCTCGTCGGTTTCGCCGAACGCCGCCTGACCAAGGAGCAGTTCCGCGACAACTCGGTGGACGGCGGGGAGCTCGCCGCCGCCGCGTCCGGCAACGCCCTCTACTCCGTCGAGCCCATCGCGGACGGCACCGGCCCGCTCGGCACCGTCCGCGTGCGCTACCGCGACCCGGTGACCAACACCTACCGCGAGCTTTCCTGGCCCGTGGCCTACGACCCCGGTCTCCCCTCTTTCGGGTCGGCCCCCCGCGGCCTCCGCCTCGCCGGCGTCGCCGCTCTCCTGGCCGAACGCCTCCAGGGCCAGCCGGCCGCGCAGGACACCAACCTCGACGACCTCCGCAAGGTCGCCGACCAGCTCGCCACCGAGGACGGCGCCGAGCCCATCCAGGGCCTGGCCCAGATGGTCCGCCAGGCGGCCTCCCTGCTCAACGGGCGCTGAAAACAAAGCGGTTCGCACCGGCTCGACCGCGCGCAGCGCTTTGGACTGCGGCCTCAAAGCTGCCGCTTTGCCGAGGAAGCAGCGCTTCCCGGCGGTGGAAGGCCGGGCTCTCCCAGGTCAGTTCAACCCGGATTCGGATTGGAATTTTCTGTCTCGGGTAGGGCGGTTTGGCCTCAAACCGCCGTCCGTGGACGCACGATTTGCCAGAGTATCAACATCCCGGGTGCGTGAAAATCCCATGCAGCGGACTGAGGCCAGTCCGCCCTACCTCAATCGCCGAATCCGGGTTCAAAAACATCCGGACGTTTGTGGCGAAGTCACGAAGAGGCGGCAGCGTTGCGGCCGGCCTCAAAGCGGTGGCGTTGCAACCGCAGTCCAAGGTGCTTCGCACCTCAGACCGTGGTCGAGTGGCGGCGCTCGCCGTTCCCGGACAGGGTGTGGTCGAAGCGCATCGCGATGGTGCGGATGAAGAGGCGGCCGGTTTCCGTCACCTCGATGCCGCCGGCGGTGCGGCGGAGCAGGCCGTCCGCCTCAAACGTTGCCAGCGAGTTTAGTTCGTTGGCGAAGTGTTCGGCGAAGTTGATCCCCAGGGCGGAGCCCATCCGGGCGAAATCGAGGGAGAGGTCGCACATCAGGCGCATGATGGTCTCGCGGCGGATCTTGTCCTCCCCCGTCATCAGGTAGGCCTTGTGAAGAGGGGCGCGGCCGGCCTCGACGGCGGCCTGCCAGGCGGGGAGTTCCTTCTCGTTCTGCCAGTAGGCGTCGGGGATCTGCGAGATGGCGGACATGCCGAAGGCGATGATGTCCGTGCCGGCCTTGGTGCTGTAGCCCTGGAAGTTCCGCTGCAGGCGCTTGGCCTTCTGGGCCACGGAGAGCTCGTCTCCGGGTTTGGCGAAGTGGTCCATCCCGATGTAGGTGTAGCGGTCGTTTTCCGTCAGCCGCTCGATCACGGTCTTGAGGATGTCGAGCTTGACTTCGGGAGTGGGCAACACCTTGGCGGCCAGGATCTTCTGGGCGGGTTTGATCCAGGGGACGTGGGCGTAGCTGAAGACGGCCAGGCGGTCGGGGTCCAGGGTGAGGATGGTGTCGAGGGTCTCGTTGAAGGTCGAAACGGTCTGGTGGGGCAGGCCGTAGATGAGGTCGAGGTTGACCGACCCGAAACCGGCCCCGCGCATCCAGTCGAGGGCCTGGCGCGTCATCTCCTCCGGCTGGATGCGGTGGACGGCCTTCTGCACCTCGGGGTTGAAGTCCTGCACGCCCATGGAGGCGCGGTTGAAGCCGATTTCGGCCAGGGCCTGGACATGCTCCAAGGTGAGGCGGCGCGGGTCCACCTCGACCCCGGCCTCGATGTCGGGAGCGAAGGTGAAGTGCCGGTGGATCATGGCCCCGAGGCGGCGGATCTCGTCGGGACGCAGGAAGGTGGGCGAGCCGCCGCCAAAGTGGAGCTGGACGACCTTGCGGCGGGGGTTGAGGAGCCCGGCCATGTGGGCGATCTCGCGCTCGAGGTGGTCGAGGTAGGAGGTGGCGAGCCCGTGGTTGAGGGTGATGACGGTGGTGCAGCCGCAGAACCAGCAGAGCGTCTCGCAGAAGGGGATGTGGAAGTAGAGGGAAAGGCCCCGGTCGTCCGCGTTGCTGGCCGCGATGCGGGCCGCCACATCCTCCCACGCCACCGCCTCCGTGAACTTCGTCGCGGGAGGGTAGGAAGTGTAGCGGGGCCCGGCCTGATTGTATTTCTGGACCAGCCCGAGATCAACGTTGAGCCTGCTCATGAGGGAAGGAAGCGACCGGGGAGGGGCCGGCGTCAAACCCCGTCGCGGGGCGGTTTCGGTTACAAGGGAGGGCGTTCCGGGCGAGAACGTTTCTTACTCCCCGAGGCCGAACATTTCGCCGAGGTCCACGCCATCCAGGGCGGCCTGGCGGTCGTTTCCGGCCGGACTGGACGGCGTGGTGAGGCGGGTGATGGCGTCGTTCAAGTCCGTCTCGACCAACAGTCTCGGGTCCATGCCGCGAAGGGTGAAGAGGAGGCCGGGCTGGCGGTCGAGCATGCTGCCGACGGCGTAAAGCGTGGCGGCCTGGTGGGCGCAGAGGTCGGCGGGATCGAGGCAGGTGCAGGAGAAGCGGACCGCGCCGGGCTGGGGAAACAGGCCCGTGGCGGGGTCGGTCACGGCGCGCATGACGTCGTCGCCGAGCTCGCCGCCGAGCAGTTCGGAAAGCCCCTCGACCCGGCCCACGCAACGGTCGCGCAGGGAGGCTTTTTCGGCGTCGTCCAAGGGCCGGACCGCGACCCGCACGGCGTAGGTTTCCCCATCCCGGTCAAGCACTTGGGAGGTGACCACCCCGGCCTCGACCCGGAGCGCGGAGACGGCCCCCTGGCGGAAGAGCGTGCGGCCCCTCGGCATCCGGCCCGCCCCATCGGCATAGGCCATGAGGTGGCGGTTCCAGGCCTGGCCCCAGAAGGAGTCGCTGAGCCTGAGCCCGTGGGACGGCAGGACGGCGTCCGGCGCGGGTTCGGCGGGGACACGCGCGGCCCGGCCCCGGCGGGGACGTTCCTGCGGGGAAACCTCGGGGACCTCCTCGGGCGAAGGCTCGTAGCCGTCATCGGAGGAGACAGAGCGGAAGGTGCGGCGGGCCATGGCGGAAGGTGGAACCCGAATCCGACCTTTGGCCGGAGCTCGGGAATTAAAAATTAAGAATTAAAAATTGCCGGACTTCGTCCGCAATCCCCATGGCACAAAATAGTTGTCACCGTGTCTGGTCCGGGCTTCCCTCCGTTTTCCACCGTTCCTCCCCATGAAACTTCCCGTCCTGCTCTGTTCCGCCGCGCTTCTTTTCACCTCCCTGGCCGTCGCCCAGCAAAAGCCCGTGGATGGCAAGTTCCCCCCGCCCACGGCACCCGCCGCGACATGGGAAAACCTGCTGGCCGGAAAACTCACCGACCACTGGACGGGCATGAGCATGTCGGTGGAGTCCCCCCTGATCAAAACCAGCCCGAACCCCGACCGCGCCGGCGAAATCGTGCTCCACATTGACCGCGGCCCCACCGGCCTCATCCGTTCACTCAAGGCCTATGAAAACTTCATCCTCGAGATGGAATGGCGGCACCTGACCGAGGCCCCCAGCGCGGGCGGCGGCAACAACACCTCCGGCAACTCCGGCCTGCTCGTCTGCCACAGCGCCTTCCCCAAGGCCGGCGGCCCCTACCCCGGCGAAGGCCACGAGGTCCAGGTCTGCAACCTCGGCAACGGCTCCTGGTATACGAGCCATGGCGACATCTTCACGCTGCCCGGCACCAACTCCGAGGGCATCCCCGACCCCCGTTTCGCCGTCTCCCACGCCTGCGGCCACCGCTCCATGCCGGTCGAGTTCCGCGGCAGCAAGACGGGCGAGTGGAACAAGGTGCGCATCACCTGTGTGGACGGCGTGCTCCAGCAGGAGGTCAACGGCGCGCTGGTCACCTCCCTGCACCGCATCTCCCCGCGCAAGGGTTACATGAGTTTTGAAAGCGAGGGCGGCGCCGTCGAGTTCCGCAACATGCGCCTCCAGGAACTTCCCGGCGACCCCGACCTGGCCGCCAAACACATCCCGTCCCTCCTGCCGGAAACGATGAAGACGGACTACATCACCGCCCGCCAGGCCGTGAAACTTCCCGCCGGCAACAGCATCGTGGTGGCCGACGTCAAGAAACCCGTCGCCCTCTCCGCCCTGGCCGAAGGGCTGGGCCTGCCCGCCACTGAGGTGAAGGGCCGCGTGCAGTTGAACCAGCGCGACGGCAAGCTGAGCGTGACGGTGGACGGCAAACCCCTGGGCGAAACCCAGGCGGTGGCGGCCGGCACCACCGGCACCCTTCACCTTGAGCTCAACGGCGGCGCCTTTGGGCACGTCCTTATCTTCACGCCCGTGGCCGGCTGAGGGGCGGGCGTAAGGCCTAAAAAAACCGCGAAAATTCGCCCTCTGGGAACGCTAGGCTCCGCACTGGCTGGACGTGTGTGACCGAGGCAGGGCAGGTGCGGAGCCCTGCGTTCCCAGGCACAAAAAAACCGCCGGATTTCTCCGGCGGTTTCTCACCATAAAACATCTCTTGGACAGAGACTTAAGAGCGGTTGCGGCGGCGGAGTTTCCAAGCCGAGGCCAGACCGAGGAGGGCGAGGCCGGTGGTGGAATCCACACCAAAGGGGACTTCGGAGACAGCGGGACCGATCGTGAAGCTGTTCACGTTGAAAGGAAAGTCACCTTCACTGGTTTCCAGAGTGAAAGATCCAGCCGTGGGAAAATAAGTGCCAGCGGCCGCCGCAAGAATCCCGTTCGGCTGCGAGTAAACACCGGGATAGGAGAACGTGGCACCCGAAACTCCCAAGTTCGCACTAATGCCCCTGACCGCAAGAGCGCCAACGACGGTGGTAAGCCCAATGTTGGAATCATCAGCAGAAGCGAGCACAAACAAACTGTCCGAACCCGGATTGGAAAGCATGAACAAGTATGAATTGGCGTCTGCGGAAGTCGAAACGGGACGAGCAAAAGAACCGAGCAACCCATCGCCAGTGACAGTCGTAAAGAGCTGATCATCCGTGGTGAACTCTTCTCCCCATTGATTGGCGCCGGGAAAAAACAGGTTGGAAGAACCGGTCAGAAAGCTGGCTCCAGTCGTGACGCTAAACGTGTAATTGTTACCCGCGTTGTAACCAATCTGGCCAGATTGCGGAGTGACATTAAAGGAAATGACAACCTGGGCCTGGGCGGCGACTCCGGCCAGGGCGAGGACCGAGAGGGCGAGAACCTTCTTAAAACCGAATGAGGAGGGGGACATGAGGTGTAAATGGTGAGAAATTGATCGAAAAACGGCCGGATTGAGGATAAATTCCCAAACACTTAACGGTTGTCAAAAAAAATACAAAGAGCCTGTCGGAATTGTCAGGTTTCCTCCAAACCAATTCGGAGGAAACGGCCAGCAAGGTCTGACCACTTCCTCAACGCCCTGGAAAAGGCGGGACTTGATTGGTTTCGCATCTTTTCGAACCAAGTTTACCGCAGATAGGGGCGGATGAACGCGGATTCCCAAGGCAGATTTTTGTCCACGAATTGCACGAATCTCCACGAATAAACCCCCAAGCCTTCATCCCGATCTTTGCCTCCGGTAAATCCTGTTCATCCTGTCCCAAAAACACAGTGCCTCGGTTTTATCTCTTCGTGATTTCGTGTGAACCCTTACTCGTCGTCCGCTTCAGTGCCGCGAAAGTGGTCCGCACACTCTGTTGTGTGATGATGTTTCGGCGTGCGCAGCACCGTGGAGTGCTGCAACCCTGTTGCAGCCGTGGCCCATGGCGACCCTGTCGCCGGGCCATGGGAGGTCGAAGTGTCAAAGCATGTCGGCAAAACTCCAGGCATTCCCGGCGAGTGTCACAATTGAGGCCGCGACAGGGTCGCGATGCCTCACGGCTGCAATAGGATTGCAGCACTCCACGGACTTCGTCCCAAGGCAGGAGTGCCAGGGGGGATCACTCGTCGTCCGCTTCGGTGACGCGACCCATGGGGTAGGTGATGCCGTCGTGGTGGATGATATTGATTTCTTGCTGGGTGAAGCCGTGGGGTTGTCCAAGGCAGATGTGGCCGCAAAAAAACGCAAAAGACGCAAAAAAAGGCATGGCGTGCGCAACACCGTGGAGTGCTGCGCGCGTTTCGAATCACAGGCATCGGCTTGTTCCTCTCCGCCTCACTTCCGTTCGTTGAGGGCGGGGAGGGTGTTCACGATCTTCATGGTTTCCAAGCTCACGCGGACGACGCGTTTGACGAGGTCTAGGATGTAGCGGGGCTGGCCGTGCTCGCGGGACCAATCGTTGGGGTCGTTGCGGAGGCCGCTGTCCTTGTCCACCGTGATCTGGTAACGCTCCATGACCCAATCGAGGGCGGATTTGCCGTTGACGATATAGTCGTAGGTTTCGAGGGGGATGCCGCTGAGGGTGACGTGGGCGTTGTAGTGGATGACGGTCTTGTCGAACTTTTCCCCCGCCGCCTTTTGTGCCGGACTGGGGCGGGCAAAGTTCATCTTGGTCACGAGAAAATGTTTGGCGGGATCAAGGGTGAGTTCGTTGGTGTGTTCGGCCAGCGGGTAGGGCTCGATGGTTTCGTAGTGGAGATGCCAGTGGGCGAGGTCTCGTCCGGCCTGACTGAACTTCCAAAAATCGGCCGTCTCGCGGGTCAACGGCAGGCGGGGCAGCATCTTCTTCAAGTCGCTGGAGAAGCGGGACTTGTATTCGGGTGAATGCAGCATGCCGTAAACGTAATAGAAGATGTCCTCTTTCGTGACCTTCTGACTGTAGGCCGCGTGGAAATCAACCAGGATGGCGTCGGTGATGGCGCTGCGGCGACGGTAGCCGTCCACCAGCTCGCCCTCCTGCTCGTGGCTGATCAACTCCCCTTCCTGCGGCTCGTCCTTTTCGTAGAGGTAGAGGGGGAAGCACTGGCCTGCTGATATAGTGTGAAGATTGGGAAGGCGATCTACCACGAGGCAGGAAAAATCTCCTGATTCACCCGCCCCCGTGACCGCAATCATCTGATTCTTGAAGCCGACCGATGGATAAATCTTCTCCTTGAAATATTCATTGAATTGTCGGTCGTAATACACCCATGAGACGCTAAACGGGCGATAGACACCCAAACCTATTTTCGAGATCGAAAAGGTGCCTGGACGCTTTCGACATAAGTTGGCAATCAATCCCCTCGTCCATTTGATGCGCTTCGAATCGGTATCTATACGCTTCGCAGCTTCTTGCTCGGCTTTGTCACCGGCTTGGGAGCAAGCCTGACCGTGAAGCAGAACCTGTTCATTATAAAACTCAATCATGCGGCGCATATTACTTCCGAGCTGAGTCTTGGAGTAATTGTAGGCCCAATCATCGCGATTGGTCTGAACTCCGTTTGAACGACCAGAAAAAACAGCTAACGGATCACCATCCAATGCCAGAAACCGCTCGAAAGCTGGGTCCCTCTGGTTGATCCAGTCGTGGTCTGAGTTGGGTTGGATACGTTGCCATTTCCCTTGATAATGCATCGGAAGGATGCCTTGGAACTTTTTGATGATGGATAGTTTTTCTTCGCGATCCAGGTAGTCACCGATGTCGTGATAGTGGAGTTCGCATTTTCCCTTTTTGTCCGGGTTTTTGATGAAAAGGGAAATGGCCACCTGAGTGCGACTACCGGAGCCAAAAATCTTTCCACCTTCCATTCGAGAGGTTTCGCCAGAAGTGCGTTGGTTGCCGCGAAGATTGAAAATGTAGATGGTGGAAAACTCTTCGATCAGGCAGGCGCGGAGGCCGGCCATGGTGTTGCTGTCAACAAAGGAGCCGTTGGTGACAAAGCCGATGATACCTTTTTCGCCCAGGCGATCGCTGGCCCAACGGAGGGCGTGGATGTAGCTGTCGTAGAGGCTGTTCTTGTTGGTGGCGGTGGAGCGTTCGGCGTAGGTGGCACGGATGCGTTCGTCGAGGCTGGGGTATTTGAGGTTTTGGTTGTTATTATTGGCGTTTCCTTGACCTACCGAATACGGCGGGTTGCCGATGACGACCCGGATGGGGCTGCGTTTTTGGCGGGATATGCGGTGGTTGTTTTCGGGGAACATCTTTTCCTCCAGTTCGCCCTTGGTTTCGGACATCTGGAAGGTGTCGGTGAGGACGATGCCTTCGAAAGGCAGGTAGGCCGCCCCTTCAGGGCTTTGGGACTTGCGGGGGGAGGAACCCAGGGCGTTGCCCTGGGCTGGTTTGGCGTGCCCCTTTGGGGCTGGGAGAGGCATGCCGGAGCAAGCTGCTCCGGTCCCTGTGGCGGAGTTGTCATGGGCCGGGGAAGGTGGGACAGGCAGCTTGCCTGTCGTGGATGTGGTGGGGGCGGCAACAGGCAGGCTGCCTGTTTCACTGTGGGAAGACGCATCGGCCTTGGTTCCAGCACCAAGGGTGCGATCCATACCAGCCCAGGGCAACGCCCTGGGATCGGTGACCACCTGCGACTGAGCCCTGTAGGGGCGACCTACTGCCTCGGTGGCCCGACCTTTTGGCCCCTTGCCGTAGCTCACGGCGGCCCGTTGGCGTTGGAGGCTGTGGAAGGTTTCCTCGATGTTGATGGCGGCGATGTAGTAGGCGAGGAGCACGATCTCGTTGGCGTGCAGTTCCTTGGTGTATTTGCGGACGAGGTCCTTGGGCTCGATGAAGCCGCTTTGGAGCAGGCGGACGAGGAACGTGCCGGTGCCGGTAAAGGGATCTATGACGTGGACGTCCTCGTCGGTGAGCGAACATTTGAACTCGGTCTGGAGGGCGTCGTTGACGCTGTGGATGATGAAGTCCACCACCTCGACCGGGGTGTAAACGATGCCGAGGCGTTCGGCCATCTTGGGGAAGGCGGTGCGGAAGAACTTGTCGTAGAGTTCGATGACGATGCGCTGGCGGCCTTCGGCGTTGTCTATGCCGGTGGCGCGTTGGCGGACGCTGGCGTAGAAGGCCTCGAGAGCGGCCGTCTCCTTTTCGAGGGCCTGGTCCGAAAGAGCGTCGAGCATGGCCTGCATGGCCTTGGAGACGGGGTTGTTTTGGGTGAAGGCGTAGCCCTCGAAAAGCGCGTCGAAAACGGGGCGGGTGATGAGATGCTGGGAGAGCATTTCAATGGCGTCGTCCTCGGTGATGCTGGGGTTGATGTTCTGGTGGAGGCCGGCGAGGAACGCGGCGAAGGCGGCCTTGTGGCGGGGCGAGCCGTTTTCGAGGAGGAGCTTGATGCGGTCGGTGTGGCGCTCGGCGATGCCGGCCACGTCCTTGGCCCAGGATTCCCAGTAGCGGCGGTCGCCGCATTTCTGGACGATGCGGGCGTAGATGGCGTCCTTCCATTCGTCGAGTTGGGGGAAGTCAAAGGTGTGCTGGATGGGTTTCGCGGTGCCTTCGCCAACCTCGCCGTCCGCCGGGCCTCCGCCGACGCCGATGACTTGGATGACATCGGGGCGTTTCTTGTTGAGCTCGATCTGGTTGACGGTGGCGTTGAAGCGGTCGTCGTGGGCGCGGAGGGCCTGGAGCACCTGCCAGACGACCTTGTATTTCTCGTTGTCCTTGAGGGCCTCGTCCGGGGACATGTCGGCGGGGATGCCGACAGGGAGAATGATGTAGCCGTATTTTTTGCCCTCGGCCCGGCGCATGACGCGGCCGACGGATTGGACCACATCCACGACGGAGTTGCGGGGGTTGAGGAAGAGGACGGCGTCGAGCGCGGGCACGTCCACGCCTTCGGAGAGGCAGCGGGCGTTGGAGAGGATGCGGCAGGTGTGGGCCGGGGCTGGTTCCTTGAGCCAGTCGAGGAGGGAGTTGCGGCGAAGGGCGTGGAAAGTGCCGTCCACGTGGTCGAGCTCGCAGTGGAGGAGGTTTTCGGCCTCCGGATGGGTCTCGCGGTAAACCTCGATGATCTGGGCAAACTTTTGGACGAAGGCCTTGGAGTCCTTGATGGAGCGGGAGAAGGCCACGGCGCGGGTCATGGGCGCGGTGTCGCCCTGGAGGTCGGAGCTGGCGCTGGAGGCGAGGTCCATGCGCTTGGCCAGGCCGTTCCAGCAGCCGGTGATTTTGACGGCGTCCTCCAGTTTGAGTTCGTTGTTGGAGTCGGCGATCTGGCGCTGGAAAGTTTTGGAAACGTATTTTTCGTCCACCGCGAGGACGAGGACCTTGTAGTCGGAGAGGAGGCCTTTGGCGACGGCCTCGCCGAAACCGAGGCGGTGGAACTCGGGGCCGAATTTCGACTCGTCGTCCATGGAGCAGAGCTCGGCTTCGGAATCCTTGGCTTTGACCTTGGTGTCGTCGCTGTAAATGCGAGGCGTAGCCGTCATGTAGAGACGTTTTTTACCCGCGAGGAAGGCGGCATCGTGGACCTTGACGAACTGGCTTTCGTCGTCGCCGCTGAGGGTGACGCCGGTGGTGCGGTGGGCTTCGTCGCAGATGACGAGGTCGAAGGCGGGCAGGCCGGATTTCTGGGCCTGGGAAACGGCGGCGAGCGACTGGTAGGTGGAGAAGACGACGGTCAGGCCGGGCTTTTCCGATTTCGCGGCGAGGGTGCGGATGCCCTCGTATTGGCGGAGGATTTCGCGGGCCGAGGTGGTGGCGGGGAAGGCGAGATCGTGGGTGGTGATGTCGGCGGAGTCGTCGTCGCCCTTGGTGTGTTTTTTGCCGATGTTGCTATCGGAGCAGACGGCGAGGCTGTGAAGCGGAAGGGCGGTCTCGGCGGTCCATTCGCGCAGGCTTTGGGAGAGGAGCGAAAGGGAGGGGACGAGAAAGAGGACGTGGCCATGGGGAGCCAGGCGCTCGGCGATCTTGAGGGCGGTGAAGGTTTTGCCGGAACCGCAGGCCATGATGAGTTTGCCGCGGTCATGCGTGGCGAAACCGGCGACGACGTTTTCCAGGGCGGCCGTCTGGTGCTCACGGAGGGTTTTCCGGGGACGGAGACCGAGGGCCTGCGGGCGGGTGAGGCTGAACTTGGACCAGTCCACCGGGCTTTGGTCGAGGTCCTGAACACGGAGACGAGTGACGGGCTTGGACTGGTTGCTAAGGGCTTGCTCGGCGTTTTTCCCCCACTTGTCGGTGGTGGAAACGATCATGCAGGAGGTGAACTGGGCTTTGCCCGCCGCTGTGAAGAAGGAGTCTATGTCCTCTTTGGCCAGAGTGTGGTCGGGCAGGTAGAATTTGCACTGGATGGCGCAGTATTCGCCGGTGGCGCGTTCCTGGGCGACGAGGTCAATGCCGACATCCCCGACGTGGCCCTTGAGAGGGAACTCGTTCCACATCCAGACGCGGGAGAAGCGTTCGGCATAGAGCGGATCGAGTTCGAGATAGCGGGCGATGAGACGCTCGAAGCGGTCGCCGAGGTCGCGGTTGGACGTGGCTTCCTCGCGGAACTGGGCGAGGATGGTGTGGATGGTGACCGCGCTCATCGGGCATCCCCTGCGTGCAGACGTGAGAGGGGCTGGGTGATGTCGGCGCAGATGGCTCGCAGGGCGTGATCGGAAAAGGGGTAAAAGTGATTTGGGCGCACAAATTCCAAAAAACGGGCACTGCCCTAAAAATGCAAGATTCTTGCGAGGCCTTGGCCGGAAGAGTGCCGATGGGATTTGCCATGACTTCAAAAGCACTGCCCAAAGCGTTTCACGAAGCGTTGGAGCGTCATGGCATGAAGGCGGTCGAGTTCGCCCGCAAAACGGGGATTCCGGAGTCGGAGGTGTCGCGGTGGAAAACTGACGGCAAAGACCCGAAGCGGGGACGTTTGAAGACCATCATCCGGGGAGGGTTGGAGGGGCAGGAGGGTTGGAAGGACAATTCCAGTTGGCTGATCCTTCGGGCTCATCTCATGGACGAATGCGAACGGGCGGGGATGAAAGGGCCGTTTCTTCAGGTGGGGCCGGGGATGCCGGACGACTCGCTCGACCACGATGTGCGGAGGATAGACGCTTTCCTGCGCTCGAACGCAGACCTGCGGAAATCGCTGCAACTGTTGGCCACGTATCTCCCGCAGGAGGCAGACCTGCGCGGGGTGGCGGAAACGCCCGATGCGCCCGTGGTCACGTCGAAGGTGAAAGACGCGACTTACGAAAGGCTAAAGTCCAAGGTGTCTTCCAAGAAGGCGAAGCGTTGAGGTTGGTGTTTGCCGGTCGGGCGCAGTCAGCCGCCCATAACACTACGGGCACGCCCCTAACCTGCTGGTATCACATCCAGGCCGCGCAGGCCGAAGAGCGGGGCGGCGGCGAGGAAGTGGCGGTCGTGGGAGTAAACCTCCGTGAAGCCGTGGGTGGCGGCGCAGGCGAGGTGGAGGGCGTCGGCCGCGCGGAGGAAGGTGCTGGCGGGGGCGTCGCGCAGGGTGTTTTCCAGGCGGGACATGACGGAGTCCGTCAACGGAAGCCAGGTGAAAGCCGCGTGATCCCGGTCATACGCAAATTGTTTCAGGGCAGCAAGATAGTTGCCCTGGGATTGCCCGCGTTCACGATAGACCCGATGCAAGGCCGCCACCACTTCGGCCTGCCCATGCCAGGCGGAGGCGACCAACCCGAAGGAACCGGCGAGTTGGCGCGCTTCCGCAAAACCCCGGTCCTCCACATAAAGGCGAACCAGATAGCTGGTGTCGAAGTAAGGCGCTTTAGCGGGCATCGCGGTCTTCGGAAATCAGGTCGGTGATGTCGCGGTCACCCGCTGCGGGCCGATACGCCCCGGCCTTCATCGCGGCCTCGTATTCGGGGAGCAGTTTGCGGCGCGCCCAGAAGGAGGTTTCCGGCGCAGGCTGAGGAGGCTCGGGGGCGGCGAGTTCCTTGGTCAGAGAGTTGACGATCAGATCCTTGAGCGACTGGCCGCGTTCGATGGCACGGATCTTGGCCTGTTTGTAGAGGGGGTCCGGCAGATCAATGGTGGTTTTCATGAAGTTAGGATGCGGGGATATGGTTTTCCGTCAATCCGTCTTTCCGTCCCGGTTTTTGTTCTCGCCACCACTGGAACGGAAGGAGTGAATCTTCTTTCATCGAATGTTCTTACACCTCCCCACCCGACCCCGTTCCACCCGGCTGGCCTGCGCCGCCGTCCTGCTTTTCATCGTGCTCGGCCTCGGGTTTGCCGGCCGAAACAGGGACACCCTGGGGCAACCCCGGGCGGCTGAGGACCCCGCCAGAACAGCCGCCGCCTCAGCGACCGGCGCGGCCCCGGGCGCATCCGACACCGCCGACCAGGGCCAGCCGGCCGGCGGGTTTGAACAGCTTCCCCCGGCCGACCGGGAATCACTCGGGGCGGCCTGGTCGAAGGCGCGGCACGCGGTGCAGCCGCTGGATGCGCGCGAGGCCTCGATGGAGGTCAACGAGGGGGCGCGCCTGTTTGCCTTCAACCCGGGCCAGGGGTTGACGGCCCGTTTCCGCGACGGCGAGGTCGCGCTGGGCTCGGACCGGACGAATGCGGGCTGGCAGGCCGTGCTTCGCCTGGAAAGCGTGGCGGGCCAGAAGTTTGAACCCAAACCTTCCCCCGCTTCCCAAGGTGCGCGGGTGGAATACGACCACGGAGCCGGCCTCACCGAATGGTATGAAAACCGCCCGGCCGGACTGGAGCACGGCCTCACCCTGGCGAAACGCCCCGAGGGGGCCGAAGCAGCCGGCGAGCTTCGCATCGGGTTCAACCTCAGGGGTTTGTCTGCCCGGATGGCGGAAAACGCCGTGGAGTTTGTCGAACCCTCCCGGGACCAGGCCGTGCTGCGCTACGACAAACTGCTGGTCCGGGACGCCTCCGGCCGGGAGATCCCCGCCCGCATGGAAGCCTCGGAGTCGGGCGTAAGCCTGGTGGTGGCCGACTCCCGGGCGGTTTACCCGCTGACGGTTGACCCGCTCATCACTTCCTTGGAGGCCAGACTCGGACCACCCTCGAACGCCGGTCCGGGAGCCGCGGATGACAAGCTTGGACGTTCCGTGGCCCTGGACGGGAACACCGCCCTGCTGGGCGCGCCGGGCGACGACACGGCGGCCGGAAACAACGCCGGCAGTGCCTATGTGTTTGAGCGGACGGGCCCGGCCTGGAGCCTCCGGACGAGACTGACCGCCGCCGACGCGGAAGCCTTCAACACCTTTGGCTCCGCCGTGAGCCTGCACGGCGACACCGCCCTGATCGGCTCCCCCACGGCCTCCACCGGCCGCGGCGAAGGGGCCGGGGCGGCCTACGTTTTTGTCCGGAACGGCGGCATCTGGACCCAGCCGGCCCGGCTGACCGCCGACGACGGAAACGCCGACGAAAACTTCGGCCGGGTCCTGGCCCTCAACGGCAACACCGCCCTGGTCGGAAGCCCGTTGTCCAACGTCGCATCCGCCTACGACAGCGGGGCGGCTTATGTTTTCGTCCGCAGCGGCACCACCTGGGCACAGCAGGCCAAGCTGACCGTGGCGGGCGCGCGGGCGAACGACGCCGTGGGCTCATCGGTGGCCCTGGACGCCGACACCGCCGTGATCGGCGCGCCTAATCTGGATTACATCACCGGCGCCGCCAAGGGGGCCGCCTTTGTCTTCACCAGGAGCGGGAGCAGTTGGACCCAGCAGGCCAAGCTGACGGCCAATGACGGGGAGACCGGGGATGCGTTTGGATTTTCCGTCGCGGTGCAGGGGGACACGGCTGTCCTCGGCAGTCGCAACGACGGTTCGCCCGGAAAACTTTCCCACGGCAGCGCCTACGTGTTTGCCCGCGATGGCACCACCTGGACCCAGCAGGCCAAACTGCTTTCCTCCGACGGGTCGGCCTACGATTACTTTGGCTCCAAAGTAGCCCTGGACGGCGACACCGCCCTGGTGGGAAACAACTCCGAGGAAACCATCCTATCCACCACCGAGAGCGCCTATGTCTTTGTCCGGACCGGCACGGCCTGGAGCCAGCAGGCGAGGCTTGTTTCCGACAACTGGAAGAAGTTCGACGCCTTTGGCTGCTCGCTCGCCCTCAGCGGCGACACCGCCCTGGTGGGCATGATGGGTTTCAGCACGGACGCGGGGGCCAGCGCCGGGGCGGCCTGTGTTTTCACGCGGCAGGGGACCGCCTGGTCTCCCCCCGTCCTGCTCACGACCGGAGGCGGAAGCGCCGGCGACAACTTTGGCTTTTCCCTGGCCCTGAGCGGGAACACGGCCCTGATCGGGTCGCTGAATGACAGCACTCCAGCGGGAAACACCGCCGGCACCGCCCACGTGTTTGTCCGCAGCGGCACGGCCTGGAGCCACCAGATGAAACTCACCGCCGCCGACGGGGCCTATGCCGATTACTTCGGCCATGCGGTCTCCCTCGACCAGGACACCGCCGTGATCAGCGCCCTGGGAGCGGATCTGCCGGGAGCCGTGCCGCCGGCCGGGGGCGACGCCGGGGCCGCCTACGTGTTTGCCCGGGCCGGAGCCACCTGGACCCAGCAGGCCAAACTGATGGCGTTGGACGCGGAGGCGGGCAACCAGTTCGGGCTGGCCGTCTCCGTCCATGGCGACCGCGCCCTGGTGGGTTCCTCCCGCGCCGTCTTCGCCATGGTCCCCGACGCCGGCCGCGCCTATGTGTTTGCCCGCAACGCCGGAGCCTGGAGCCAGGAGGCGAAACTGACCGCGACCGACGGCGAGGCGCTGGATTATTTCGGCTGGTCCGTGGCACTGGAGGGCGACACCGCCCTCGTCGGGGCCAAGTATGAGACCTCTGCGGCCGGTTACCATGCGGGCAGCGCCTATGTGTTCACCCGCGGCCCCTCGGGCTGGAGCCAGCAGGCCAAACTGACGGCCAACGACGGAAAACCCCAGGCGGAATTCGGCTTTGGCGTGGCCCTGAGCGGCGACACCGCCCTGGTCGGCTCCCCCTACGACACCAACGACATCGGCTACACGGCCGGAAGCGCCTATGTGTTTGCCCGCAGCGGAACGGCCTGGAGCCAGCAGGCCAAGCTGATCCCGGCGGCCAACGGTTTTCCCGATGAACACTTTGGCTGGTCCCTGGCCCTCAGGGGTGGCACCGCCCTGATTGGCGTCCCCTACGCCGGTCAGCCTTACGGAACCTACACCGGCAGCGCCTATGTGTTTGCCCGCAAAAACGGGACCTGGGGCTCGGAAACCAAGCTCACCGCCACCTCACCGGCGGCCAACGACAATTTTGGCTTCGCCGTGGCGCTGGATGGCGACACCGCCCTGGCGGGAGCCTACCAAGACAGTGGCACGGACGCGTTGACGGGGGATCCCGTGACGGGCGAAGGTTCGGTCCACGTTTTCCGGATCGAAGGTGTCCTGACCCCCTTTGCGCTCTGGGCCCAGGCCCAGGGTCTGACAGGCTCCCCGGCCCTCGAAACAGCCAATCCCGACGGCGATCTGGCCAACAACCTGACGGAATACGCCTTCAACCTCGATCCCCTCGGGCGGGACTCGTCCACCCTGACCCCGTCCACCGGAACCAAAGGCCTGCCTTTCGTCAGCCTGACCGGAAACGACCCCGACCGCCACCTGCGCGTGGAATACGTGCGGCGCAAGGCTTCGACCAACCCCGACCTCAGCTACGCCGTGGAATTCGGAACGGACCTGGCGCAGGTGTGGGTGGAGCAGGGCGGGGCGGAAACGGTCACGGCCCTGGATGCCACCTGGGAACGGGTGGTGGTCGAGGACACCGTGACCACCGGATCGGCCTCACGCCGGTTTGGCCGGGTGCGCGTGACAGCGGTGCCCTGAGCCGGCGTTTCCCCCAACGCATGGTCCCGAAGGAGCGCGGGACGAAACCGTGCTCAGAGCCCATTCCCCGGCCTGAACCAGCCGCTTTTCCACCCGAAACAGCCTGAAATCCCGGCCGCGTTTTCCGGCCTTCCGGGCGGAACTGAGTCGGGGCTGGCCCGGTCTGGTTGACAGCCTCCGTTAATTTTACCACACCCCGCCTCACCCCATGTCAGTCCACCTCAGCGACGAAGTCCTGCGCCAGCTTTCCCTGGTCAGCATTTCCGCGCGCCAGGCGGTGGAAAACATCATGGCGGGCGCGCACCGCTCCATCTGCCGCGGCCTCTCGGTGGAGTTTGTCGGCCACCGCGAATACGTCCCGGGCGACGACCTGCGCCACCTCGACTGGTTTGTCTATGCCCGGAGCGACCGTTTCGACATCCGCCAGTATGAGGAGGAGACGAAGCTGCGCGTCAGCCTCGTCCTCGACGCCTCCGGCTCCATGGGCTACACCTCCGGCAGCGTCACCAAACTCGATTTCGCCCGCTCCCTCATGGCCGCCCTCGGCTACCTCCTGGTCCGCCAGTCCGACACGGTGGGCGCGATGGTCTGCGACACCGACGTCCGCGCCGAACTCCCCGCCGGCGGCACCATGGGCTGTTACCTCAACCTCCTCAAAATCCTCGGGGAAACCCGGCCGACCGGGGAAACGCGCTTCGCCGCCACCCTCGAAAAATACGCCCCCGCCTTCAACCGCCGCGGTGTCGTCATGCTCTTCACCGACGGCTTCGACGACCCCGAGCAGATCCTCCTCTCCCTCCGCCTCCTCCGGCACCGCCGCCAGGAGGTGCGCCTCTTCCAGATCCTGGACCCGGCCGAGGAGACGTTCCCCTTCCGCGACACCGTCGAGTTTGTCGGCCTGGAAAACGAACCCCGCCTGAAGCTTGACGCCGACCGCGTCCGCGACCGCTACCTGGCCTCTTTCCGCGCCCACCAGCGCCGCATCGCCGAGGGCTGCGCCGCCCTGGGCATCCTCCACACCGTCTGCCGCACCACGGACGACATCGCCGGCGTGCTCGTCGAGGCCTTCCTCGCCCCCCGCCATGTTTGAGCTGCTCAACCTCGCGCTCGCCGGTGGCCTGGCCGCCGCCGCCGCCC
>JANOBW010000320.1:0-10325 GCA_031411855.1 Opitutia bacterium
CTCTTGGGTGCTTCCTCGGGGGTGGGGGCGGGTGCTTCGGCCGCCGGGGCACGGTTGCGGGCCAGGATTTTGCGAACCTTGTCTATGTTCTGAGCCATGATGTTAGATGGATGATATGGTAAAGCTGGCAGCGGGCCAGAAGGAGATTTCAGATTTCAAATTTAAGATTTCAGATGATCGGGGCAAGACCGGGCTTGGGCTGCCTTGTCCCAATCAAGAATCATAAATCATAAATGACATCAGGCGTAACCGAGTTTGGCGGCGGTGGCCCCGACGGCCGCAGAGGCGTCGAGGAGCTCGCCGATGGGGTCCCAGCGGCCATGGACGAGGGAGTCGCGGGCTCCGGGACGAATGTGGGCGGGGATGGAGTCCGAACCGAAGGCGACCCGCTCGTTCGCGACATCAACGGTGACGGCGAGCTTCGGGTTGGCGTTGACGGCGGCGGCGAGGCGCTGGAGATCGGCCTTGGCGGCGGTCAGGCAGGGGAGGCCGAGGTTGGTGCTGTTGCCGAAGAAAATCTCGGCGAAGCCCTCGGCCAGGATGGCGCGGTAGCCGGCCTTGGCGATGCTCTGGGGGGCGTGCTCGCGGGAGGAGCCGCAGCCGAAGTTGTTGCCGCTGATGATGATCGAGGCTCCGGTGAAACGGGCGTCATTCAGGTTGTGGTTCGTCTTCAGGCCTGTGGTGGGGTCGTTGCGGACATCGTAAAACATGAATTCGCCGAGGCCATCGAAGGTGACGCATTTCATGAAACGCGCCGGGATGATGCGGTCGGTGTCGAGGTCGTCGCCGGGGATGTGGACGGCGGTGCCGGTGACGGAGGAAATTTTGGCTAAGGCCATGACTTAAAAGTTATGAGTGATAAGTGATGAGTGATGAGTTCGACTCAGCGAGGCCTCAGTTGATGCTGAAGGTTTCGCGGGCGTCCGAAACGACACCGGTGACGGCGGCGGCGGCGACCATGACGGGGGACATCAGGAGGGTGCGGCCCGTGGGGGAACCCTGGCGGCCTTTGAAGTTGCGGTTCGAGGAGCTGGCGCAGAGCTGGTCGCCGATCAGTTTGTCGGGGTTCATGGCCAGGCACATGGAGCAGCCGGCGGCGCGCCATTCGAAGCCGGCCTCGGTGAAGACCTTGTCAAGGCCTTTGGCGACAGCGAGTTGCGAAACGATCTGCGAGCCGGGAACCACGATGGCTTTGACGCTGGAGGCGACCTTGCGGCCTTTGACGAAACGGGCCACTTCCTCGAGGTCGGAGAGGCGTCCGTTGGTGCAGGAACCGATGAAGGCGACGTTGATGGGCGTGCCCTTGATGGCCTTGCCGGGGGCCAGTTTCATGTAAGTGAGGGCCTCGTCAAGGGAGGCGCGTTCAGTCTCGTCGCGGGCGTCGGACAGGGCCGGGACGTTTTCCGTGACGAAGATGGCTTGGCCGGGGTTGATGCCCCAGGTGACGGTGGGGGCGATGTCCGAGGTCTTGATATTGACCACGTCGTCGTAAACGGCGTCGGCATCGGAGGCGAAGGACTTCCAGCGTTTCACGGCCTCGTCCCAGGCGGTTCCGGTCGGGCAGTAGGGACGGCCCTTCAGGTAGGCGAAAGTGGTCTCGTCGGGGTTCACATAACCGACGCGGGCACCGCCTTCGATGGACATGTTGCAGACGGTCATGCGCTCTTCCATCGTGAAACGGTCGAAGGTGTCGCCGGCGTATTCATAGGCGTAACCGGTGCCGCCGTTGACGCCGAGGAGGCGGATGATGTGGAGGATCACGTCCTTGGCGTAAACGCCGGGGAGGAGTTTGCCGGTGACGTTGATGCGGCGGACCTTGAGTTTGCCCAAGGCAAGGGTCTGGGTGGCGAGAACGTCGCGGACCTGGGAGGTGCCGATACCGAAGGCGATGGCTCCGAAAGCGCCGTGGGTGGAGGTGTGGGAGTCGCCACAGGCGATGGTCGTGCCGGGCTGGGTGATGCCCTGCTCGGGGCCGACAATGTGGACGATGCCCTGCTTGCCGGTGTTGGTATCGAAGAATTTGATGCCAAGGTCTTTGCAACTCTTGCGCAGCTCATCAATCATGGCTTGGGCGAGCGGGTCCGAGTAGGGTTCGGCCGTCTCGTTGGTCGGGACGATGTGGTCCACCGTGGCGAAGGTGCGGGCCGGGAAACGGACCTTGAGGCCGAGATCGCGGAGCATGCCGAAGGCCTGCGGGCTGGTCACCTCGTGGATGAGGTGGGTGCCGATGAAAAGCTGTGTCTGCCCGTTGGAAAGGGTGCGGACGTTGTGCGCGTCCCAAACTTTTGCGAAGAGTGTCTGTCCCATAATGAAATGTCTTAAAACGGTCAAGAGTGGAGGAAACCTGGCGGCGGTGGAAGCGCAAACATGCGGTCACTTTTGGCGTGATTAGGGTTTGTAATGCCCGCCGATGGAAAGCGCCGCCCGGCTGTCGGCCCGGGGAGGTGGCCGGGGGATTTGATCCAGGGCGGGCATTCTCCAGGCGGGGCGCCGCACTCCGCGCTCAGCCGTTCCTCAACCCTTGGCCGCCTCCAGCAACCGCGCGCGGCGGTAGGCTTCGTCGAGGCGATTGTCTATGCGGTCGGCGTCCTTCTCCTCCATGAACTTGGGTCCGCCCATGCTGTGCGTGCCGACGATGACCTTGGCCCATTTTTCGAGCATGAGCATGATGTTAAAGACTTCGGCATCCGTCTGGCCGAGAGCGACGGGGCCGTGGCTTTCCATGAGGATGACTTTTGGGCCTTTGCCGTGGCGGGCCTTGAACTCCCCCAGGCTGGCGCGGACGGCCTGGGCCAGTTCGAGGCCGGGGTCCACGTAGGGGACGACGGCGACGTGGCGGCCGCAAACGACGATGACATCCGGATAAACATGGCGGCGGAAGGGCTCGGCTCCGTGTTTCGAGCAAAGGACTTGGAGGACGCTTTCGGTGTGGGTGTGGCCGACCCATTTCGCGCCGCCTTCGGAGAGGCAGAGGGCGTGGAGGAAGGTCTCTACGGAGGGGCGTTTGTGTGAGGAGTCGAGGCGGAGGGCGTCGAGGCCGGCGTTGATACCTGCCTCGTCGAGTCCGGGGCGGTCCATGAGTTCAATCGTGGCGTCAATGCGGACACGGGCAAACCCGGTCACCGTGATGGTCTTCATCTGCGAACCGGAGGCCTTGACCCAGAACGTGCCGTCGTCGTTCAGGCAGGACGTGTTGCCCTCGCCCAGGATGGAAAGGCGGCGTTCCTCGCGGCCGAGTTCCTGGGAAAGGCGGGCGAGTTTTTCGACGTTTTGTTCGGACATGGGAAAGGGGCTGGATGCGAGAGGGTGGGCAGGGAAATCGAGGCATTTTTATACCGCAGAATTGCGCAGATGGGCGCAGAAACGAGGCAAGGGGGCGGTGGATGGTTTGAGGATGTTTCTGACTTACAATGACATGTCGCTGTTGAGTATGCTTCGGCCTTGGTAAGTCACGAGATAGTTTCTTGCCCAGAACATGGTGTTCTCTTCCAGCTGAAGAAAAAACAGGGGGTCTTCATCTCCGCTTCGACTGAGGGTAGGCCGTTGATGGTCATTGGGGAATGAGGCGTGATTTTCTGGGAGACGTTTTTTATGCCGCAGGATTTGGATGAAGCGGTGGATTTACCGTAAGTTCTCTGGCCATTCCTCTTCGCTTAGCGGTTCTGCCAGATCATACCCGGGGCTTAACTTGACTTGTAATTCCGGATGTGGGGTCAGGTCTCGGTAGGCTCGCTTGGTTGAGTCGCAGAGCGACGGCCCGACCGTAGCCGTGGCTTTCAAGCCACGGTTTTTGGCCGACGTTTTCTGCGTCCCAGCGGGACGCTGGGGAATGAGGGACCTGGACCGTGGGTTGAAACCCACGGCTACTTTCTTACCGCCACTCTGCGACTTACGCGACATATCAGCTCAGGCCTCAAACCAGTTTCCGGAAGCGGAGCAACGCCTCGTCCCAGGCGGACTTGTCCGTCGGGTGGATGGTCTTGACGGGGAAACTGCTGCGAAGGATGGTGCGGCCTTCGGCCAGGCTGGCGACGGTGCCGTCGGCCATGAGCTGGACGAGGACGTTGCCGGCGCAGGTGGCCTCGATCGGGCCGATGACGACATCGCGCTGCACGGCGTTGGCGGCCATGTGGTTGAGGAGGTTGTTCTGGGTGCCGCCGCCGACGATGTGGAGGGTCTCGATGCGTTTGCCGCGGAGCTCCTCAAGGTCGCGGAAGACGACGGCGTAGGCGAGCGCGAGGCTTTCCAGGGCGCAGCGGAGGATGGCGCCGTGCTCCTTGGGCACATCCTGGCCGGTGCGTTTGCAGAAGTCCTTGATCTTCTTGGACATGTCGCCGCCCTTGGCGAACTCGGGCGAGGTCGGGTTGATGAAGGAGCGGAGCGGTTCGGCCTGGGCCGCCATCTCCGTCATGATGGTGTAGTCGTAGAGTTTGCCCTGGGCCTGCCATTCGCGGCGCAGCTCCTGGACGATCCATAACCCGCTGATGTTCTTGAGGACGCGCGTGGTGCCGCTGATGCCGCCCTCGTTGACGAAGCCGAGCTCCCAGGAGCGGTCGGTGATGACGGGAGTCTGGGATTCGATGCCCATGATGCTCCAGGTGCCGGAGCTGAGGAAGGCCCAGTGACCCTTGTCGGCGGGGACCCCGGCGACGGCGCTGGCGGTGTCGTGCGCGCCCACGGCCACGACCTTGAGGGAGGCGCCGACGCGGGCGGCGCAGTAGGGCTGGAGGGTGCCGATGGTGGTGCCGGGCTCGATGACCTGGCCGAAGAGGTCGCGGGGGAGGCCGAAGGCGTCAATCACGGGCCAGGCCCACTGGCCCGTGCGGGGGTCGAGGAGCTGGCCGGTGGAGGCGATGGTGCGTTCGACAAAGGCCTGCCCGGTCAGGAAGTAGTTCAGCAGGTCGGGGACGAAGAGGAGTTTTTTGGCGACACGCAGCGGGGCGTTGTTCTGCCGTTGGGCGGCAACAAGTTGCGTCAGGGTGTTGTAGAAGAGCGGGCGGATGCCGGTGTGCTGGTAAATCTCCCGGGCGGGCATGGTCTGCCCGAGGGAATCGGCCACGCCGTCGGTGCGGCTGTCACGGTATTGGTAAACCATGCCGAGCGGCTCGTTGTTCTCGTCGAGCAGGCCGTAGTCCACGCCCCAGGTGTCCACGCCGACGGAGACGATGTCCTTGCCAAACTTCTGGACGCTTTTCTGGATGCCTTCGAGGATGCGGTTGTGCAGGCCCACGATGTTCCAGTATTGGCGGCCAGGGAGTTCGATCGGGCGGTTGGGGAAGCGGTGGATCTCCTCAAGGCTGAGGACTCCGTGGTTGAGGATGCCGGCGACGACGCGGCCGCTTTCGGCGCCGAGATCTACGGCGAGGTAAACTTTGCGGGATGACATGGGAAAGGGAAGTGAGGGAGGGGGATATGGCCGGAGCAGAAAGATTTATCCGGCGCGTTCAACGTTGATGTTGAGTTTGCGCAGCTGCTTCAGATGGGCCGGGTCGAACTGGGAGTCGGTCAGCACGGCGGTGACGTTTTCCAGCGGGCACAGGCGGTGGTCCGAACGGCGGCCAAACTTGGTGTGGTCGGCCAGGAGGAAACTGTTGGTGGCATGCCGGAGCATGACGCGTTTGAGGCGGGCCTGTTCCTCCAGGATTTCCGAGCAGCCCCAGTCGGCGTCCACCGCCCGGCAGGAAAAGAAAAACTTGTCCACGCGCTGGCGCATGACGCCGTCCTCGACGGAGGGCCCGGTGTAGGTGAAGGTGTCGGGGTCAAAGTTTCCACCCAGAACGACGAGGGTGAACTCGTGACGGGTGGCCAGGTATTGGGCGGTGGCGTGGCCGTGGGTGATGACCCGCAAGGGCAGTTTGGGCAGGGCGCGGGCCAGGTGCAGGGCGGTGGTGCTGCCATCGAGGAGGATGACGTCGTCGGCCTTGATCCGGGAGACCGCGAGGTGGGCGATGGCGTCCTTCTCGTTGAGCTGCTCGGTTTCACGGACAGGCAGGGGAGACTCGATGCGTGCGGCCTCCAGGCTGGCGGCCCCTCCGTGGGTGCGGCTCAGAAGCCTTTGTTTTTCCAGCAGTTCAAAATCACGGCGGATGGTCTCCTCGGTGACCCCGAATTCCTTGGCCACTTCGGCCGTGCGGGCGAAGCCGCGCGTGCTCAGGAGGGTGAGGATTTCCTTGTGTCGGCGGGCGGGCAGCATGGTCTTGTGTTGTTTTGTGTTTGAAATTGTGGTTTTTTGTGTTTCGACAAGTGGACGCAACACAAACAAACAATGCCCTCTCCTGATTTCAAGCACGTCAATTTCCTCTGGGATGACGCCAAGGCCGCCAAGTTAAATCCGGCGGACCGTCTCGTTTACCGATCGAACCTCCTTGGCAGCGACCAGCGTGTCACCAACACCGGCGGGGGCAACACTTCCGCCAAGGTGATGGAGAAGGACCCGCTGACCGGCAAGGACGTGGAAGTCCTCTGGGTCAAGGGCTCCGGCGGCGACCTCCGCACCGCCGGCCGCGAGTTCTTCTCCTCCCTCTACCAGGACAAGCTCATCGCCATGCAGGGTCTCTATAACTCCCGGCCGGACAAGGGTTTGAAGTCCCAGGCCGAGGACGACATGGTCGCGATGCAGGCTCACGCGACCTTCAATCTCAACCCCCGCCCCTCGTCCATTGACACCCCGCTGCACAGCTTCCTGCCGGGCAAACACGTGGACCACATGCACCCCAACGCCATCATCGCCATCGCCGCGAGCAAGCGCTGCGTGGAGCTGACCAAGGAAATCTTCGGCGGCAGCATGGACTACGTGCCGTGGATGCGCCCCGGTTTCGAGCTGGGCCTCGCCATGCAGGAAGTCTCCCGCAAGAACCCCTCCGTCAAAGCCATCATGATGGGTCAGCACGGCTTCATTTCCTGGTCCGACGACGAGAAGCACTGCTACGCCGAAACTCTCCGCTTCATCGAGGAGGCCTCCGTTTACATCGAGGCCAAGTATCAGGCCAAGGGCGGCGACGCCAAAGCCTTTGGTGGTCAGAAGTATGCGACGCTTGAAACCGAAAAGCGCCGCGCCGGTTTCTCCGCCATCCTGCCCTGGCTCCGCGGCCAGGTTTCCCAACAGCGCCGCTTCATCGGCACCATCCAGGACGACGAGAAGATCCTCCGCTTCGTCAACTCCCAGGACGCCGCCCGTCTGGCCGAGCTCGGCACCTCCTGCCCCGACCATTTCCTGCGCACCAAAATCAAGCCGCTCTATGTGGACTGGAACCCGCAGACCGAGGACCTCGCCGCCCTCAAGGCCAAGCTGGCCGCCGGCCTCGTCCAATACCGCAAGGACTACGCCACCTACTACGAGAAGTGCAAACACGCCAACTCCCCGGCCATGCGCGACCCGAACCCCACCGTGGTGCTCATCCCCGGCCTGGGCATGGTCGCCTGGGGCAAGGACAAGAGCGAAAGCCGCGTGACCGCCGAGTTCTACAACTGCGCCGTTGAGGTCATGCGCGGGGCCGAGGCTATTGATCAGTATATCGCTCTCCCCCAACAGGAAGCGTTCGACATCGAATACTGGCTGCTCGAGGAGAACAAACTCAAGCGCATGCCGGCCGAGAAGGAACTGGCCCGCCAGATCGTCGTCGTCATCGGCGCCGGTTCCGGCATCGGCAAGGAAACCGCCCACCGCCTCGTCAAGGAAGGCGCGCAGATTGTCTGCGTTGATTTGAACAAGGACGCCGCCGAAGGCACCGCCAAGGAAATCACCGACAAAAACGGTCTCGGCATCGGTGTCGCCGGTTCCGGCATCTCCGGCTGCGGTCCCGCTGTCGGCCTCGCCGCCAACATCACCGACCGCGCCAGCATCCGCGCCATGCTCGACCAGGTCGCGCTGGCCTACGGAGGCTTCGACCACATCTGCGTGACCGCCGGCATCTTCGTCCCGAGCGACACCTCCGGCCACATCCCCGACGACAAGTGGGCTCTGACCTTCAACATCAACGTCTCCGGCAGCTATTTCGTTGCGGATGAGGCGTTTAAGACCTGGAAGGAACAGGGCCTGCGCGGCAACCTCGTCCTCACCACCTCGGCCAACGCCGCCGTGGCCAAGAAGGGCTCGCTGGCCTACGACACCTCCAAGGCCGCCGCCAACCACCTCGTGCGCGAGCTCGCCATCGAGCTGGCCCCGCTCGTCCGCGTCAACGGCGTGGCCCCCGCCACCGTCGTCCAGGGCTCGGCCATGTTCCCCCGCGACCGCGTCATTGGTTCGTTGGCGAAGTATAACATCCCTTACACCGACAGCGAGGCGACCGACTCGCTCGTCACGAAACTCGCCCAGTTCTACGCCGACCGCACCCTGACGAAGTCCCCGATCACCCCGGCGGACCAGGCCGAGGCCTACTTCCTGCTCGTCAGCAACCGCCTGAGCAAGACCACCGGCCAGGTCGTGACCGTGGACGGAGGCCTGCACGAGGCCTTCCTCCGCTAAGCTGCTGGAGGTTAAAAACTTCAAAGCCCCGCCTGGTTCGTTCCGGCGGGGCTTTTTTTGCGCCTTTCACAGCGTCTTCCAGGCGGCCATGGAACGGGCGAAATGTTCCTCGGGCGGATCCTTGAGGCCAAAGGTGTGGAGAAACACCGCGCCCTGGAAATGGTGTTTCCGAAGGCTGTCCACGAAGGGGCGCAGGTCGAGGTCGCCACGGTCGAGGGGAAGGATGGCGCGGGTCCAGTCATGGTCGCGGGTCACGTCCCTGGTCTCCGCGCCGCTGACGGTGACAAAGGCGAGGTGGGGCGCGCTTTTCCGGACCAGCTCGTCCCAGCGGCCGAGGTTGCCGGCCTTGAGCTCATGGCAGATGTGAAGGGAGAGTCTGACTTCGGGGCACCCCAGTTTTTCCCACACCTCCAGGGCTTGGAAACCGTCCTCGAAGGGATGGCCGAAATGCGGGTAAAGCACGAGCTCCACCCCCGCCTGCCGGCACCGTTCGGCGGTTTGCCGGAGGAGGGTGATGGCTTCGGGCAGGTCGGCGCGCGTGCCGGTCGGGGCGACCCACAGGCTGGCCTGGAGCTGTCGGGCCAGGGGCAGGAATTGGTCGAGCGGCCCGAGTTTGGGATTTTTTTCCGCCTTGGGGGTCCAGAGAAGGGCGCGGACCCGGAAACGCCCTTCGGCCACGGCGGGCACCCGGGTGAACTCCCTGAGTTTGGCGACCGGATCGGGCCCCCAGGTGCTGACCATCATGCCGTCGTAACCCAGGCGTTGGAGCAGGGCGACCTGGTCGGCCGCGGGCCGGTTTTCCAAGGTGAAGCCAAAGGCGGACAAGGGCAGGGCGGGTGGGGGAGTGCGGCTGGTCGTGGCGCAGGAGGCCAGGGTAAGGAAACCAGCGAGGCAAAGGAGCCGGGTGAAGAGGGGCATCGGGAAACGGACCCTGCCAAGTGCCGATGGCTCCCGTGTTTCCAGGAGCCATCGGGACAAAAAACGCCGGCCGCAGGCGCTTCAGGGGAAGAGGGAACCTTTCCTCCCCCTGACTGCTCTTGTAACTTTCCTCCCCCGTCAACTGTTTGCCATCCGTCCTCCATGCGCCTCAGCCAATCTATCCTCCCCCTGTTCCGCGCGGGCACAATCGCTTTGCTTTTCTCCCTTGGGTCCGTCGGGCGCGCCGAGGAGGCCGGCCCCTTTCTGACCCAGGTGCGGTCCCATTTTGAGATCTGGGATGCCGACCGCGATGGTATCCTGGAGCTGACCGAGATTGACATGGCGGTGGCCTCGCCGGAGGTCAAAGGCGAGGCGGCCGCTACCGCCGCCGCCCTGCGCCGCGCGGCGCGGAGCAAGACCAACCCGTTGCCTCCCTTGACGTTGGAAAAAATCGGAGAGCTGGCCACGGTCGGGGTCAAGGCCGACGAGCACGGCCATGGCGAGGCCAAGCCCACGAATTTCAAAAGCCTTTACGACAGCTCGCTCCAGCGGATCAACACGACCAAGCGGGAACTGTTTGTCTCGGGCCAGCCGAAGCTCAGCGGTTTCCGTCAGGGCCGCCTCGGCACCTGCTATTGCCTGGCCCCGCTTTCCGCCCTGCTTTACCGCGACGGCGGGGAGGTGGGGCATCTCTTTCAGAATCAGCCTGACGGCTCTGTGAAGGTAACTTTTGGGGACAAACGTTCCGTGGTGGTCGAGCCCTTGACCGATGCCGAACTGGCCCTGGCCTCGGGAACGGGCAACGACGGGATCTGGTCGGCCGTTTACGAGAAGGCTGTCGGGCACCTCCGCAGCAAGCTTGCTCCCGACACCCCGGACGCCCCCTTCGGCCCGCTGATGAACGCCGGAACGGATAGATCGCCCCACCTGATGCAGATCAACG
>JANOBW010000321.1:0-2760 GCA_031411855.1 Opitutia bacterium
GGTTGTTGGGCTGGGTGGTCTCCGCCGCGGCTGCGGGAAGCCTGTGGGCGCTGAGCATGGTGGCGTGGCAGTTTTTTATCCCCGGGGACGTGGGGGGGGGGATCGGGTATGGAGGTCGGGGGGATCTGGAGAGGTTGAAACCTGGCAAGCGGGGGTGGTGAGGCGAATCACTTTCCCGCCTGTCCCTACCCCACATTTCAGGGAAAGTGGTAGGCCGGTTTTTTCGGCCTGCGCCGGGACCGAGGGGGGGATTGCTTGGTGCTCAGTCGAACGAAGCGTCAGCCGCCTGCGCCATTTCCTCCGCACGTTCGGCTTCGGATTTTTCCCCGTCCTCCGTATTCTTACCCTTCTTTTTCCGTTTCCCTTTGGCGTCGTCGGTGATCGAGAGGTCGAAGTCATTCTTCTGCGCGAGGCCGGGCGTGCTGCGTCCGTTGGTGATGTAGTCTTCCATGAGTTTGGTCAGTTTCGCCGCGATCTCGGGATTCGCCGCCAGAACATCCTTCGTTTCACCCACATCGGACTGGAGGTGGTAAAGTTCACGGCCGCCCTTCTTGGCGAAGATGAGTTTCCAGGGCCCTTGACGGATCGCCAGGTCGCCACCGGCGGACTGATGAACGGTGGCCTCGCGCGCCGCTTTCTTTTCCGCTCCGATCAACTCGGGCACGAGGCTCACGCTGTCTTCGCCGGCGTGGTCGGGAATCTTTGCGCCAGTGAGTTCGGCGGCGGTGGCCATGAGGTCGTTGAGGCAGATGGTATGGTCGTTGACCGTGCCCTGCGGAACCTTGCCCGGCCAGCGGACGATGAACGGCACGCGATGTCCGCCTTCGTAGATGCTGCGCTTGGATTCACGAAGCGGTTCGTAGGCGCGATGCTCCGCGCCATTGTCGCTGGTGGCGATGATGAGGGTGTTGTCGGCGAGTTTGTTTCGCTCCAAGGCTTCGAGGATTTTTCCGAGCATCGCGTCACCCTGGAAAAGCCAGTCGCCGTATTTCGGATCTTTTTTTACCAGATCCTTCGCGCCGCTTTTTCCGTCAAACTCCGCCGCAGGCACCACCGGCTCATGGGGAATGCCGAGCGGGAAGTAGAGAAAGAAAGGCTCGTCGGCCTTGCGCCGATCCAGCCACTCGACCGCTTTCCTGAGCATGAGCGGCTGGTTTTCCACGGGGTCAACATGGGCGACGACCTGGTCCTGCTCGACGATGGTGCCGATGTTGCGGGCGTGGGTGAAGCCGTAGAAGTAATCGAAGCCGAGCGCGTTCGGGCCGCCGGTCATTTTTGCCCCGAGCGGCACTTCCTTCTCGCTGCCCGGCTTGCCGTCCACCCAGTCCATGCCGAGGTGCCACTTGCCGATGCAGGCGGTCGCGTAACCCTGCTGTTTGAGCAGCGATGCCACCGTGGCGCGGCCCGGCGGAATAATCGGCCGGGAGAAAGTCGTGAGCACGCCGAATTGTCCGATGCGCGACGGGTAGCGGCCGGTGAGCACGCCGTAACGAGTCGGGGTGCAGACGGCGGCGGCGGCGTGGGCATCGGTGAAACGCATTCCCTGGGTCGCGAGGCTGTCGAGGTTCGGCGTGCGCAAGGCCGAAGGCGCGTGGTAGCTCTGCGGCTGGCCGTAACCCATGTCGTCGAACAGGACGAAGACGATGTTGGGCTTGGATGATGGCGCGGCGGTGAGGGGACGGGCAAAGATGCAGAACGCGGCGATAACCGGGAGGAGGCGGGTGGGGTTCATGAAACGGGGGAGTGAAGGGGCAAACTCATGGACCAAAGGTTAACAGCGCGGGAAACGCACTTTGGGACAAAAAACCAACTTACGGAATCTTATCGAAGGGGGCGGCCGTGGGAGTGAAATTCTTTTTTGGCAAAGAGAAGGAAGGACTTTTTGGCTAGCTGGCAGCCCACGCTCCCGCAACGGCGGGTTATTCAAGAGCGCGGTTTGTGAAAGGCCAAACTGGTTTCAGAGGGCGTGGCCCCGGGCTGGCATGAAGCTCGCTTTGGGGGCTCAAACCTCCCGTTGTCACAAAAAAACCGGGCGGCGGTGAGGCCGTCCGGTTGGGGGAAGAGGCTGCCGGGAGGCTCAGAACGAAACCGAGATGCGGGCGAATTTTTTGCCGCTGACGGTGCCGCTGAAGGTGATCTTGACCGTCTCGGTGCCATCGCCGTTGGGCGTGGCCACTTGCGTGTAATCGGTGGGCGAGCTGGCGGGAGACCAGTTGGCTCCGCCGGCGACGAGGTTGAGCGAATTGACCTCGACGGCGTAGGTGACACCGGAGACCCCGCCGACGGGGCGGCGGTAGGCCAGGGTGAGGGCGCCGGCGACAACATTGCTCTGGGGCAGGTAGGTGCCGGAGTTGCCCGATTTGGGCTCGGTGCCGAAGGCGTATTCGAGGGCGTTTTTGATGCCGTCGCCGTCGGGGTCGGCCTCGGAGCCGGAGATGTTGGTGTCGAGGAGTTCCCCGGCGGTGAATTTGGAGCCCTGCCAGGAGACAAAGGCATTGCCGTTGATGACGGTGACGACGCCGGTGGTGGTGAAGGCGGAGGTGTCCCAGGCGAGGCCGGAGGTGAGGGCGGGGAGGACGAGCCCGGTGGCGACGTTGAAGGCTCCGGCGTCCACCGTGGCGGCGTTCCAGAGGTCGAAGGAGTCGCCGAGGACAGGGGTGTAGCCGGAGATGGCGGCGAGGGTGAAGGTGCCGCCGAGGTCGAGGTTTCCGGTGACGTTGAGGGCGTCGTAGGTGCCGGTGGTGCCGTCGTGGCGGGTGG
>JANOBW010000322.1:0-9963 GCA_031411855.1 Opitutia bacterium
GTGATGGTGGTGCCATCGGGAATGCCGGACCCGGTCAGGGTCATCCCCACCACCGTGCCGGGCGTGAGGGCCGCGGTGTTGGTGACGGTGGCGCTGCCGTTGGTGAAGTTCAAGGAGGTGCCGGTGGTTTCCTGGGTGGTGAACGTGCCGGAGAAGGCGACCGCGCCGGAACCGGAGGAATCAATCGCGCCGCCGTTGGGGGCGATGATGACGGGGCGGTTGGTGCTCTGGGCGGTCGAGCCGGTGTATTGGAGGGTGCCGCTGGTGCCCTGCCCGCTGAAGGTGATGGCTCCGTCGGAGCCGAGGGAACTGGCGACGCCGGTGTTGCCCAGGGAAGATGCGTTCAGGACGCCCTGTTGAATCAGGACACCACCGGTGAAAGAGTTGGTGTTATTGGTGAGATTCCAAGTGCCGGTGCCGACCTTGACGATGCCATTGGTGCCGGTGCCGTTGATGACCTGGCCCGAGACGGTCCCGAGGGCGGAGCCGCCAAGACTGAAGGGGCGCGAGCTGCTGGCCACATTGTTGGCCAGGGTGCCGGCCAGGGTGAGGGAGCCGCCGTCGGAGGTGATGTTGACACCGTTTCCGCCGCTGCCCGTGATGCTCATATTGCCGGTGAAGGTGTTATCACCGGCAACATTGCGAAGGTTGGAAGTTCCCCCGTTGAAAAGACCGTTCGAGGAGCTGAAATTGCCGAAGGTGTTGTTAAAGGTGTTGGACCCGGTCGAATTGATCTGAAGCGTGCCGGAGTTGGTGCCGGTTTTTGCCAGCGAAAGTGTTCCGGTTCCGAGTCCGGCCGAACCACTGAGGCCGTTGACCTCGAGCACGCCGGAGCCGTTGCCAAGGGTGAGCCCCACGGGACCGGTCAGGGTGTTCACCACGAGCGTGCCTGCTCCGGTCTTGGTGAGCGCGCCCGCGGGCGCACCACTGTTTTTGATACCTCCGGAGAGGGTGACCGTGCTGTTGTCAACCTGAAGGGTGCGGGCCGTGTTGTTGACATCAAGGGGATTGGCGACGGTGAGGGCGGAGTCGGAGCCGGCGGGGTTGAGCAGGAGGGTCGCGACCGGAAGCCAGCCGACGGTGGTGCCCCAGACAATGTCGGAGGCGGCACCGCCGAAGTTGACGGAGAGGGGTGCCCCCTTGGCCCCAAAGCCCTTGGCAAAAGCGCCCGTCGAAAAGTCCACCGTGTCGGATCCCGTGGTGCCGAGGGAGCGGTTAAAGCTGCCACTGGTGAGAAAATATCCCGTGTTCGACACCGCCACCTGGAGCACTCCTCCCGAGGGCAGGGTGCCGGAGTCAAACCAGACGCGGCCTTGCGAGAGAGTGGTGGTCCCGGACCAGGAGTTCGACGTGTTGGTCAGGTGGATGCCCTCATTGTCCGCGAAACGGAAGATGACCCCGTTGGCACCGCCAACAATCGGGCCGGTAATATCCAGCCGGGTCGCTGCCGAGTTGGAAATACGGACAGCGGCGGAGTTGACGTTGATGGTGCCCTGGATGGTGTTCACGCCGGTGCCTGACCCGACCAGCGTGCCCGTCGGGGCGGAGTTTCCTCCCTGGCCGGAAAGGTTAAAGGTGACCGTGTTTGGCACGGTGATGCCGGTGCCGGCGAGGCGGAAGAAGCCGCCGGAGGTGGCGGCGGAGCCATTGACGGTGACAGTGGTGATGCCACCGAGGGCGGCCAGGGAGTTTACCAGCACCCCGTTTCCATTGGTGCTAGCCACATCGGAGATGGTGAGGATGCCGGTCAGGCCCGAATTGTCGCCGGTGAGGGAGAGGGTGCCCGCGCCGTTTTTGGTGAAGCCGGCGCTCCCGGTCAGGTTTCCAGAAAGGGTGCCATCGGTGCCCCCCGAACCATTGGCCACATCAATGACGCGGGTGGAGGAGCCAAGATTTAAGTTGTTGGTGAGCGTGAGGTTGTGGGTGGCGGTGGCCGCGCTGAGCATCAGCGAGGAGTCGGTGAAGTTTGCCGTGGATCCCCAGGCCAGGGTGGCTCCGGAATTGAGGGTGACGGTCCGGTCCGCGACATTGGCCGCAAAGCCGCCGCCCTGGCCGGAAGTCCATTGGACCTGACCCGCGCCCGTGCCGAGGTCGCCGATGAAGTCCGCCGTTCCCAAGGCCAAGACTCCGCCGGCCAGGTTGATGTTGGCGGTGGAAGGAATGGCTCCGGCGGCATTGGCCTGCAAGGCCCCTCCGGAAATGGTCACGTTGCCGGAGAAGGTGTTGGCACCGGAGAGGACAAGAGTGCCGACGCCGGCTTTGGTCAGACCCACCCCGGAATTACCGCTGACGACACCGCCGAAGGTGGCCGTGCTGTTGACGGTGATGGTGCGGCTGGCCGCGCCCAGGCCGATGTTGTTGGTAAAGGTCAGGGCACCATTGTTGGTGACATCGCCCAAAGTGAAATCACCACCGATGGTGATGCCGGTGTATTTTCCGGTCAGGTCCCGGGCGGTCGTGGCGTTGGAGCGGATCGTGCCGCCATTGATGGTAAGGGCTCCGCCCGCCCCCATGGCGTTGACTCCGCCTACGGCGACCGTGCCCGCGTTAAGCGTGAAACCACCTGTGTAAGCTCCGCCCGCCAGGGTCAGGATGCCATTGCCGTTTTTAATAAAACCGGTGCCTGCCGCGACCGAAAATGCTTCGCTGCCAAAATTAAGATTTTTGGTGTCCGCCACCGTGATGGTCGCCACCGTGCCACCCGTGGCAATCGTGCCGCCAGCAGTGACGTTGACACTTTCATTGGCCGTGATCGACTTGAAGTTGGTCGTGGCCCCGGTCAGCGCCAAGGCAGTCCCTCCATTGTCCACAAAGACGACGTCCGAACCAGAGGTCCACGCTCCGGTGAACGGACCTCCTGTGGAAGTTCCCCAAAAGTTCCCCGTCCAAACATTAGCGGCTGTGGTGGACTTGTAGAAAAGGGTCGCGGCAGAGACTGCCGTGGGGGTGAGGGCGAATGAGGTAAGACCAACCAAAAGTCCCAGGGTAATAGGTGAGGGTTTCATCATAAGTAAGATATTTAAATAAAAATGACACAGGGTAAAACTGAAAACGACGGCCCACTCTGCCGATTTTTTGCCAACTTCTTATCATCTTTCGGCAAGAGCTACCCCTGCCCCCTAAGTCGAGACCGGGGCTGCGCGTCGCTCGGTTTACCCAGACACCAAGTGGCATCCTGGCAACTCCGTCTCCTCATGGAGACGGGTGGCAAAATGCTTCAGCCCATGGCCCTCCCCTGTGTTACCCCCTCGCCCACAGCGATCCACCCTTTGTGGTAAACACCACCGGACCGCACCGCCCTTCCGACCACCCCCGACCGTGGTCCGGAGCACGGTCGGGGGTGGTGGTCATGGTCGCGACGGAGGTCCCGACCGCCCCGGCATCGGTTCGTTTATGACCACTTCGCCGGTCCGAACCGGGGCAGGGAGGGTGGGAACCACGGTGAAGGGTGGTGGGAAACACCGAAACGAGGGTTAGGACCACCCTCCCCTCCGGTCCGTTTGGTATCGTTTCACCGGTGGTGTTTACCCCAGAGGGGGTGGGAACCGTCTCGACGGCGGTGGGAAGGGGCGGGACGAGGCTTCCCACCACCCGATACCGTGATCCTCAGAACCCTTGACCGTGGTTCCCTGAACCTTTGACCGTGGTTGCCACCCTCCACCACCCAGGATGAATTTATCCCCTTTACCCATCCCAAGACTCGGTTGGGAGAATTAAAGTGTCAGACAACCAATAAGCATTGCTCAGCAAACACTTTACGGTTGTCATGACAAGTAATAAATAACGCTCAAAGTTCTTGACCGATCACCTTCTGTTTTCATGTTCGAGGCGGGTCCACGACCCGAACCACCCACCTCCACATCAACATGCAAAACGAAATCAGCAAAGAATACTCGGCCCAGCAAGTGGCCGATTTTGAATCCTTCATCAGCGGTCTGGAAAGACTGACGGCCGACCTGCCCGTGCTCAGCTCCGAGGACAAGAACTCGTTCGTCAAAACCCCGGAAAACGCCAGCGACTGGATGAACAACATGCTCATCCGTTCCCGCCAGAACCTGCCCCATCTGCCCCGCTCGTTTGATCCCGACGGGGTGGCCCAGGACCTCCGGCTCAACGAGGTGATCTCCCCCTTCCTGCTCCGCCTGCAGCGGGTGTCGGACCGCCTGCACTCCGCCCAATTCCTGGCCCGCAGCGACGCCTTTTCCGCCCTGCTCTCCGCCCGCCGCGCCCTCAAGGACGCTCAGGTCGCCGGGGTGGACGACGACCTGAGCGAAGGTCTGCGACGGTTTTTCACCCGGGGAGCGAAGGCCGCCCCCACCCCGGCCCTGGCCGCCACCCACTGAGGCGAAACCCCAACGAAACAAATCACCCGCGCGGGGCCAGCCTGGTCCCGCCACCCCGGGGAGGGCCCGCACCGGCCCTCCCCTTTTTTGCGCCCACTTCCGAAGCCGGGCAGAGCCCCGGGATGGTGCCATGATCGCCACCAATGGAGGTGGAGGCCAAAGGCAAAACTTCCCCATGGCACGGGGTGAGTGGCGGCCGGTTTACGCCAAAGTAGTTTACCACGATCAGCTTGAAAAGGCAAACCCGTGCCCTTTTCCCGGCGGGCCCGGGCCCAGACGCGGACGGATCTGGGCCCTTGGACCACCTGGCCTGGGGTAACTGATGTAAACCCGCCCTCGGTCCTGAGAAGACCAGCCCGGCCCCACACTCAGCGCATCAAATAGAGCGCCGCCGCCAAAGTCAGGATGGCACCGCACCACGCAAGGTGGGGCCAGAGTTTTTCAACACGGTTGAGGTAGTTCCAGGCGGCCACCCGGCACTCGGGTTCGTTCAACATCCAAAGGGCGCAGGTCCTGGCGGTGGAGGCACGGGCCGCCCTCATCTGCGTCACCGCGACCAGAAGGGCCTGGCGACGTTCCACGTCCGGCAGCAGCAGGATGGCGGTGATCTGCTCACGGAGCTCTAACTCGTCGCGCGTGGCGTGCAACATGCTCTCAAAAGCTTCCAGAGCCTCCTCACGGGAGCATGCGAATGAGGGGGTAAAACTCATGTCCCCAGAATGTCCAAAAACGGTGGGAGAACAAGATGGAATTTGCCTCCGCCCCATCAAGCCAGGTCACGGGCACAAAAAAACCGTCCGGAGCAAACCGGACGGTTGAGGTGAAAAACTAAAACTCAGCGGATGAAAAGCGGCTGGTCGGGAAGGTTTTCGTCGGTCTTGACGGGAGTCCCGATGAGAGGCTCGTCCAGGTTGAAAAGATCTTCCGTGAGAATGGCCGGAGCGGTGGTGGGGGCGACATTGGCCTCGGTTCCCACTGCCTTCATGTCAAAACCTTCGGGCTGCCCGGAGCGGGCCCCGAAAGCGGGGCTTTGACGGTGGCTGGCGGAGAAAGAGTAAGCCTCATCCCAGGCGAGAGATTCGGTTCCGCGTGAGACGGTCTCAGCCGAAAGGGCTTTGGCGCTGGGACTGGTCGGAGCATACCGGCCCACCACTTCCGCCGGGGCGGGCGTGGGGGTCGTCGCCGTCGCAACCAACACCGGCGGAGTGGCCGTCTTGCCGGCGGCCATCACCGGGGCGGCAGGCGCCGTCCGGCCGGGACCGTAGGCCATGAAAGCCACGGCGGCGCAGGCGGCGACAGCGCCAAGTGAGGCGGCAAAGGCCACAATGCGGCGGACATCGTGGGCGGGCGAGGGCTCAATCTCAAGAAGACGGACCAGGTTCGGAGGAACTTGGCGCAGGTCCACGGAACGGCCGCACACGGCCATCACGGTGGCCAGGTGGAGACGGTGAAGTTTCTCGTAGTCGGCACGGAGTTTTTCGCTGCCGGAGAGGGCGCGGCGGAGACGGGCGAGCTCATGCTCGGAGATCTCTCCGTCGAAATAAAGCCAGGCGAGGCTTTCGAAGTCGGTTTTGTTCATTGAAATTCGGTTCCCATAAGTTCGCGCAGGCTGTCGCGGGCGCGGGCAATGCGGCTTTTGACCGTGCCTATGTTGATTTTGAGAATGACTGAAATCTCCTCGTAGCTCATGTTCTTCTGCACCCGCATGACGAGAATGTCACGATGGGCGGCGGGGAGAAGGTCAATACATTCGGTGACCTTGTTGACGAGTTCGCGGGTGAGGGTTTCCTGCCCGGGGCCGTCCGTGGTGTCGGCAATGACATCGTGGACGGTGGCGTCGGAATCATCCCCCAGGGGTTGGTCGAGGGAGAAGCTCCGGTCGCGGCGGCGGCGCCACCAATACCAGTAGCGGTTGTGAGCCAGGTTGGTGGCGATCTGGTGGAGCCAGGTGGAAAGGGAGGCCTCGCCGCGGAATTTGTCGAGGTTGCGGTGGGCTCGGATGAAAGTGTCCTGGGTGACCTCCTCGGCGTCGTCATGGTTCTTGAGCATCCGGTAAACGCGGCCGTAGATGCGGTCCCGGTAGCGTTTGATCACCTCGGGGAAAGCGGACTCGTCCCCGGACTTGAACCGCTCGACGAGGGACTCATCGAGCATCATGTCAGCGGACTTGGCGGCGGCGAGAGCGGTCATGGAAGGTTCTTCTGGCGGCTTTTGACCGTCGGTTGGTGGAAGGGTTCCCTTGGGGACGCGTTTCCCTGACATGGAGTGGAGTTAAAAGATGAAAAAAGGTGGGAGCAAGCCTGCCGAAATCACAATTCGACCTGGATGCCGAGCTCGATGACCCGGTTGGGCGGAAGTCGGAAAAACGCGGTCGCCGGGAGGGCGTTGCGCGCCATGGCGGCAAAGAGGTGCTCCCGCCACAGGGCCATGCCGGGAATCGCGCTGGGCACCACCGTCTCACGGCTCAGAAAGAAAGTGGATTGCATCGGGTCACAGGTGAAACCGGTGTCGCACCCGACCTTGAGAACATCGCGGACATCGGGATCCTCCATGTAGCCGTAGCGGCCCACGACGCGGTAGAAACCATGCCCCAGATCCTCGAACGTGGCCCGGCGCTCGGGCTCGACCGAGGGGGCCACCTCGGTGATGATGTTCAGAATGATGACCTTCTGGTGCAGCACCTTGTTGTGCTTCAGGTTGTGCAGCAGGGCCAGCGGCGTGCCCCCGGGGTTTCCTGACAGGAAAATGGCCGTTCCCTGGACCCGGGAAATCCGGCCCGAGGAAACATCCGAACTGAGGAAATCAGCCAGCGGGAGGGTGCTTTCGCGAAGTTTGGCCCCAAGGATGGAGCGCCCACGCTTCCACGTCGTCATGAGGGTAAAGATCACCCCCCCGACCGCCAGCGGGAACCAGCCTCCGTCGAAAAACTTGAGTCCGTTGGCGGCGACAAAAACAATTTCCACCAGGGCGAAAGGCAGGGTGATAAGCAGGGACTTCCACAAGGGCCATTTCCAGAGCTTGGTGGTGACAAAATAAAACAGCAGGGTGGTGACGAGCATCGTGAGACTCACCGCGATGCCATAGGCGGCGGCAAGGTTGGTCGAGGTGCGGAACGTGACGACAAGCCACAGGCAGGCCAGCATCAGCGTCCAGTTGATGGCCGGTAGGTAAATCTGGCCATGTTCGGAGTCGGACGTGTGCTCAATCTGCATCCGGGGAAGGTAACCCAGCTGGATGGCCTGCATGGTGATCGAATACGTGCCGGAAATGAGCGCCTGGGAGGCGATGACGGTGGCGGCCGTGGCCAGGATGACGAGGGGCAATTGGGCCCAGTCGGGAGCCAGCTCGAAGAAGGGATTGTCAATCGAGGTGCCATGCTCCAGCACGAGAGCCCCCTGGCCCAGATAGTTCAGAAGCAGGGCCGGAAGGACCAGCCAGAACCACCCCTGGCGGATGGGACGAAGGCCAAAGTGGCCCATGTCGGCATAGAGGGCCTCAGCCCCGGTGACGGCCAGGAAAACCGATCCCATGAGGGCAAAGCCGTTGAAGCCATGATCCTTCAGAAACTCCACCCCCATCAGTGGGTTAAAAGCGTGGAGCACGGCGGGATGGACCAGCAGGTTGGAAATGCCCAGACCGGCCAGGACCAGAAACCAAAGTGCCGTGACCGGACCAAAGACTACCCCCACCTTGCCGGTCCCGAAACGCTGGACCGCAAAAAGCGAGACCAGGATGCACATGGTGATCGGGATGATGTAGTGCTCCAGGTTGGGGTTTACCTGTTTCAGCCCCTCCACGGCGGAAAGCACCGAGATGGCGGGGGTGATGACACCGTCCCCGAAGAGCAGGCTGGCTCCGACCAGGCCGACACAAATCAGGATCCACTCGGTCTTGCGCGTGGTGTCCATGTTGGGAAACGCCAGGGACAGAAGCGCCATGATGCCGCCTTCACCCTTGTTGTTGGCCCGCATGACGAAGGTCACATATTTCAGGGCGACGATGACCAGCAGCGTCCAGACGATCAGGGACAAAATCCCGAGCACATTCCCCTCGTTTGGGATGAGTCTGGGGTGGCCATCATGGCTCCCGAAACACTCCTTGAAGGCGTAAAGGGGGCTCGTGCCGATGTCCCCGAAGACAACTCCGAGGGCTCCGACAAGGAGGACCCAGGGGCTGCTGGTCTTGTGTGTTCCGCAGGCCTCGGCCTGCGGGTGGTTGGTTTCACTCATGGAGAGAGAGACGGATAAAAATCAGGAGTTGGAGGCCGCCCCGGAGGATTCTCGACGGGCTTTCCACCATTCCCACACGATGGGGAGAATCGAAACAAAGATGATGCCCAGGATGATGACCTTCATGTTGCGCTGCACCACCGGCAGTTCGCCAAAGAAATATCCGGCCAGAAGAAAGGAGCAGACCCAGAGCACGGCGCCGGTGAGATTCGCGGCAAAAAAACGTTTCCCCTCCATCGCGCCCAAACCGGCGGCGAAGGGGGCAAACGTCCGGACAATGGGGGCGAAACGGGCCAGAATGACCGCCTTAGAGCCATGTTTGGTGAAAAACATTTCGGTGCGGGCCAGGTGATCGCGCCGAAACCAGCTTTGCCGGACCAGCCAGGGTCCGAACGCCTTGCCGATGGCATAATTGGTGGCGTCGCCCAAAATGCCGGCGGCGAGAAGAAGCGGCAGGAGGATGCCCAGGCTCATCAGCTTGTCCCCTCCCCCTGGAACTTCCTGCGCACACAGGGCACCGCAGGCAAAAAGCAGGGAGTCTCCGGGCAGGAATGGTGTCACCACCAGCCCTGTTTCGCAAAAAATGATGAGAAACAGCAACCCATAGACCCAGGGGCCGTATGAGGCGATGAAGTCACGCAGGTGGTTCTCGGCATGGAGAAAGAACTCCAGAATTTCAGACATGATAAGGGGAAAACAAAGACAGCCCCCCACCGGCGGTGCAAGGGAGAAGGGTTGTCCGTTCCGACAGGCGGCACAGCGCCAGCCCGCAAGCTCATCTCGCCCTCGCCTTGGCTTTTGCCTTGCGACACTCCCCGCCATCACCCAAACACCAACCTCCCAAATCAAGCCGACTTAGCTCAGTTGGTAGAGCAGCTGATTTGTAAGGATAGCGACAAACCGCTTAAGTAAAGGGTAAAAAATGGTCGTGCTACAACTTTGATACACGTCTGGAGCTTTGACCAACAGAAAGCGAACTGTCCAAGGATGAATTTTGTCTTTCACGAGAACCTCCTTACTTGGTGGACCGTCGGACTTAAAAATACGCCTCTATAGGGAGGCCTGTAAAAGAGAACCATACTTCTCACCACAACAGAGACACGACATCTGGAATACTGGAACGGACGGTGGGTTCTTGCTGCCTTGGATGTCTTGTCGGTGGGTTCTTGGGATAGGGTAGGCCGGGGGGGGCAAACACTTCCACGACTCCCTTGAACTCTTCTGAAAAAAATCCGCACCAACGCTTCCCCACCCTTGCTTCTCAAGTCGCCACATGTTTTGCATTCAGCCGCAATTCACCTGCGAACGAATGCCCACCCCCTACCACCCCAACGCGCCCCGCGCACGCAAACACGCCCCCCACCAACAAAGGCATGTACGCCCGGTGGACC
>JANOBW010000323.1:0-12965 GCA_031411855.1 Opitutia bacterium
GCGGAGGTTTTCGGCGATGTGGTCCTGGTCGCCCATGAGTTTCTTCAGGTCCAGGGGCGAGGTGTTGTAGAAAAGCTGGCCGGACTTGCGCAGGAGAAAGGGCTCGGGGTTGAGGCCGGCCTGGATGCGCAGGTGCATCTCGGCCAGGACGGCGGGCTTGGTGGCCTCCAGGACGCAGTCGAGGCGGCGCAGGACGGTGAAAGGCAGGATGACCTTGCCGTATTCGGACTGCTTGTAATCGCCCCGCAGGAGGTCGGCCACGGACCAGAGAAACGAGGAAAGGCTGGCCTCGCCGGAGCGTGGGGCCGGGGTGGCGGGCGCTGCTGGTGCGACAGGGCGGGCGGCAGGGGCGGAAACGGGCACGGAGCGGGCCTGGGGAGGGGTGACGGGAGCCGGAGTGGGGGAGGGCGTGGCTGACGGGGCTGGAACCGGAGAAGGAGCCGCCCCTGCCGCGAGGGAAACGGAGCCGCCGCGTCCACGGCCCTTGGCGATCCGGCCGATGCCAGCGAGGTGGTCGCGGACGAGGCTGTAGGTGGCGTCGTCCCAGCCCAGGGCGGCCTGGAGGTTCTGATTTCCCAGGGAGGAGCCATCGGGAGGCAGTTTGCGGAGGAAATCGCCGCAGAGTGATTCGAGATTGGCGGAAGGGGAGGACATGCGTGGGGAAGAAGGGGAGCCAAAAGGCCAGGGGTGGAAAGCCTGAAAAGGCCGGGAAAAGGTGGAAGCGGGACGCCCGGCGGCCGGGGGCACTGCCAGCCCGCTTTCGCCCCTCAGCGAAACGTGAGGGACGGAAGAGGAAACGTGCCGCGTATTCTTTGTGAACGGGTGGCGCGATGTCCTACCCGGCTTGGGGAGCGTTGAAAACCTTGGTTAATCTTTCGGACTCATGAGAATTCTCGTCGCAATTCCATCGGAGGTGATGGTTTTCAAAAGGATAGCCACCTTTAGCCAGTTTTCGGAACCGAGGGAATCGGGGGGCGGTGCAGCTGCTATAAAAAATCGAAGGATAAGAGCTTATGAGTTGAGGCCATGCGGTGAATTATGCGTGACTGAAGTTCTTGTTTTATGACGGTCTTTTTTCTAAAGAATTGCACTCATGAAACAAGGGAAACACAGGAAATTAAAAAAACGAGGCGCTAAAAAAGACCCACGTCCTAAGGTTAAGGTTTCTATGTGGTTGTTGAAGGATTTTCATCGTCGGGCGATTTCAATGCATCCTGAAGAGTCCGAGCCAAATGAGGCCTTGAAAAAAGTTTTAGAGGATGGCGTCCACTATCGCGAAGTTTTGAATTCAAGGGATGGCCTTACCCTGATCACCGCCCAAGAAAAACTCGAAGACTTAGATCAAGTCCTTGAGGATCAGAAAAAAAAAGTTCGTGAGCTGGAAGGTTTAGAGCGACTTGCAGGACGTGAGGTTTTTTCTGTGATGAGGGAGCATCAGGAAGCCTATATTGCCTTTGATAATCTTCCCAAAAGTGAGGCCAAGGATGCGATGTGGGTTGATGTTTTGATGAAAGATTGGAAATCAGAAGTGCTTCGTAAAGATCACTATCGGATGGAACAACAACTTCAGGTCGAGAGAACCCGACTGAGTGATTTGGAAGTTCGCAAACAAGCGGCAACTTACGGTAAGTCTGCGGAAGCTGAGCGTTGGATTATCCCTGAAGATTCATAATGCTACGACAACGCGGCCATGGAGTCCTTCTGGGCAACCTTGAAAAGGGAACTGATCGACCGCCAGGAATGGAACACCATCGAAGAGATCAGAAACGCCCTTTTCCTCTACATCGAAAGCTACTACAACCGCCGCCGACTACAGAGCTCCCCGGGCTACCCATCGCCCCTCGACTTTTAAAGCCACCCAACTAATTATCTAACTAACTAACCATTCGTTTCGCTAAAATAATGTCCGCAAAATCGGGGGAAGAACTTTATTGCATGTTATTGACTGATAATGATTTGTTCTGAATTTTAAAATGATATTTCTTTGGAGCCAAAAATTAGCCTCCGTCGACTAACCAGCTTTGTGGGGTGTGCTCACGTGTGTTTATGTTAAACAAACCACTCAAACCACAAACTCCACTTGCCGCCTCGGGGCTTCCCCCCGTGATGCGGTTTCCCGCTGGCCGTGAAAGAGATCCGCACTTCGGACTCTCTCGCGGCTGGTTTTACAAAAACGCCGCCCTTGGCCGGATCAAACTGATCACGGTGAAAGACCCAGGAGCCTCGAAAGGGGTTTCCTTCATTGATGTCGCCTCGGTCTTGTCCTACCTGGCCTCCTGTGCCGACCAGGAGGGGCAGAAGGCAGCCGATGTTTCCTCCGCTGTGGCTCGCCGCCGCGAATTGCGGTCTCGAAAGAAAGGAGTCCGCCCATGAGCTCCTCACTTGTGAAGGCATGCCAAGGCTCCGGGGATGCGTCAACATCTCCCGAAGCTAGGTTTGTCCACGATGAAATGAACGAGCATGCGTTGACCACAGATTGGAGGCCCCGACAAGGGCAAACCAGTCCGGTTGACCGGGCACGTCTGCTCCTGACGATTCCTCAGGTCTGGCGGATGTTGAAACTACCGGGGGAACCTTTGTCCCGTTGCTGTTCCCCCTGGAGACCCAGGGCCAAGCGTAAGTTTTCCATTTTCGCCGAGGGTAGGAAGTTTATGGATCACGAATCGCGGGAATGGGGCGATGCGGTTGATTTTGTCGCCCTGTCACAAGGCTGGAGTAAGGAAAAAGCCGCCAAGTGGCTTTGCCAGAAGGCTGGGACTTCGCCGGGGCGGTGGCGCGGCGAACCTCGGAAGATGGACTATACCGCGTTCCTGGGTTTCCTGCCGCATTTTTCCAGGCAGCTGAATTCAGATGTCGCGGGCCTTGGACCGGTGCCGTTGACCGGATCTGATCTTCGGCTTCTTTGCCAAAGGTATAAACTGTGCCCCCAGGCTGTGGAAGAGGCCAGCGACCGTGGCCTGGTTCACTCCGGAGTTTTCATGGATGGAAACTCCATGTTCAAGGGGTGGGCCGCTGGTGACATGAACCTTGGAACGGCGGGGAGCTTTGAGGTGCGGGGCTTCGAGGTTGAATCCTGGAAGTCCACCCAGAAGCCTTTCCTTCTGACGCCAGGCAGCGATGCCTCGTGGCCGGTGGGGATCAAAACACTCCCGGGCAAAAAACTGGCCCTTGTGGTCGAGGGCGCGGCCGACCTGCTGGCGGCCTTTCACCACGCCTTCGCGATGTGTTGGCCGATGGAGAAGGTGGCGATTCTTGCCCTCATTGGCGAGGAGGCGCGCCTGTGCCCGCTCGCCTTGGAGCACTTCCAGGGAGTGCGGGTGTGCCTCCTTCCCCCGGCGCACCCTGTTTCGGAGGAAAGGGCTTCCGACGTGAGGGATGACATGCGGGCGCTGGGAATCGAGGCGAGCGTGGCCAGCATTGGCAAACTCGGGCTGAAATCGGAAGGGGGCCGCCCTCTGCTGAACCTCTGTGACGCCATTTGGGGACACCGGGGAAAACTGTTCCGAAGGCTCCGTCATCTGAGCGAACCGCTGAAAGGAGGGGTGTCATGAGCCACGCCCAACCCATTCCCGATAGGGACGCTGATTTGCTGATGTTCTCACCTCGGGAGAACGATCCATTTCCGCTGGAATGCCTTCCGCCCGTGATGCGCGTCATCGTGGTGTCGGTTTGTGAATCGGTGCTGGTCCCTGCCGCCCTGGCCGGGCCATCCGCCTTGGCCTGCCATGCGGCCTCACTGGGGGCGGGGTTGGCCATGCCGACAAAACCGGGCTCGGACCGTTTCACCCACGGGAACCTCTATTTCATCGCGGCGGCACCGAGCGGTTCGGGGAAGGGGGAGACTTATCGCATCCTTGCCTCCCCCTTGGAAAAGTGGGCGGAGGAGGAACACGAGCGTTGGCAGAAAAAGGTTCGGCCCCAGGCTCTTGCGCAACTGGAAGTGATCCGCCTGAAGTTGGAAAAGGCGCGCAAACCTGAGGAAAAGGCCGACCTGATACGCCAGCGCGACGAGCAGGAATTGCTGCTGTCCCCGCCTTGCCTTCTGGCCGGAGAATTCACCTCGGCGGCACTGGTTCCACGGATACAAACTGCTCCGGGCCATGCGCTTGCGTGTTTTGCCCCAGAATCGCGGGAGATGGTCAAAATCCTGCTCGGAATTTTCCGGGAAGGGCAGAGCGACGACGCCCTGCTCATCGTGGGCCATACGGTGGAGACCTACCGGAGAATGAGAAAGGGAGGGGCGGGAAAGTTCGACGGCGACTGCCACACCTTGAAACCGTGTCTCTCGCTCCTCTGGCTGGCCCAGCCTGACCAGATTCGTCACATTGCTGAGCGTGATGATCTTACCAGTGGCGGTTTTTCCGCGCGCACCCCGATGTTCGACACCGGGACCGACTGCGTGGAGATACCTGAGATTCAAATCCCCCTGGACAAGGTCGCCATGGCCGAGTGGAGCAGCCTGATCGCCGCCAATTTGAAATCACACCGCGAGCGGCGCAGGAAGGAGGGGCCTGCCCTCGTGAAGGTGGCTCCCGAAGTGTTTGAACTGATGCGCCTCTTCGAGAACTGCAGTCGTCGAATGCGCAATTTCAAAGGCCCCTGGCCGGCGCTGATCCCGATGTTGTCGCGTTGGGCCGACACGGCCTGGCGGATCGCGCTGAACCTGCATGTTGCCCTCCATGGTGAGGACGCCATCAGTCGGCCGGTATCGGGGGAGACTGCGCGTGATGCCATCACGCTGAGCCAGTGGCTGGCCCGGCAGACCCTGGCCCTGCATTTGGACCGGCAGGAACGCGTCGATACCGACAAACTGGCCAAGTTGTCGGGGGCGATCCGCAGCCTGCTCGGAAAGGGGATTCCGCCCAGCCTTTCGGAATTGAAGAAGCGCCACAACTTCAGCGGTGACGAGGTGGAACGTCTCGTCCGTTTGTTTCCGAAGACGCTCCGCATCAAAGAGGAGAGAACTGGGGCGCGAGGTCCGGAGACCCGTCTGGTTGAGATCCTGGGGGCAAGTCCTCCCGACGGAGGCAGGTGAGAACGGTCGTTTATCAAGCTCCGGAGAGATCCGGGGCTTTTTTTATTGGCAGGCCTGCGTGTGTCGCGGCGGTGGCGCGCGCGCGATTTATTTTTATTTTGGGGAAGGCATGGCCATGGGTGGGTATGCCGGTGTCGCAGTAGGGGCGGTGGTCAGGGGAGGCGGTGTCCGACTGTCTATCTCGGGAAGGGGCGTGCAGGTCTCAGGCGGTGCCTGGTCTGCCCATGGGTGGAGTGCTTGGCGTGGCCATGCCCAACCCATCATAAAAATCAAAAATGCGCGCTCCGTTTCGCCGCCCCATTGCCGGAATTTCAGAGGAGGTTTTGACCTCGAAACTCGGAGAATTCGGAGAGCCGTTCTGAGAAACATTTACCCTTTTGGGAGGGAATGGGAGAAGCCCGGTTTAGAACCAAATTTAAAAAATAAAGGCATACTTTTGGCATACTTTTCACCTTTTGGGAGGGTCGTTTTCCTCTCGAATCCTTTATCTATGCGGCTTGCAGGCCACTGGTGCCCCCGCCCAGAATCGAACTGGGATCAACGGTTTAGGAAACCGGTAGCAAATAATTGATTACAAATGGTTTATGAATTCAATAGACCATTCGTAGACCAACTTTTCGAGAAACTTGATTTTGGGCCGAGTTCTTTGCTGGAGGTTTTTTTGGTCCTGAACAAATCGGGAAATGAGGGGGATCGTGTCTCGCTGGCGAGACGCCGCGCGAGAGTTGGTGGCATGGATTGAACAAATAAAAGTGGTGTTTTTTTCCGGCGCAGGGACTTGGTGAAACGAGGTAGTGCCGGACCGAATCCGAACGTGAATAACGCACGCCTTGGTTGACACGGCGGGATTTGGAGTATGCACAACGCTCAACTCCACCAACCAGACGACCTCGCCACAAAAGCGGGTCTTGCCAATTCGGCTCCGAAAAGGGGCCGTCGTAGTCGCAGCGAGACCTGCGAATCTAAACCCCGTTTCTACTCTCCCTTCAAGGTTGGGCAGATCGTCGGGGAAAGCGCCGAAACCATTCGCACCCTCATCCGTGAGGGGCTCCTGAACGCAACCCCTTGGGGCAGCCGTTGGCGCATCATGCCGGATGAGATGGCTTTTTATCGGGACCATGGTCGGTCCGGTCTGCTCCGCCGAGCCGGACGCATGGTTCCACATCTCGGCGAGTCCCTGAAATCCAGGGCTCGTTAATCTCAACCAGGAAACCACCGCCATGCCTGATCGTATTGTTCGTGTTGGGATTCTAAGTAGCGAATGCCTTACCCCGCTTTCGTGGGGTGCGGAGGTCTTCTTCCGCCGCCTGATGTCAGTCGCAGATGACTATGGACGCTATGATGGTCGTCCGCCCATCCTAAGGGCTCAACTTTACCCCCTTAAACTCGACCACGTTTCGGAAGCCGACATCGAGGGATGGGTTCTCGAGTGCGAGAAGTCAGAAGTGCTGATGACGTATGTTGTCGCCGGTAAGCCTTACCTCGAAATCCAAAAGTTCGGACAGCGCCTGCGAGCCATGAGAAGCAAGTGGCCCCAACCTGTCCAAGCCTTGCCCACCTCTGAAGGTGGAGTTCCTCATTCGCCGACATCTGCCGACATGTGCCAACCAATGCGGCCGGAATCGGAGACGGAATTGGAAACGGGTTCGGAAACGAAAACGGAAATAAATACAAGACCCTCTCTCTCTTTCGCGCAGGCGCGTGAGGGAGTAGCTACAAAGGATAACTCTGGGGAAGACAAACAACCAGAGTCACCCAAGACGCCGGAGATACCCACTCTCGAGCAGATCAAGGCCTTCGCTGCTGTGGCGACAGTAGCTATCTCCGAAGAAGTGGCCGTTGCCTACTTCGACAAGTCCGAAGCCTGCGGCTGGATAGACCATCTTAGCCGACCTATCCGCAACTGGGAGGCCGACCTTAAAAGCTACAACCGAAATCTCAACGCAACTGAGGCAAGGCGGCAACCTGCCTCTAAAAGGAGCTCTGCGCACCGCACAGTTCCTACCGGACCACAAGAGCCCAACAAACGCACCAAACGAACCTTTTAATTATGAACTCAAACCAACCTAAACATACCGAAGCTCCAAAACCCGTAAATGGGCTTAATCTCCTTCCTGCATCAAGTGCAGATCCGACCAAGTGCGCTGACTGTGGCACCAATATTGGTGAACCTGATTCTCGTCCTTGGCCATTTCCACGCTGGTGCAGTTGCTGCGAAGCAAAACGTGAAGCAGAATGTAATGCCGCCCTTAAAATCAAATGCCCCTGGCAATCGAAATGGGATAACGAAATCTGCCCACCGAATTGCGCTGATACCGATCTTAATGACCCTTCTTTCAACCAACCAGCTTGGTCAGAGGCGAGTAAGTGGAAATTTGGTTTCAAAGGCCTTACTCTCTTTGGAGACTCTCGTCGCTGCAAAACTCGGATCATGTTTGAAATATTGAAGCGAGAGTTCCTGACGAACCACCGTAGCGTTAAGGTCATTTATGGTCCGCAACTCCGGGACGACGGTAAGCGGGCGTCCAGAGAAGGTTGTGAGCATCGAATGTCGGAGGCGCTTGTTTACCCAGATATTCTGGCCCTTGACGACCCATTCCTTGCGGGAGCTTCAGACGAAAGGGTTACTGCGTATTTGCTTGCTGTCATTGACGCTCGTCTGAGGAACAAAAAGCCGATCATTCTCACTACACAAGTCGGAGGAGAGGATCTTAAGCATTCTGCAGCCCGTTTCGGAAAGATTACCGAGTCCGACATTCAACGACTGGATGCTGCTTTCAAACGACTGAGGGAAGTAGGAACGACCGTTGTTTGTTAAGCCATTTCGGTTTTATCCTTCGCTTGTGACCTCAATGATCCTAAGGCTCGGCGTGCTACAAGGCATTATGAGTTTTACCCCGTTTTGTCTCCGCGCGGAGATAAAACGGGGGCGAGGTAGAGGTTGCTAATTGTAACGCTGGCGCGACATGGCTTGAAAATCGTCAGTTTTGTCCCGCCGGCGGGACACGCAGAAGTCCGGCACAACTTTCACAACTCACGAGTGCTCGTTGTCTCGCTGGCGAGACACGGCTCGAAAGTTGGTAGGCATGGCTTGAAAGTCGTTGGTTTTGTGCCGGATTCCGGCACGAGAGAAGTCCCGCTTGGCCTTCACCTTGGCTTGAAAATCGTTGGTGGGGATATATCCCCGGGGATATGCCAAGAAGTCCAAGTGGAGACACGGCTCTAAAGTAGGTGGGCATGGCTTGAAAATCGTTTGTTTTGTATGGGCGCCCATACACGTGAAGTCCGGCAATGTTTTCACGACCGACGATTGCTTGCTGTCTTGCTGGCGCGACAAGGTTCGAAAATTGGTGCTAACGTGTCTGTGCGAACACGTTACGAAGTCTCGTTTGGCCTTCACCACCCCGAGCGTTGGATGCATGGTTATATTCGGTTAATGGGTAACGAACTTATGAAGAAAGGTGCGAGGCGGAGGCTGTTCGTCTTAGCGAGACATGGCTCGAAAGTTTGTAGACATGGTGCGAAAATGAATAAAATCGGTGCTAACGTTGCGGCGCCGAACCGCAAAGTCCCGTTTGGCCTTCACCACCGCTGAGCGCGGGATGCCTCGGCAATTGTTACCGTGCCGTGACACGGAGGTTGCTCCTTGTCTCCACGTTGAGGCACGGCTTGAGGCATATCCCCGCGGGTATGTGATCGGCTAGTTTTGTGTCACTGCGCGGCGACAACTACAAACCCATCGACCAAGATTACCGTAAGGAATCTCTTTCCTAGAAGCGAAACAGAGCAGGTTCCCGTCTCGCAGGCACTCTCTCTCAAGGGGGGCAAAAAAGTTCTGAGCCACATGCGGTAATCTTTCGACCAGAGTTTTACCTTGCCAATGTCGTTGCTTGACTGACGTATTTGCCTGCCCCCAACAATCAGCCTTGGTGAAAATTAACATGCAGAGCACCAAATACTTACGATGAAGTTCAACGAGGACTCCCGCGTCAAAATCCCCGCGCTGCTGCACCTCACACGGCTCGGTTACACCTACCTCTCGCTCAAAGGCGCGACCTGGGACCTCTCCACCAACATCTTCCCCGAACTCTTCCGCGCCGCCGTCCAACGCCTCAATCCCGACGCGCCCGCCGACGAAATCGGACGCGCACTTCAGAACCTTTCCCTCCTCCTCGACAACGAGGACCTCGGCAAAGCCTTCCACGAGCGCCTTCTGGCCGGCTCCGGCCTCAGGCTCATTGATTTCGAAAACTTCGACAACAACTCCTTCCACGTCGTCACCGAGCTGCCCTGCGTGAATGGCGACGAGGAGTTTCGGCCCGACATCACCCTCCTCATCAACGGCCTGCCCCTGGCCTTCATCGAGGTCAAGAAACCCAACAACCGCGACGGCATCCTGGCCGAGCGCGAGCGTATCGCCGTCCGTTTCAAAAATCCCAGGTTCCGCCGCTTCGTCAACCTCACGCAACTCATGATGTTTTCGAACAACATGGAGTATGACGACAGCTCCCCCGAACCCCTTCAGGGCGCTTTCTACGCCACCGCCTCCTACGATCACCCGACCTTCCATTACTTCCGCGAGGAAAACTCCGCCGCGCTGCCCCCGCTTCCGCCCCTTGACCCCGAGACGGAAACCCTGGTCCTCGCCGACACCAACCACCACGCCCTCCGCCACGCGCCCGAGTTTGAGACCAACAAAAACCCCGTCTCGCCCACCAACCGCCTCAGCACGTCGCTTTTCTGCCGCCCACGCCTGGCCTTCTTTCTCCGCTATGGGTTCGCCTTCGTGCGCGGAAGCTCCGGCTACCGGCGGCAGGTGATGCGCTATCCCCAGATTTTCGCCACCCAGGTCATCGCTTCCAAAATCGCCTCCGGCACCCGCAAGGGCATCGTCTGGCATACCCAGGGCAGCGGCAAAACCGCTCTCGCCTTTTACAACGTCCACCACCTCACCGACTTTTTCCGGGGCAGGGGAGTGGTCCCCAAGTTCTACTTCATCGTGGACCGCATTGACCTCCTCATCCAGGCCGCCGGTGAGTTCCGCAGCCGGGGTCTCGTGGTCCACGAGGTCAACTCCCGCGATGAGTTTGCCCGCGACATCAAGTCCACCCAGGCCATCCACAACGATTCCGGCAAACTCGAGATCACCGTCGTCAACATCCAGAAATTTCAGGACGATCCCGACGTTGTCCGCTCCACCGATTACGCGCTCCAGCTCCAGCGGGTCTACTTCCTCGATGAGGTCCACCGCAGCTACAACCCCAAGGGCAGCTTCCTCGCCAACCTCAACGAGTCCGATCCCCAGGCCATCAAGATCGGCCTTACCGGCACGCCCCTCCTGGGCGAGGACCATAACTCCAAGACACTCTTCGGCGGCTACTTCCACAAATACTACTACAACTCCTCCATCAAGGACGGCTACACCCTCCGCCTCATCCGCGAGGAGATTGAGACGGGCTACAAGCTCCAGCTCGCCAAAACCCTGGAGGAGATCGAGATACTGAAGGGTAAAACAAACCGCGAAGTCGTTTACGCCCACGAAAAGTTTGTCCGGCCCATGCTCGATTACATCGTCAAGGATTTCGAGGCGGCCCGCCTCATGCACGGGGACGATGGCATCGGAGCCATGGTCATCTGCGACTCCTCCGCCCAGGCCCGCAAAATGGCCGAGCTTTTTGTCAGCACCTGTGCCGTCTCCCAGTCCTCCACCCCGCTGGCTCTTGCCGAGGATGAGCATTTTCTCGCCGCCCAAACCCCCGAGCGTTACACTGCCAAGCCCCTCCCGCGCCGCACCGTCCGCACCGCCGCCCTCATCCTCCACGATGCCGGCACCAAGGAGTCCCGCAAACAGGCCGTCGAGGACTTCAAGGAGGGCAAGATAGACGTCCTCTTCGTCTATAACATGCTCCTCACGGGCTTCGACGCTCCGCGCCTCAAAAAACTCTACCTTGGCCGTGTCATCAAGGCCCACAACCTCCTCCAGGCCCTCACCCGCGTCAACCGCACCTACCGTGCCTTCCGCTACGGCTACGTCGTGGACTTCGCCGACATCTCCACCGAGTTCGAAAAGACCAACCAGGCCTACTTCAAGGAGCTTCAGGACGAGCTCGGCGACGAGATCCAACATTACTCCCAACTCTTCAAAACTCCCGTCGAGATCAAAGCCGACCTCGACACCGTCAAGGACGCCCTCTGGCAGTTCGACACCCACAACGCCGAAGTCTTCTCCCAGCAGATCAGCCAGATTGAGGACCGCGGCCAGATGCTCGCCCTCGTCAAGGCCCTCACCACCGCCCGCGAACTTTACAACGTGATCCGCCTCACCGGCCATTACGAGCTCCTCGACACCCTCGACTTCAAAAAACTCTCCCAGCTCGCCACCGAGGCCCAGAACCGCCTCGCCCTCATCAACCAGAAGATCGCCCTCGAGGAAGGCCAAGACAACGCCAACCTCCTCAACACCGCCCTGGAAGACGTCCTCTTCACCTTTCGCAAGGTCTCTGAGGACGAGCTCCGCATCGCCGACGAACTCCGGGAAACCCTCCGCAAAACCCGCGAGGCCCTCCTCATCAATTTCGACCCCCGCGACCCCGTCTTTGTCTCCCTCAAGGACGAGCTCGAACGCCTCTTTAAGAAAAAGAACCTCAGCGAGATCACCCAGGAGGAAATGGCCGCCAACATCGGCACCCTCACCTCGCTGCTCACCCGCGCCCGCGAGCTTGAGCGCAAAAACCAGCTCCTCGCCGCCAAATACGCCCACGACACCAAATACGCCCGCATCCACAAACGCCTCCTCGAAAAGATGCCCGGCCTCAGCACCTCCGAACGCAAACTCTTTGAGGCCCTCGCCGCCTTCAAGGCCAAGGCCGATGCCAAGATCCTGCAAAACGCCCAGCTCCTCAACAACCCGGCCTTCGCCGAAAAGGACCTCCTCCGCCTCGTCATCGAACAATTCGACGCCGCCCATGGCTTCTCCCTCGATACCGCCGCCCTCAAGGCCCTCAACGGCCTCATCCTCAAGGAATACCTCGATGAATTTCACGGCCAAATCCCGGCTTAAGGTTGCCACCAAAAGCAGTATTTGACACCACAAAGCCCTTCGTCACACTTCCCTGCATGAAAAAAGCCTCCACCTTCCGCCTTCACGAGGACCTGCAAGCCGGCCTAGACCTCATCAGCCAGCTTCAGCATCGCCCCAAGAACAAGTTGGTCAACGAGGCCGTGGCCGAATACGTCACCCGCCATGCGCTCCAGACCGAGGATGAACTGCGTTCCGTCCTCAAACGCGTAAAAACCTACCAAAAGTCGGACCCCGATTTCACCTCCGCCATCGCCGCCTTCGCCCAGGCCGAAGCCACCCACGGTAAAGACTCCGACCCCATGGAAGGCCGCCCCGCCTCCGCCGCCGGCCCCGTCACCCACACCCTTCGGCAGCTCATCCATGCCTGATTGGGATGCCGACAGCCCTCGGCTGCGCCGGAATCTGACCAAGGTTCTCACCGCCATCAGGGACCAGGCCAGTTCGCGCCATTTCCCCACTCTCGCCGATGCCCAATCCTGGCACCGCGAGATGATGGCCGGCCTCACCCCGCCCGACCCCGCCTGCGTGGGCCGTTTTCGCGGCGTTGATCCGCTTTCGGATGTTGAGGTCGTCGTCGGCTCCTATCCCGGCGTCCCCGCCGCCCAGGTCGCCGGAGAGACGGCCCGTTTTGCCAGAACACTCAGGAGCTTCCTGCAACACCTCGACACTCAGATCCCTCCCGGTTCTGACCTCAGCCCCGACCAACTCACCGCCGTCATCGAAGCCTGCGCCTGGACCCACGCCGAGTGGGTCCGCATCCACCCCTTCGCCAACGGCAACGGCCGCACCGCCCGCCTCTGGGCCAACGCCATCGCCATGCGCTACGGCCTCCCGCCCTTCGTCCGCCTG
>JANOBW010000324.1:0-2037 GCA_031411855.1 Opitutia bacterium
CGCCGCCCTCGCCGGTCTGGCCGCCCTCACCCTGGCCTGGCGCAAACGCCGCCGCCTCGCCTGAAGTCTGCCCCTACTTCAGCCTACCCCACCTCATGAAGTTCCGCCTCCTTGCCCTGGCGGTGACCCTGGCCGCGCCGTTTTCCTCCGTCGCCCAGGTCACCCTCAACGAAGTGAACGCCGCCCCCAGCAACCGCGCCCTCCGCTGGGACGCCAGCGGGCAGCCCCGCCTCGGCACCGGACCCGCCTGGTTTGACCCCGCGTTCGACGCCTCCGCCTGGCTCACCGGCATCGCCCCGCTTGGCTTCAACTCCGGAAACACCGGCCTCGGGACCAACCTCAAGGCCTCCCTCGAAGGCCAGACCGCCTCCCTCTATGTGCGGAAGGTGTTCAACATCTCCGCCGCCAACGCCGCCTCGGGCGAAAACCTCCGTCTCAAGGTGGATTACAACGACGGCTTTGTCGCCTTCCTCAACGGCCGCGAAATCGCCCGAGCCCGCCTCGGGGCGGCCAAGATGTTCATCTACGCCGACCAGCCCGCCTTCTCCTCCCGGCCCGCCACCCCGACCGGGGCCGAGGTCTTCAACCTCGGCGCCGCCTCCGCCCTCCTCCTCCCCGGCGACAACGTCCTCGCCCTCCAGGTCGCCAACGCCTCCTGGGACGGCAAAGGCGACCTCAAGGTGGACGCCGGACTGGAGCTCAACAACGGCATTCTTTCGATCACGAAGTTTACCGAAAGCTTCAACAATGCCAACGGTGCCTCCCGCACCCACACCAACACGGCCGGCACGGTCTCAAACACCACCACCGGCACTCCCCCCGCCGGCTGGCTGGCCAACGCCGCCAACCCCTCCAGTGACATTTCCTGGTCCTCCCTCGCCCTCACCCAGACGCTCGACACCACGGGCGGCTCGGCCAACGGCGGCAACCTCCGCGTCAACCTCGCCGGCACCGGCCCCACCCAGCCCGCCCGCGTCCTCGGCCCGCCCGTCAGCATGGCCGGCGAATGGTCCGCCGGGGCCGTCTCCGAGGCCAGCCTCGACAACACCACGGTCAGTTTCAAATACAAGGCCCCGGCCGGTTTCTCCGCCAATGTCCTCGTCGAGCCCGTCGGCGGCTCGGCCGGGGCCGCCCTGCCCCTCGGCACCCTCACCGGAGTCACCGTCCCGCCCTCCGCCGATGTCGCGGGCTGGTGGCGTTTCGAAAACCACATCGTCTCCGGCTCCACCGTCACCGGTTCCAACGGAACCGTCATCCCCAACGCGCCAAGTGTGACCAACAACTCCGTCGCCCAAGCGGCCTCGGTCACGGCCAACGCCGCGAAATACTCCAACGACGTCCCCGGCTCACGCATCCTCGACCCCATCACCGGGGCCGTTTACGACAACACCCTCAGCTTCGACGCCACTCTCTCCGGCGCCCGCTTCTCCGCCCCCGACAACGCCCTCTACAACACCCCCAGCTTCACCGTCGAATGTTTCATGAAACTCAGCGGCGAGCCGACGGGGTTCGACGCCTTCGCCCGCCGCGTCCAGGACGGGGCCGGCACCGACTCCGCCACCACCTCCGACCGCCAGGCCTGGCAGATAGATTATGACCATGGCGCGACCAAGACCTCCTTCGGCAAGGTCCGGAGCCGCTGGGACACCATCGGAGTTTCACCCTCGCCCCTCGACAACAACCGGGTCGTCTCCGGCAACTTCCTTCTCGTGGACACCCCTTCCGGCGATGGCAACCCCGCCAGCTACAGCGCCGCCGCCGATGTTTATACCGACGGCGACCAATATAACGACACCGCCTCCAACGTCTGGCACCACGTGGCCTTTACCTACGACGGCGCGGCCAAGCGCGTCACCATCTACACCGACTACGTGGCCGGCACCTCGCTTGTCCTGAACAACGCCTGGACCCACCCCGCCGCCGCCATGGAATTTGGCAAGTTCAGCTCCACCAACATGCCCGCACCGGCCAGCACGCCCTGGCCGCGCCGTCGTAGGTAAAGGCCACGTGGTGCCAGACGTTGGAGGCGGTGTCGTT
>JANOBW010000325.1:0-6151 GCA_031411855.1 Opitutia bacterium
CATCGCGGTCACCGCCTGCTGGAAAACGGCCCCGGTGGAGGCGGTGGGCACGGCGATCTTTTCGATGTCGGGGGTGAAGGCGTCCACCGAGGCCCAGACGTATTGGAGGTCGCCGTCATCACGTTGCAGCTCAAGGTAATAGGCGACACGGCTGAAGGGGCCGACACCGTTGCGGTTGTCCACCGCGTAGGCGGGGTTGGCCGAGCCGTAGGTGGCCAGGGTCGGGATGTCCAGCGAGTAGGCCAGGGTGTAGCCGGCGGACTCGGGGACGTTGTTGAGATAACCGCGCGGGGTGGCTCCGAAGAAGGTGGCGGCGGAGTTGGCCGGAAGGGCGAGGGCGGCCGCGGTGCGGTCGGTGATCCCGTTGATCGTCAACGTGTAACTCATACCGAGGGCCTGGGGGCCGGTGGTCAGGGTCACGACCCGTTTGGAGGCGTCCAGCGAGGCGGAGGAGACGGCGAGCCCGCCGCTGATCGCGAAGTTCAAGGTCGCAGCCGACGTGTCGGCCACCGGTTTGCTGAAAGTGACAAAGACCTTGGTGTGATCGGTGCTGCCCAGAACCCGGGCGACGGCCGGAGGGGTGGTGTCGCCCTCGGGACCGATGACGGCCTGGACGGCGGGCAGCCAGGCGTCCGCCATGTGGTCATAGCCGGCCTGACCGGGGTGGAGGTTGTCCGGCATTTCCGCCAAGGGCACGGCCGAGCGCATGTCGAGAAAGGTGACACGGCGGCCGAGCGCGGCCTGGGCGGCGACGCGGGCCTGGACGTAGGGGTTGAAGAGGGTCTGGATATTGGTGTTATAGGGTTCGGCGCGCTCCATCAGGTTCGTCACGATGATGTGGGCGTAAGGCCGGAGGAGGGCCATTTTGGTGATGAGCGCGTCGAGGCGGTTGATGGCGTTGGCGGTGTCGAGGCTCTGGCCGAAGTCGTTGGTGCCGATGTGGACCAGGATGACGTCCGGCGGCTCCATGGTGGAAAACCAACCGGCGATGTTGGTGTCGAGCTGGTCAATGCGCCAGCCGCCGTGGCCCTCATGGTCGGAGTCGGGCAGGGTGGCCACGCCGTTGCCGGTTTGCGAGCCGATGAAATCCACGTTGTAGCCGGCGGCGGTCAGAAGGGCGTAAAGTTTGTTGCGGTAACCGCCGGCCGCGCCGGAACCGAAGGTGATCGAGTCACCCAGCGGCATGATCCGGACCGGGGCCGGTTGGGCCAGGGCGGCGAAGGCCAGGAAAAGCCCGAGAAAGGCGGCGGCCCACCGGGGCAAGGCGGGGGGGAAAACGAGGCGAGGCATGGGGAATAAGGGAACGGGGCTAAGGGTGGCGCTACCGGAGTGAAAGTGGGGCGGACCTGAAAGGAAGGCCACACCGAGGGAGCTGTCCCACATCTGACAGCAACCACGGTGTAAGGCTCGTAAAATTGTCATCATTTTTGCAACCATCTACCCCCATAAAGAAGCAAGGGAACGTGCCGGGTCGCCATCCCAGTTTTCCCGCGCGAAAGGCGGAAACCCCGGGACCAGATTCAAGGTCAAAAGGTTGACACATCTCTTTCTCATGCCGCGTCCCCTACCCTTTTTTGCCGCCCTGCCGCTGTTTCTGACCGTTGCGACCCAGGCCGAAGTTTCCCGGGAAACCCTCTGGAAAAGCGGGGCGGGGGACTATCACACCTACCGCATCCCGGCGGTCGCGGCCACGACCAAGGGCACCGTCCTGGCCTTCTGCGAGGGTCGAAAAACGGGGGGCGGCGATTCCGGCAACATTGATCTCGTCCTGCGCCGCTCCGAGGACGGCGGCAAGACCTGGGGCGCCCAGCAGGTCGTGTGGGACGATGCCGACAACACCTGCGGCAACCCCTGCCCGGTGGTGGATGAAACCACCGGCACTGTCTTCCTCTTCAGCACCTGGAACCTCGGCTCGGACCACGAGGGCCAGATCATCGCCGGCAAAAGCCAGGACACCCGCCGCGTCTTTGTCACCTCTTCCGCCGACGAGGGCCGCACCTGGACAAAGCCCGCCGAGGTCACCGCCGCCGTGAAAAAGCCCGACTGGACCTGGTATGCGACCGGCCCGGGCAGCGGGTTGCAGATCAAAAACGGCCCCAACGCCGGACGCCTCGTCCTCGCCTGCGATCACATCGAGAAGGACTCCAAACGCTACTTCTCCCACGCCGTTTACAGCGACGACCACGGCAAGACCTGGCAACTCGGCGGCACCACGCCGAAGGACAAGGTGAACGAGTGCGAGGCCGTCGAGCTGGCTGGCGGCAGGCTCATGCTCAACATGCGCAATTACGACCGCACGATGAAGACCCGGCAGACCGCGGTCAGCGCCGACGGCGGCCGGACCTGGAGCGACCAGGCGCTCGACCCCATCCTCGTCGAACCCATCTGCCAGGCCAGCATCCTCCGTTTCTCCTGGCCCGGCGAAGGTTCCGAAAACGTCGTCCTGTTTTCCAACCCGGCCTCCGGCAAACGCGAAAGGCTCACCGTCCGCGCCAGCCTCGACGACGCCCGCACCTGGCCGCGCCAACTCATTCTGCACGAAGGACCTGCGGCCTACTCGGATCTCGTCCGCCTTCCCTCCGGAACCGCCGCCTGCCTCTACGAGGCCGGCGAAAAGAACGCCTACGAAACCATCGTCTGGGCGCGCTTCGGCCTGGCCGATCTGGGCAAGCCGGAGTGAGACGTAAACCTCCGGACTCAGGCCCACCCCGCCGCGAAGCTTGCCAAGCCCCGGGCGAAACGGATGCAGGAACCATGACCCAGCGCCTCCTCGCGTTCACCCTCTCCCTCCTGGCCGGCTTCCTCCTCGTCTCCTGCGCCAGCCCCCGCCACTCCGGGGAAACGGCCCCGCGCCCCAATGTGGTCCTCATCCTCGCGGACGACCTGGGCTACGGTGACCTCGGCTGCTACGGGCAGAAAAACTTCGCCACGCCCCACCTCGACCGCCTGGCCTCGGACGGCATCCGCTTCACCCAACATTACGCGGGATCAACGGTTTGCGCCCCCTCGCGCTGCGCCCTCATGACCGGCCGCGACACCGGGCACGGCTTCTGCCGCGGCAACGGGGCCGGCACCCTTCCGGGCACTCCCGGCCAGCGGACGGTGGCCCAGGTGTTCCAATCCGCCGGCTACGCCACCGCCCTGGTCGGCAAAACCACCGTCAACTCCGGAGACTCCACCGACTTCGACGCCCCCCGGCGCAACGGCTTCGACCATTTCTTCGGGGTCGTTTCCCACAACGCCGCCCACCGGCAGTATCCCGTCAAGGTCTGGCGCGACGGTGTGGCGGAAACCCTCGAAGGCAACGAAGGCCGCCAGGGCGCGGTTTACGCGTCCGACGCCTACACCCGCGACGCCTGCGCCTGGGTCGCCCGGCAGGGCCGGGAGAAGAAGCCTTTTTTCCTCCTCCTCTCGCTCCCCATGCCGCACGCGGACATCGTCGTGCCGGAGGATTCCTCAGCCCCGTTTGTGGGAAAGTTTGCCGACGACCGCGACTCCACCAAAGCCGGCAACTACACCGACGCCCCGCACGTGAAGGCCACTTTCGCCGGGATGGTGACCCGCATTGACCGCTATGTCGGCGACATCCTGAAACAACTGAAGGAAAGCGGTTTGGACGACACCACCCTCGTCATCTTCACCAGCGACAACGGCGGCCATCTCGAAGGCGGGCACCGGGTCGGCGACTTCGAATCCAACGGGGATCTGCGCGGGGCCAAACGCGACCTCTACGAAGGCGGCATCCGCGTGCCCTTCATCGTGCGCTGGCCGGACCACATCAAACGCGGCCAGACCACGGGGCATGTCTCCGCGTTCTGGGACTTCCTCCCCACCGTCTGCGAACTGACCGGGCAGGCGGTTCCCGAAAACGTTCAGGGCCAGTCGTTTGCCCCCACCCTGCTGGGCCGTCCCGGCCAGGCGGACCACGAAAGTCTTTACTGGGAGTTTCATGAAAACTCCGGGCGCCGCGCCGTCCGCTGGGGAAACTGGAAGGCGGTCCAGTATGACGTGAAGAAAGCCGTGCCCGGCCCTATCGAACTCTATGACCTGGAACGTGATCCGGGCGAAAAAACCAACCTCGCCCCCGAGAATCCGATCCTCGTGGCCAAGGCCATCCGCCTCTTCGAGACGGGCCGCACCGAGCCGTCCGAGGCGGAGTGGAGCTGGACGAGACAGGCCACGGCGGGGGCAAAGCCGTCGGAATAGTCCCCGCGCAAAGTTGTCATACCGGGAGGGGGATTGGCCGCTAAGTTTTCCACCGGTCCGGGCTTTATCTTACACCCTATCCCTCAGTCTCACATGAAGCACGTTTTCCCGTGGCAGCTTTTCGCGCTCGCCACCACCCTCTCCTCGGCCCCGCTCACGTTTGATTTCGGCCCGGGCCCCCTGGCCGAAGGCTTCACCCAGGTCTCCGCCGACACGGTTTACAGCCCGGAAAAGGGCTATGGTTTTGAACCGGGAAGCGTGATTTTTGGCGTGGACCGGGGAGGCGACCCGCTCACCGGGGATTTTGTCCACAGCGACAAACCCTTCGCCTTCTCCGTCAAACTTCCCGAAGGCACCTACCGCGTCACCATGACCCTGGGCGACCCCGACGGCGAATCCCGCACCACGGTCAAAGCCGAGGCGCGCCGCCTCATGCTGGAGGACATCCGCACCCAGACGGGCAAAGGTGAGACCCGCAGTTTTCTGGTGAACCTCCGCAGCGTCAATCTCCCCAACGGCGCCAAGATCAAGCAGAAGGAGCGGGAGCTGACCTCGCTGGACTGGGACGACAAGCTCACCCTGGAATTCAACAACAGCCGCCCCTGCCTCTGCGCCCTCGCCGTCGAAAAAGTCGAGGATTCCATGACCGTTTTTCTGGCCGGCGACTCGACCGTCACCGACCAGCAGTTCGAGCCCTGGAGCAGCTGGGGGGCGATGCTGCCCCGCTTTTTCGGTCCGGACGTGGCGGTGGCCAACTACGCCGAGTCGGGCGAATCCGTCGCCAGCTTCACGGGGGCCCGCCGCTCCGACAAGATCCTGGCGACCATGCGCAAGGGAGACTATCTCTTCATCCAGTTCGGCCACAACGACATGAAGGACACCTCCCCCGCCGCGCTGACCGGCTACAAGGACCGGATGCGCAAGCTGCTGACCTCGTTTCGCGACAAGGGAGGCATCCCGGTGCTCGTCACCTCCGTGCACCGGCGCTCCTTCGACCGTCCCGGCAAGGTCATCGTCAACAGCCTGGGCGAATACCCCGAGACCGTGAGGAAACTCGCCGAAGAGGAAAAGGTCGCCCTCATTGATCTCCACGCCATGACGCAGATCCTTTACGAGGCCATGGGCGCCGAGGTCACCAAAAAGGCCTTTGTGGACAGCACCCACCACACCAACTACGGCGGCTACGAGATCGCCCGCTGCGTGGTCGAGGGCATCCGTCAGGCCAAGCTGGGACTGGCCTCCAAACTGGCTCCCGACGCCGGCACCTTCGACCCCGCCAAACCCGACCCGGTCGCCTCCTTTTCCCTCCCGGCCAGCCCGCAGCGCGATCCCGCCAAACCCGAAGGGGACTGAACGCAAACTCGGTTCAGGCGATGAGATAGGGCGCTCTGGCCTCAGAGCGCCGCTTGGATGATCGCAGCTCGACAGCCTTCCTTTCGAACTGATTCGCGGGACTTCGGGCGGCGGCCTGGGCCAGTCCGCCCTACCCCAGGCCAGCGTGTCGCCCCTGCCACCTCGCTCCCAATGCCGGTCCGTCCTGGCTCCGTTTCGCGCGCGAAATTTGGTGCTTACCTCGCGGGCCGTTTTCCTCCTTTTTCACCGGTTTCCCATCCGTCTCCCCATGTCCGCCGCCACCGAAGCCCCCGCCCCGCGCAAAACCGTCCTCACCTGCGCCCAGCCCACCGGCAAACTCCACCTGGGCAACTACTTGGGCGCGGTCCGGCACTGGGTCTCCTTCCTCGGCGGGCACGACTGCTTCTTCGGCATCGTGGACCAGCACGCCATCACCGTCCCGCACGTCCCGGCCGAGCTGCGCCGCAACTCCCTCGACTGCGCGGCCCAATACATCGCCTGCGGCCTCGATCCCGCCACGTGCTCGATCTTCCTCCAGAGCCACGTCATCGGGCATACCGAACTGGCCTGGGTCCTCGGCTGCCTCTGCCCG
>JANOBW010000326.1:0-9136 GCA_031411855.1 Opitutia bacterium
GTCGAACTGGCTGGTGAACGTGCGGCCGATCGGGATTCCCAGTTTGCGGAAGGCCTGGGTGTCCGAGCCCTCGTTGAGATAGTGAAGATCCTGCTCACCCAGGGTGGGCCAGAATCCGTAAGGATCCTCGACATCAACCACTTCACCCTGGTGGCGGGTGACGCGGAAGAGGTGGCGGAAAGTTCCCGAACGGCCCGGCAGGAAAGCCTCGAAGAAACCGGAGGGGTCGAGTTTTTCGAGCGGATGGAGCGTGGGAGGAGTTTGGGAAAGGTCCACCAGGGAGCAGGAGGCGGCATCCCGGAGATAGGCACGGACCACAAGACCGGCGACGTTTCCCACCTTGCAGGGATGCAGCCCCAGCCAGTCGTGCGGATGGCTGTTGGTGGGCGTGGTAAACGAGGCCAGCTCGGCGCTGCTTAGGATCATGTGAACAACTTGTGGACGGTGTCAGACGGAGGGCAAGGCCGGAGACGGGCGTAATAACGAAGAGGAAAACCTTGAGTTCACCAAGAGAACAAATCTCTGCCTTAATCAAGATCCCTCGGGGGGTTCGAGTCTGCTTGAGCACCAAAAATGGCATGAAGTCCTTCAGCAAACAAAAGCTTCTCCTGCTCCACTCCTTTATGAGTTTCAAGCAATTCTCGGGCGACCGATTCTTCCTCGGGACGCAAAAGGCTCCAAGTGATCGACGTGGGGGGCATTTTTGCAGCAGAAAGATTGCCGCGATATTTCTCTAAAGTCGTTTTATCCATCAGAACACTGCGGGCACTTGGAAAAGCCCGTCGCAAGAGCGACAAAATATAAAACCCACAAGGGTCTATGTCACCCCAATAGATAATCCGTTTGCTCGCCAACCATCTGATCTTGGGAAGGTTACCTACCGCAGCACTGCCTTGACCAAACAGAGCCAACGTATTCGGGATGGCAGGAAGAGCCAGAAAGTTGGCCTTATTTTCGCAAACGATAACTTGGGCATCTTGCGGCAGTATCAGTGAATTCCACCCACTCACCCGAAGCTCAAGGTCTGCCACAGGTAAACCACAGGAGCACTGTAAGTTGGCGCACAACAACCGACCGCGTATCGAGCTTTCGTCACTCAAAAAACCGCACCGATCCTCAAACGTTTCCAATTCTGGGCAATAGCCAGACTCGGGCAGAACAGCCAGCAACGCTTCAATGGCAGACTCATGCCCTTCGATAAATTTGGTCGGCACGGACACGGGCAAGGCTCGCACGTAACAACCCGGTCGCGGGAAACGACACAGATAGTCCACCACCTCAAGAACACCAGACCAAGCTCCGTGATTGGTGACGACGAGTCTTGGTTTCGACATAAGAGCCTTACGGACATTTGGCATTCTCTCCAAGATCACATCTAGGTCGGCCTCAAAACATTTTACCTCTGCCTGCTTCCCAATGAGATTCAGGTAGTCGTCTCTCGTGGGAATGGCCACAGCCACCGGCTCATTTTGCAACCCTCTACTGCGTCGCCTACGTTCTTCCAGGACAACAACATAGCCAAAGCCACGCTTTTCCTTACTCCCATCCCACAGAGGTGTCGCTATGCGTAGGAACTCAGTCGGATCTTCATTGGCAGGAACACGTCCCAGTCGCTCCCAGCGGCGTGGTGTGGAGAAAAAATTTCCCCCTTCGATCAAGGATCGCAGAAAGTCGTCGTAAAACGACTCAGCCCAACGAAGGACATCTTGCGGGCCGATCATGTGGCAGATTCAAGTTTGGACGAAGCTCCACCTTCAAGCGCTTTTTCCGCCTCAGCCCTGGCCACCAATTCCCGAAAGCCTTCAATGCGCACTCCGGTCAAGGTAGTGTGCTGATCGTCCCGTATGGTCGCCAAAAGAAAAGCATGCACATAATCCTCAGCGACACGCACTGTGCCATCAAGAGGATGCACGAGCACGAGCTGAAAATCGAAGCGTTTAAACAGTTCCAAAGCGTAGCGGGCGTTTTCGCTGTCGAGGCGTGCGAAGGCTTCGTCAATGATGACGGTGCGAAAAGTCCCTGGCACTTGCCGTGTGCCTGCCAAGTCATATTGGAAGGCGAGTGCACTGGCGAGAAGGGTGACGGAGAGCTTGTTCTTTTGCCCACCGCTCAGACCGTCCGTATTTTGAAACGAAGGCTTTCGCTGCCCGGCGCTAATTTCGACCGACGTATCGCGAAGCTCTACCGTAAAGAGTCTCCACTGACGTGCATCAAGAACAAGCTTTCTGACATTCTCAACCGCAAGACTCGCAAATATCTCCTTAACAGCCGCAAAAGCAGCGGTGCTTTGATCTTCGGTAGGTTGAAAGAGAGGCGCACTCGCCTTGGTCAAAAGATCGCGAAACATTTTGATCTCAACTTGAGGATTAGGTCGCGGCTGGATACTTATTATTTTTGATCCGTCCCAAGGTATTTGAGTGAGGATGCGATTGATTTGCTCAATACGATCTTCCGCATCACTAACCTGCCCTTCCAATTCACTTTTCAACTGGCTGACATGAAGGGCGAGGTTTTTCTTTAGATAATCTCTGAATCGATCTTGTAATTCGCCAAGTCTTTCGCCCTCAAGAAATTTTAACCTATCCAAGAAGGCTTCGGCAGCGTCAATTGAGGCGGATAAATCCTTGGTTTCTTTGGGAAACATGGTGAGGTATTTAGTCATCACGGCATTTATGCTCATCTCTGCCTGATGGCACTTATCTTTGATTTCGCCAAAATGCATCTCGCATTTTTTCTGGACAGATTTTTCCCAAGTTTCAAATGCTCTTTGATTATCTGGAACTGGTATATTAAAAAATACGCCCACATGCACGGCATCTATTTCTGACGGGGTTGATCTTTCAGAACGCCATGATTTCATATCTGCAAGATCGACTTCCAAATTCTTAATTTCTCCCTTAATGCCACCTGATTTACTGCCGCTTTCTTTAGCACACTTTTGAGCTTTATCACGCTCACTGTTGGCCTTGGACAGGCGCTGCTCAACTTGGGCAGCTTCTGGGTCGATTTTAGCAAAACTTTCTCGGTCGTTATCTAGTTGTGCCAGAGCGCCATTAACTGCCACCATATCAATTAGGTCGAAAGCCGGAAGCTGCTTTAGCACCACGCTCGCAAAGTCACGCTTTTCCTTGGTGCTAGCGTTGCTTGAGCGTTGGTTACTGACCGCTAGAACAGCGGTGCGAATTTGCTTATCCAAATCATCCATCTCAGCTCGGAGTTCTCGAATCTTATCTTCGTTGTTCCAGCCCAAAAAATGGTCTCTCGAGCCACGTATGTAAATATCGTCACGCTTTTCATGGTAATCACTTCGATCTTTAACGAGTCCATCACGGGTCAAAGCAGTGCCGATATGAGCTTCATAATCTTGCACTGTCTTGCAGCAAACATGATCGAAACGATTCCGAAACACATGAGTAAGCCAATCAGCAAAAACCGCACCGGGTTTCACCCGTAATTTAGCATATGCGCATCGTGTATCAACGATGCTCATAGTCTGGCGCGGTGCCTTCAGATAAACCCGCTCCATCCGAACACGGGCTCTAAAATCGGTTGCGTTAACATAGGCTGCCACCTTCCCAAAGTGTTCCGAAGGAATGAGCATACGCCTCGCTTGCGTTCGTAAGAGCTTTTCTAGCGCCACACGCCATTCCTGCTGGTAGGGATCAACATCAACCAATTCGCCCAAATACGGCAAATCAGTGCTGCGCAAGCCAACTGCCTCTGCGATGGTATCCCTTCGTTTCAGATCTTCCGGCGGTAAATGCGAACTGCTTCGAATCGCTGCATCAATTTCTTCACTCAATCCATCTCGTTTTTTGCTCAATGCGTCCACCAAACCATTCTTCTCAAACAGGGACTTGCCCCGCTGTTCTTCGTTGGTGTCAGCATTCTTGACCAATGCATCTAGTTTCTGCCTCATTTCTTGGAAACCCACTTCACTCGTGGGCACATTGCCTCCAATGAGCAGAAGAGCGGCACGTAGTTCGTTGAGGCGGCTTTCCACTTCAAGACGCTTTAGGCGCAAAGATTCTGATTGCGCGTGAAGAGCAGCAGCTCGCTTCGCTGGTTCGCTCGCTTCAATAGCCTTGATTAGAGCCTCTTGGTCTTTAACCACACCCTCCGCGCTTTTTATTACAGCCTCCACTGCTGATAACTCCGCTTTCCGAGCTTCCCTGAGCCGCTCCAACACTTCAACTCGTTCTGCGTTGATACGCCATTGAACCGCAGCCTCGGCTGCCTCTTTCAGATCCAATTCTGTCTTAAGACTGGCAAGGTGGGGCACCAATTCACCCAGCGGCTTCAGCAGTGAAATCATCTGACGCGTAGTTTCAATCTCAGCATCAATTTCGAGCTGTTTCTCGTAATGCTTGGTAAGATCGGTGTAGCGTTGATGCACGGAGACCTCATCAAGCATGTTACCGCGAATAAAACCGTTGACGTCGCCAATGTCCTTAAGCCCAACCGTCCGAACGAAAGTGGTGATGGCTTTGTCGGATGGGATACGCAGGAGGTGTCGTAGGCGTTCCCGATAGGGGCCGGTATCGGCCGTCAGGCCCCAATCGGCCTTTCGAAGACGTTTTGCGCGTGTTTCCCAGTCCTCTTTTCCCTGAACGACCGAGAGATCGGCCTTTCCTTCGAGAACACCGTAAAGCCACTGCTCATCCAGCGCCGCATTGAAAGTTCCCAGCACAAGCAAGGTAACCCAGCGTTCAGATGATTCTTCGTGAAACTGAAGTAGGATGGCAGTGAGGCTGCCAGGCTTGGATCGAAGTGTGCTGGGCCGAGCGCGTCCGGTATCGTCCTGCTCATGTCCGTAGACCCCACGCAGGTAAGTGAGGCGGGTGCGTTCCTTGGTGTTCTTGGCTCCTCCAGCGGCGTTGTAATGAATGCGGGCATTGGCAGGGGGAAATGCGGTGACGATAGCGTCGGCGAGCGTGGACTTTCCAGTTCCGTTGCGCCCCGTGATACACAGCCAGCCGCCCTGTAAATCAGCAACATGCACAATATCCTCACCTAGAGTGCCCCAGTTTAAAACTTCTACCCGCCAGAGCCGCATTCCTCTGCGTTTGGTGGAAGAAACGGTGGGGGGCTCAAACAGATTGGTCGCTGGTTCCAAGCTCATTGTTTTTGCCATGACGGCGATTGAGGTGATGGCGGATGCGCTTGATCAAATCCTGGGCCGCATCCGGGTTGAATTTAGCCCGCAGTAAACGAGTGAGTTCATATTCGACGTCATTGCCTTCACCAGAGTCAGCCACGCGCCGCACAAAGCCAAGCTCAGCAAGTTCGCTGAGATGTTTTGTCGCGTTGCTTCTGTCCGCCGTCTCGTTGTTGGTGGCTGGAAAGAATTCGCCCACAAGTTCACGAATTTGTCGAAGGCTGCGGCGGACCCGTGCGGCCGCAGGATCATCTTTTATGGCACGGTCCAATTCCTGTCTCAGAAAGAGTCCGTAGATCGTGGAGCCAAGAGAGAGTTGCCGACGCCTCATGATCCTTGGAAAGTCATGCAATTCATCAGCTTCGAGTTGTTCCAAAAACGCATACCCCTCGACAGTATCCACGATGAGTCGAAGACCAATCTGCCGGAAGTAGCCGTCTATCTCCCTTTGCTCCTGTGGCTGAGCGACACGGCGCCATCGCTCGGTCTCATGCTCGAAAATAGGTCCTTGAAGGAGCTGCACGGCAGTATATTGCCATGCGGGCCGTGAAGCGATGCTTGGAGTAGAGGTCATGGCTTCAATTTTGCGACGGAGATGAAAAACGCATCAGGACAAATGATCTCCCGGCCACTTTCGGTGCTCCAGCGAAAGGAGCGGTCAGCGATGACAATTGCATCATGATTGAGAAGTCGGGCGATGTGAAGGTATCCAAGGAGGTCGAGCAAGCCTTCGCGAGGTGGATGGAGTCGGACAACTACGGATAGCAAGATACCTGTGAGATAATCCGGTTCAGCCAAACACAGGCTCAAGGTTTCTAAAAGACGCCCAAAATTGATAAGCCCTGCTTTGGCAATTTGCTCAGCCGCTTCCTGTAGATTCGCCGCAGTCGAAGGCTTGAGCGAGGTATCAACCACCACCGGTTCGGGAGGATCGAAGAGAGGGCGTTCAATTGGTAAGGTAACCGTAATACTGTCATCTACCTCAATTCCTTCCTGGTCGTCCAATTCAGCCTGATGACCAAGTAGTAAAATGCGAAGATCAGCCATTCTTGAGGACATCAGTCGTCTCGTCTCAATCTCCTCTCTATCAAGTGCGCGGCGCAATTGTCGGGTCAGGTGGCGGTTGGCATCAAGCACGACTTGTCCTTGCTCCCTTAGGCGATCGAGTAATGACCTCAAAAAACGCCGTTCGGAGAGTTCCGATGGCAAACCAGGTAGGGCATAAATGGCTTCAACCATACCCACAAATTCATCACGTTCTCCGGAAGCCACCAGCCTCCAAAAACCATGAAAAGATTCCCCCATTGGTGTTTTGCGAAGGGCATCCTCACCATCAAGTGCCAGTCGAAGAACGTCGCCACGTCGAGCAGAAGTATCACCATGTTGACGGGCAATATCGCGGGCAAGTTCAGCAAACCGTTCACGCAGAAGAGCAAAGTCACCAATGAGATCATGACTTGCCCGCTCCAACCGTTGCAGGGTCTCCAACGTGTAACGAAGATCCCCTCCTGTCCTAGCCTCGGGATTACGAATGAGGGCCTCAATCTCGACTTGGATTTCATTGCGCTGAGCTTCCAAGTCACTCAATCGCTTCTGCCAGTCGCCGGTAGCACGAGCTGACAATTCCCGCAGATCACGCATAATCGCTTTCAACCCATATTCAGTGCCAACGAATTCCCTTCTTTGCTGATCCTCGACCCAGGTAAGCAAACGATCCACATCAGAAGTGAGTTCGTAGAGTGGCTCCGAGTGGTTCAAGGGCTCGCGCTTCCTCAGAAACTGCTGCTTCACATAAAATGCAATACGTTCGGCTGGTCGCCAGCTTGGATTCGGGTCTTGGTCGTCGGTAAAATGCGCCTCTAGCCAGCGTGTCAGGCTTGTCTTCAATTCACTCTCTGGAATGGAAACCATTTTAGAATCACGAAACACAACAAAGAAAAAAGCCAAGTCTTCAAAAGGATGATTTCCACGCAGCAATCGGACTGCAGCCGAACCTTCAGCAAATCGCAGTATCTCTTTGTAAGTCAGCGGCATGACCAAAGATCACTTGGTGGACATCGTGAACGAGGCCAGCTCGGCGCTGCTTAGGATCATGGGACTAACTTGTGGACGGTGTCAGGCGGAGGGCAAGGCCGGAGACGGGCGTAATAACGAAGCATGACGGAACCACGGAAAGACGCAAAGGCAAGGCAGCCATTCCCCTGTTTGGACATCCTGCAAATCCTGTTCATCCTGTCTCAAAAAAGAACAGTCCACCCCACGGAAGTTGTTTTTGGAACAGGAGCGTGGGCTGCCAGCCCGCCGAAAATTCCCAAGCGGCCAAGCTGAGCAACGCGAAGCCCCGGCCTTGGTGGCGGGGCTGGCCACGCTCCTGTGAAGCAGTTGCTTGCGGGAACGGGGTCAGCGCTCGGAGTCACACAGATCAAAAAAGGCCGTCGGCTGTTTCCCCGGAACCTGTGCGCTCTTCCCGGCATCTCTTTTGGCCCATCACTCCTTCCCCACCCTCACCCATGAAACCCTCCCATCTTTCACGCCGCCGTTTCCTCGGCGGAGCCCTCGCCACCGGAGCCGCCGCCTTCATCCTTCCCTCGCTGGGCTGCCAGTCGGGGACACCGCGCAAGGTGTTCTCGCCCAATGAGAAGCTGGCTGTCGGATACATCGGTGTGGGCGGCAAGGGCGGGCATGCCGTCGGGCAGATGACGCATGAGGCCTTTGCGGCCTTCTGCGACGTGGATGACCGGCAGGCGGCGGACAACTATCGGAAATACCCCGACGTGCCACGGTTCAAGGACTACCGGGAGATGCTCGAAAAGATGGGCGACAAACTCGACGCCGTCGTCGTCTCCACCCCGGACCACATGCACTTTCCGGCGGCCATGGCCTGTGTGGCGGCGGGAAAACATGTCTATGTGGAAAAGCCGCTTACGCACACCATCGCGCAGGCGCGCGAACTGGCCCGGGCCGTCAAAAAAGCCGGGCTCGTTTCCCAGATGGGCAACCATGGCTGCTCCATGAACGGCTTTGTCGAGATCCGCGAAATCGTCGAGGCCGGCCAGCTCGGCGAAGTGTCCAAGGTGGTCTGCTGGACCAGCCGCCCTTCGAGCGACAACGGAGGGGCACTGTGGACCCAGGGCGTGACCGAGGTGAAAAAAGGACCGGTGCCGAAGGAAGTGAACTGGAAGCTGTGGTCGGGCGGCCAGGACGACTCGGCCTACAGTCCCGACTATCTCCCCTTCAAATGGCGCGGCTACTACGAATGGGGCTGCGGGGCCATGGGCGACATGGGCTGCCACATCCTCAACCCGGCCTTCAACAGCCTCCAGCTTGGCACCCCGGTAACGGCCCGCGCCGAGGTGAGCGAGCGCAACACCTTCAGTTTTCCACGCAAGTCCAAGGTGGTCATGGGCTTCCCTGCCAAAGGCAGGCGCGGGCCCGTCGAACTGACCTGGTATGAGGGCCTGTCCCGGGAAACGTTCAGCCCGGAAATCGAAAATGCCCTGGCCAAAATCGGGGCCAAGAACAACGGCCTCGCCATCTTTGGCCGGGATGCCGTCCTGGTCTGCGCCGAGCAGCCCTCGCGTTTCGCGATTCTGGGGGCGAAGGGCGGCACGTTCGACGCTCCGCGTCCCGCCGAAGTTTACGCCCGCGTCGCCGACCAGCACCATTACCGCAACTGGACCAACGCCATCCGCGGCAAGATACCGGTGACCTCCTCACCCTTTGAAAACGCCGCCATTCTGACCGAGGCCGCTCTTGTCGGAGTCGTGGCCCAGCGCGTGGAAGGCCAGGTCACCTGGGACACCAAACGCATGTCTTTCCCCGGCAACGAGTTGGCAACCAAACTGGCGTCGAGTTGGAAGGCGTGAACCTCATCCAGGAGGGATGACAGCCCGTAGCCGGTGGTTGAGCGAGAACCGAGCGACACCACCGGTTCGGAAGAAAAGGGACCAGCACCCCGGCAGGGGTGCCTGCGGAATG
>JANOBW010000327.1:0-11638 GCA_031411855.1 Opitutia bacterium
TGCTGGCGGTGGGCGTGGCGAGCGTGCTCAGCGGCCTGGCCTACACGGGGGGACCTTATCCGCTGGGGTATAACGGCTTGGGCGATATCTTTGTGTTTGTCTTTTTCGGCCTGGTGGCCGTGGGCGGGACTTACTTTGTGCAGGTGGGGAAACTTCCGTGGGACATCCTCCTGCTGGGGGCGGTCCCGGGAGCCCTCAGCACGAACCTGCTGGCGGTGAACAACTTTCGTGATGCGGAGACGGACCGCAAAGCCGGCAAACGGACCCTGGCGGTCCGCTGCGGGGCGGGGTTTGCCCTGGCGGAACACGGACTGCTGGGTGTGCTGGCCCACGGGATTCCGGCGTTTCTGGCCTGGCGCGACCACCACCCCTGGCTGCTCCTTTCCTTTCTGACCCTGCCGTGGACATTGGGGCTGACGGCGCGGCTGGCGCGGTCAAACGACGGGCCTTCCTGCAACCGGGTCCTGGCCGAAACGGCGGGGGTGCTGCTGGTGAACTCGCTGCTACTGGCGGCCGGGCTGGCGCTGAGCCGGTGACCTGAGCGCGGGAGAGGCGGTGTTTTCAGATTCCGTCCAACACGGCCAGGTTGCGTTCCAGGGCTCCGGTGTTGGAGGTGTGCCAGGCCTGGGCGGAGCGGCCGAGCAGGCTCCGTCGGTTGGGTTGGGAGAGAAGGGTGTAGCAGAGAGCCCCCAACTCCTCGGCTCCGGTAAGTTGCACGGCGCCTTCCTGTTCGAGGAGGCTTTTGACGGCCTCGCGGAAGTTGTCGAGGCGGGGGCCGAGGATGAGGGCCCGGCCGAGGGCGGCCGCCTCAATGGGGGTTTGCCCGCCGGTGTGGGGTTCCAGGCTTTTGCCGATGAAAACCACGTCGGCGGCCTGGGTCAGGTGCCGCAGTTCGCCGGTGGTGTCGGCCAGGTGGATGACGGTCCCCGGCGGGGCCTGGCGGGAGACGGAACGCTGGTGGCAGGGGAGGCCGGCCCGGCGGACGTGGTCCATGACCTCGGAGCGCCGTTCGGCGTGGCGGGGCACGAGCAGAAGCCGGGCGTCGAGGCCGCGGCCACGGGCCAAGGTCAGGGCGGAGATGAGGGCGGACTCCTCGCCCGGCCAGGTGGAGGAGCCGAGGAGGACGAGAGCATCCGGGTTGTCGGCAAAGCCCAGTTCCTTTCTTAGGCCGGCGATCTGTTCCGGAGTGAGAACTGGTTCGACGGAGACCTCAAACTTCAGGTTGCCGGCCGTCACCACCTGGGTGGCGGGAACGCCCAGGAGTCTGAAACGTTCCGCGTCCCCGGCGGAACCGGCGGCGACGGCGGCCAGACGCCGGAAGGTCAGCCCCTGCAACCACCAGGCGAATTTTTTATGCCGCCGGAGGGAACGGTCGCTGACCCGGCCGTTGAGGAGGGCGACGGGCACGCCGCGGCGTTTGGCCTGGTGGAGGTGTTCGGGCCAGAGTTCCCCTTCCATGAGGACGGCCTGGGTGGGCTGGAAACGTTTCCAGGCGGCGGCGGAAAACAGCCAGAAATCCCAGGGAAACGCGGCCAGGGCGAGGACGAGCGGGCTGAGATTGTCCTGGGCGTAGGTGTAGCCGGTGCTGCTGGTGGTGGTGAGGACGACCTCGGTGTCGGGCCGTTTAGCCAGTTGCTGGAGGAGGGGGGTGACGGCGACCAGTTCCCCCACGCTGACGGCCTGGATCCAGACGCGTTTTTTGCCGGGGGCCGGGGGAGCCAGGCGGGGCACCCGGCCAAAGCGGTGCCGCAGGTCGCGCCCATACCCGCCCCGCTTCAGCATCCGTGACCCGTAGTGGGGCAGGGAAAGAAGGAAGACCGGAAGGTAGAGAAGGCGGTAGAGCCAGATCATGGGGGGCGGACGGGTTTGGTTTGGAAAAGAAAGGGCGGGGGCGGAAGCCCCAAAACGCTCCGGAGCTTTTTGCCATTGCCGGACCGGCGCGGGGCCGTGCTGTGGGCGGGGTGAGCGACGACTCTTCCCCTGCCCTCTCCCGGCCCTCGCGGGTGCTTCCCCTGGTCTGCGCCCTGGCCGGAGGGGCGCTTTACACCGCCGCCTTCCACCCGTTTGACATCGCCGAGTGCGGCTATGTCTGGGCGCTGCCCTGGCTGGCCTGGGTCTCCACCCGGCCTTCCCGCAAGTCGCTTTGGTGGACGGGTTTTCTGACGTTCTGGGTGGTCTGGCTGGCGCTGATTCCGTGGCTGCGGCATGTGCATTGGACGGCCTGGGTGCTGCTGGCCGGGTGGTCGGCCCTGTTTCCCGCCCTCTGGCTGCTGGCCGCGCGGGAACTGCTGCCGGAAACCTGGGAACTGCGGCCGTTGCGCCGGGTGGGCTCGATGCTGGCGATGGCCTCCGCCTGGGTGGTGCTGGAGTGGGTGCGGGCCGAGCTCTTCACGGGGTGGGACTGGCTTCCCCTGGCGGCCAGCCAATGGCAACGCCCGGCCATGCTGCAAATCCTGCCCTGGACCGGCCAATGGGGCCTCAGCTTCGTCCTCATGGTGGTGAACACCGGTCTTTTCCTCCACGGCCGGGGCCTGATGCGGAAGATGCGGCACCAGTTTGGCGCCAAACGCCTGACGGCGGAATTTTACACCGCGATTGCCGCCATGCTCGGCTGTTTCTGGCTGTTTTTGGAAAGCGGGGTGTTGGAACCCAAACGCGAGCCGATGCTGACCGCGGCGGTCGTCCAGCCCGCCATCCAGGCGGATCTGAAGTGGGAGGAGGGATCGCGGGAGTCCATCAACCGCCTGCTGACCGGCCTGACCGAGGCGGCGGCGGCCCTGCCGGCCAAGCCGGATGTGGTGATCTGGCCGGAGGCGGGAACGCCGGACGCCTTCCGTTACAACGGGCAGAACCTGCCCTGGGTGGAGGCCCTTTCGGCCCGGTTGGGGGTGCCGCTTCTGGCCGGGGCCATCACCTGGGATGAACCGCAGGGAGGGCCCCGCGTGCTGCAAAGCGGGATCAGCCTGGTGAGCCCGACACGCGGAATCGCCCCTGAGTTCGCGGCCAAACGCCACCTGGTTCCCTTTGGTGAATACGTTCCCCTGGGCCCTCTGCTGGGGTGGCTGAAACAGGTCGTGCCGATCGGAAGTTTCACGCCCGGGGACAAGACCGTGCTGCTGCCGCTGGAGATCGGGCCGAAGGACGGGAAAACCGTGCTGCGGACGGGGGCCCTGGTGTGTTATGAGGACGTTTTCGCGAAACCCGCCTGCGAGAACTCTCTGGCCGGGGCGGACTTCCACCTGGTGGTCACCAACAACGCCTGGTATGCCGAGGAGTGGGGGGCCAAACAGCACGCGGTGCACAGCGCGCTCCGGGCGGCCGAGACCCGCCGGCCGGTGCTGCGCTGCGGGAACGCCGGCTGGTCCGGGTGGTTTGACGAATTCGGGGCGCTCCGCCACGAGATGACCCGGCCGGGCAAACGTGAGTATTTCCAAGGCGTGGAAACCATGACGCTGGACCGTGATCCGAACTGGATTGGGCGGACCACCTTTTATACCCGCCATGGGGACTGGCTCGTCGGGGTCTGCGCGGCCATGGCGGGTTTCGGTTTGTGGAGGAGACGCTCGCGCCGGATCGCCGAGGAGGAAACGGCGGCGCAAAGTTGAGGAAAACGCTGGGAAGGTGTGCCCCGGGGAGCGCCAAGGCTTCGGACTGGCGGGGGGCGGCCGAGGCAGGGCCGGTCCGGAGTCCGGCGTTCCCGGAAGAGACGCCTACCCGGTGGGTAAAATTTTCCACTGATTCAGCGGAATGGTCACCAACGGTCTAAAAGAGAAAGTTTTTGAGACAGGGTGACGCATTTTCATCCGGGAGACCCCTTCCTGGCCGAGCGGGAAGGGGTCTTCCGGATGAAAGAGGGCATTCTGGCCGGGCGGGAAGGGGTCTTCCGTTTTAGCTGGAACGAGTTTGGAGTGGTTTTCCCGCCATCACCTGAGGGATGGGGCCAAAAAAAAGATCCGGCGTGAACCGGATCTTTGGTGAGGTGGAGGGAGCTGGGAGTCCCGGAGAGTTTTGGGTCAGTTTTGCTGGACGCGCAGGCGGATGAAGCGGGGGGTGGAGCTGCTGATGGCGGCGTTTTCCCTCACGGTCACGGTTTCGGTCCCGTTGCCGTTGTCAGTCACCAAGACGACGGTGAAGGGGCCTGGGGCGAAGCCGGCATTGTCCGGCGAGGTGGAAAACTCGGGGATGATGGTGAGGTCGGCCGCGCCCTTGAGGCGGGTGTAGCTCATGCCGACGTAATCCTGGGCCGAGACGGGAACGAGGATCGGTTTGGGCTGGGCGGACGCGGAGGTGGAGCCCTGCCTGGGGTCGCTGCCAAAGGCGTATTCCAGGAGGTTGGGGATGCCATCGTGGTCGGGGTCGGCGGCGGGGCCGGAAACAAGGGGATCGGCCTGTTCGGCGGGCGAGAAGTTGACGCTGGTGAAGCTCGTGAAGCTGGGGCCGGAGACGGCCACGGTGACATTAAGCGCGGCGTTGACGGTGGCGGTGCCGTCGCTGGCGGAGACGGTGAAGGCATTGAGACCGGCCTCGGCATTGGAGGGGGTGCCGCCGAGGGCTCCGGAGGAGGAAACCGTCAGCCAGGAGGGGCCGGAGACTTTGGCGTAGGTCAGGACGGTGCCGGTATCCACATCGGAGGCGGAGAGCTGGCCGGTGAAGGGGCTGCCGCCGGTGGCGCCGAGGGCGATGGGATCGGAGGCGAAGACGGGGGCGTCGTTGGTGTTGGCCACGGTGATCTTGAGGGTGGCGCTGGCCGTGGCGTTGGCGGCGTCGGTCACGCTGACCGTGAAGGTGTTGAGTCCCACTTCGGCGTTGGAGGGAGTCCCGCTGAGCGCGCCGGAGGGGGAGACGGTGAGCCAGGCGGGGCCGGAGACCTTGGCGTAGGTGAGGGTGTCGCCGACATCGGCATCAGTGGCCGCGAGCTGGCCGGTGAAGGCGGTGTCCTCGGTGGCATTGAGGTTGATCGTGGCCGGGGCGAAGACGGGGGTGTCGTTCACGGCTGTGACGGTGAGGTTGACGGTGGTGACGGAGCTGACGCGGGTGCCGTCGGTGACGCGGTAGTTGAAGGCGGTGGGGCCGGAGTAGTTGGCGGCCGGAGTGAACGTGAAGGAGCCGTTGGCGTTGAAGGCCACGATGCCGGTTTCGGCGGGCGGGCTGGCGAGGAGCGTGGCGGTGATGGTGGAGCCGAACTCGGGGGAGATGTCGTTGGCCATGACACCGGGGGCGGCGATGACGAGGGGGGTGTCCTCGGTGGCGGTGTAGCTGTCCTCAACGCCGGTGGGGGTTTCGGCTGTGCCGGGGGTGCCGCCATCGGTGGTGCTTTCGAGCCAGAGGTAAACGGCGGGATCGGCGTTGGCGGCGGCGAGGTTGCGGACGAGGGTGCGGCCGCCGCCGTCGGTGGAGGCGGGTTTGTCGTTGTAGGCGAACTGGAACAGGACGGTGCCATTGGCCGCGTAGAGGATGATGGTTTCGCCCGAGTTGGAGAGGGCTGAACCGGCGACCCACTGGCCGGTGGCGACGTTGTTGAGGTTGCCGTAGGCGGCCTGGTAGGCGGTGCGGTCCCGGACCACGACGAGGCGGGCGCGGGCGGCGAGCGTGGTGCCGACGGGGAAGGTGTAGGCGATACCGCCGGCGTTTTCCTCGTCGAAGTGGCAGTTGGAGAGGTCGAGGGTGCTGGCGGTGAGGTTCGTCAACTCGATGAACTCGGAGAGGTCGTCCGCGCTGGCGGGGTTGTAGTTGAGCTCGGTCACCGTCAGCATGCCGGCGACGGCCGGGACGACGGAGCTGGTGTTGGTGATGGTGCGGGTGGTGGTGCCGACAACGGTGCCATCGCGGTTGTAGGCGTTGATGGTGTAGGTGACGGTGCCGGCCGCGAGGGGGAGGGTGAGGGTCCAGGTGGACTCGCCGGTCCAGGTGACGTTCAGGGGTTCGGGGGAGCCGGCCAGGCGGATCTCGGAGACATCAATCCAGCCACTGCCGGAGACGGAGGTGGACGAGCCGTTGACGGTGGTGTTGTTGGCCGGGGCGCTGATGGCGAAGGCGATGGAGGGGATGGCGGCGGTTATCTGGGTGCGGGCATAATCGGCGCGAGGGGTGAGGTAGGCTGAGACGCTGGCGACCATGTCATCGCTGCTGAACCTGGAGTAGTGGGTGGCCCACTTGGTCATCACCGTGGTGTTGAACGACTTGTTGAGGATGTCGAGCATGTGGCCCCAGTAGAGGCGTTTGTAAACGGGGTTGGCGATGAACTTGGTGAGATCGCCGGCGGCGGTCAGGGTCGCGGCGGTGGGGGCGCTTTGGTCAACATAATCGAGGTCCCAGGGGAGGAGCAGGGCTTTGCCGCCGGGGGGGAAGTAGAAGAGGGCGTTGTGCTGCCCGTTGGCCTTGCCGAGGTAGTTGTCCTGCACGCCGAAGAGGGCGGCGGGGATGGTGGCGCGGAGCCAGGGGCTGATGTCGAGGTATTGGTCGGTCTGGGTGTTGAAGGCGGCGGTGCCGCCGGTCTGGCCGATGGCGGTGAGGGTGTTGATGAGGCCGGTGAAATCATCGGCGCCGCGGCCCCCTTCCACCAGCCAATGCCAGCGGTAGTATTCCTTGTCGGTGCCGAGACTTTGGACGTTCACGCCGGGAGGGGAGGTGGTCGTCTGGGTGATCTTGGGGTTTTCGGGAACGATGGCGGCGTCCACCACGCGGGTGGTGGGGTTGATGGTCTGGGTGAGAACGTAGATGCGCTCGTATTTGAACATCATGCCTTGGCCGCCATTGTTGAACTGGCCGTCGAGGAAGTCGCCCTTGAGGCGGGTTTTGGAGAGGATGGCCGGGCCGAGCATGCCGGTGCCGTCGTAGGTGAAGCCTGTGCCGGTGGCCTTGGCGGGGATGAGGCGGATGATGTCGTCCTCGGGAGCGTAAACGCCGCCGGCAAGGTTGCTCAGGGTTTTGAGGAGGATTTCCTTCTGGCCGGCCCCGGTGCCGCCGGAGCGGTCAATGGCGACCGCGCCGTGGACGCCGAGGAAAGGCTCGTCGGCGGCGAAGCTGAGGTTGTAGCCGACGCGGTTGATGTCGAGGCGGCCGTGTTCGGAGCTCTTGAGCTGGGCGGCGGCGCGGTAATAAACGACGGACTCATCCCACACGATGGTGCAGGGGACGTCGGCGTTGCTCATGAGGTTTTCCTGCTTATACATCTCGGTGGCGTCGGCCCCGGTGATGATGACGCGGAGGTTGTGGGGTTTGGCGCCGGAGGGGAGGGTGGTGAGGTTGCGTCCGTCGGCCCATTGGATGAGGGCGCGGGAGGAGGCGGCGCCAGGCGGGAAGTAGGAGATGGCCCCGAGGCTGTCAGTGGCGCGGACGTAGAACTGGACGATGTTGCCGGCGGCCTGGCCGGGGATGGTGCCGGTGTAGGCGCCGTCGGTGGCGGCCATGGCGGCGGAGGTGAAGGCGGCGCCATTGACGGAGGTGAAGAGCTGGACGGAGGCGACGCCATCGGGGTCGGCAAGGTTGACGGTGACGACGGCCGGGGCGCTGGCGGCGGGGACGGCGGGGGAGTGGCCGAAGCCGGCAAAAGTCGGTCCGATGTTGGTGACGCGGCGGCTGTTGACCGCGCCGGGGGTGCCACCGGTGAGGGGGAGGGTGAGTTCGGTCTGGTGCGGGAGGCGGTTGGGGTAGAGGCGGGCATGGAGGCGGTTGGAGCCGCGCAGCCATTTGGCCCGGAAGGAGACGGTGTAGGTGTCGGTGGTGACGATGGTGTGGTAGGTGGACCCGTTTTTCAACGTGGTCGTGGCCTGGTTGTGCATCGGGTCCGTCGCGCTGGTGGCGGAGAGTTTGAGCACATTGTTGGCGGCATTGGTGGGGTCCGGGACGATGGTGCCGGAGTGGTTGCCGATGATGCGCCAGAAGTTGGAGTTGGAGGCGAAGGTGCCGTTTTGGATGAGCTCGATGCCGCCCTGAGTGACGTCCTTGACGCTGACGTCGTCAATGAGGACCTCGCCGGCGTCGAGCATGCCGAAGATAAACTCGTTCCAGGTGGTGGGATCGTTGGCCGGGTTGAGGGTGGCGGCGGCGGAGTAAGTCACGGTCTGCCAGGGAGTTTTGGTGGACTCGTCGCTGGCGTCCCAGGCCCCGGGTTTGGAGTTGTCGGCGTCGGGGTCCATCAGTTCGAGGCTGGAGCCGCCGCCGTTGGCCCACTCGCTCCAGAGGCCGCCGTCGCCGTAGCGGACGGAGTTGGCGATGTTTTCATTGGCATCGCTGAGGCTGAGGGTCTCGCCGGCCCCGGAGAGGCTGCCCGAGAACGGTCCGAGGGCGGTGACGCCGGGGTGGAGGGTGGCGAAGGCGGCGGTGTCCCACGCGACGACGAGATAGCCGCCGGCGGGGAGGACGGTGCCGGGGAGGAAGGTGTAGGAGACGCCTTCGGAGAACTTCCAGCCGGAGAGGTCCACGGGGGAGGCGGAGCGGTTGTAGAGCTCGACCCACTGCTCGGCGGAGGCGCCGAGGCCCTGATAGAAGATCTCGTTGATGACGATGGCGTTGGAGACGGAGAAGGTGTTGGCCGCGCCGGAGCTGGGGGCGGAGGGATGGCCCCAGAGGCCGGAGGCGGTGAGGCCGCGCAGGCTGGTGGTGATCTTGCGGGCGTCGCGCAGGACGGCGCCATTGGCGGCGGTGAGGGCGAGGCGCAGGCCGTCCACCGGGCTGAGGCCGAGTTCGGCGGCGGTGAAGGTGGCATAGCCGCCGGCGGGAACGGTCACGACCGGGAGGGTGATGGTTTGCCCGAGGCTGGTGGAGAGGCCCCAGCCGCTGGTGGAGACGGGGTTGGCCGACGTGTTTTTCAATTCCAGGAAAAAGGCCGGATCGAGGGAGCCGGCGATCTCGCTGAGGACGAGGGTGCTGGTGGTGGGCAGGGCGGTTTCCGTGTAGGAAAGGGAGGCGGTGAACCAGGCGTCGGAGGAGGCGACGGCGGACTGGTGCAGCTGGACGGCGAGGGTGTTGGTCCCGGCGAGGAGGGCGGTGCCGGGAAGGGTGAAGACCGAGCTGAGAGAGGGGGTGCCGATGACGGTGCTGCTGATGGTGGTGGGGGTGAGGACGGCCGGGGCGGCGGGGAGGTTGTAGCGGTGGATCTCGGTGCCGTTGAGGTAGAAGACGGCGGCGTCGTCGGCCCCGTATTGGAGGTTAAGCGTGTAGGTGGCGTTGGGGTTGAGGGTGCCGACGGAGAACTGTTTGCGGAAACGGGTGGTGGTGGGGTTGGAGGCCAGGAAGCTCAGGGGGGAGAGAAACTGGACCTCGGAAAGGCCGGCCAGGCTGGTGGCATCGCCCCAGTTGGTGGTGGCGTTGAGGCGGACGCGGCGGACGTTGTTCTGGGTGGAACCAAGGACAATGCGGGAGCCCATTTCGGAGGTGGAGCCGGAGGCTTGGGGCACGAGATAGGTGCCCACGCTGGCGAAGGTTTCGCCGGAGGCGTCGGGGGATACGAGAATCTCCACATCCTTGACCCCGCGGTTCATGTATTCGGTGGTGCCGGAGAGCTCGTTGTAGTTCCAAATCTGGAGGGCGGAGAGCGAGGTGTTGGCGGGGAAACTCCAGGTGATGTCAGCTGGGAGGGCATCATTCGGGGCGGCGGCGGTGCCATTGCTGAGCCACATGGTGCTGGCGGCGGTGGCTCCATGATTGCCATAAGCATCAAGGCCGGAACTGTCGGCCGTGAAGGAGGCGGAGCGCCCTGTCTGCTGGGAGCTGGCGGCCTGGGCGGTGACGCCGGAGACGGGGTTGTAGGCGGAGAGGGCGGGGGCGACTTCGTTGGTGATGGCGCACATGTGCCAGGAGGCGGCCAGAAGGGGCTCCAAGGTGATGCTGAGCGATCCGGAGGCGGGGGCTTTGTAGGTATATTGCAGGAGGCTGCATTTGCCGAGGCCGTAGGGGCGCGAGTCAATGACGGTGGCGACGTTGGTGTTGCTGGGGGTCACTTTCATCCGACGGGCTTCGCGGAGATCCCAACCGGTGTTGTAGAAGGTCAGGGTGTAGGTCTGCCCGGAGGTCAGGCCCGTGAGGGTGAGGGTTTCGATGGAGGTTTCGGGGCTGCCGTAGAAGAACTCGTGGATGAGTTCGTAGCTGCCCGTGCCCACCGTCATGGGGTTGCGGGTGGTGTTGGTGCTGGTGTTCGCGGTGTAGGTGGCGGCCGCGTTGGTGACGCTCCAAGTGGGAATTGTGCCAGGGCCAGTGCGGCTGGTGCCGGGGCATTCGAAGGAGACGCCGTTGACGGCGTTGGTGCCGGTGTGGCCGAAGTCCACCGCGTGGGTGTAGGTCTTGGCGGCGGAGATCAGGGAGTCGGCGTCGCCGGTCCAGCGGGCGATGGACCAGAGCCCGAGGTTGGAGGAAGGGTCGTTGGTCGGGTTGGGGGAACCGAAATAGAAGGGGGCGGGCGCGGAGGGCCAGGCGGAGTCGTTGAAGGCGCCGGCCGTCCAATCACCGGTGGGGGCGACGCCGGAATTGTCATATTTCCACTGGCCGTTGGAGGTTTGCGCCACGGTGGTGACGGGGGTGGCCGGGGGGGTGAAGTTGGCGGTGCCAGGCGTTCCCCCCGGTTGCTGGCTGGCCCCCCAGGCGGAGGCGCCGGTGGCGGCGATGGCGGAGTTTTTCCGGGCCAGGGTGAAGCCGAGGCCATCGGCCGCGAGGGGCCAGTCGCCTTGGTCGTCGTAGGAGAGCTCGTCCATGATCCGGCCGTTACGGTTGCGGATGCGGATGGTTTCCCCGCTGTTTTTGAGGGTGCCGGTCATGGGCCCGATCGAGCCTGAAATCTGGGCGGGAACGGTGGCGATGACCAGGACCCCGTTGCCGGTGAGGACGGTGTTGGCGGGGAACGTGTAGTTGACGCCGCCGGTGATGGACCAGCCGGAGATGTCTATATCCACCCCCTGGTTGCTTTTGATCTCAACCCATTCCGTTTGGGTTAACTCGTTGGTGGGGTGGTAGTTGACCTCGTTGAAGACGACGGCGGTGTCGAAGGCAAAAAGACAGGAGGCGGGCAGCAGCAAGCTCAGCGGGGCAAAGAAGCGCATGGGTAGGGTGTAAGGTAAATTAGGGTTCTGATTACACCTTAGCAGTCATTTGATTTGGGGAAAGATAAAAACACAGATTTGGGCAGAAAAACAAAAGCAAAGCCATTTCCGGGGGTGGTGTTTTCCTTAGGCTAACCTTTTGCATACCAAACGGTTAGTATTTTTTCGTAAGGAAATGGTTAGTGATGTCGGGCGGAAGGTGAGGCGGGAAGCCAGATGGCGCAGGGGAGGCCCTCGGAGTCACTTTCCGGTGGGTGGGGCAGGCTGTGGGGAGGGGCCGCCTGCTCGGCAGCCGCGAGGAGGACGAGCGCATCAAGCCAGTCGTCGGGACGACCGCCGGGATGTCGGTCCGGGGTCAGGTTCAGTCCGAAACGAGGGGTGAGGACGGCGAGGCGGGAGTTCCTTCCCTCGGCGGACTTTTTGGAGGCGGCCATGGGTCCGGCCTCGTTGAGGGCGGCGAAAACAAGTTCCGGGTGTGATTCCCTGATCACCTCGCGCGCCCGGGGAGTTTGTCGCAGCAGGAGGTCGAGTTCGCGGATTTTGGGGATGAGGTGGTAAGCCTGGAGGGAGAGGCCGAGGCCGGTGACCCGCCGGTGGAGGGCCGA
>JANOBW010000328.1:0-5290 GCA_031411855.1 Opitutia bacterium
ATAAATTAACATTATATTTTAAAATATTAAAAAACAGCTGCGGCGAATGCTATAAGTTTGAAAAACGAATTGAGGTATTTGGGTGGCCCTGTTGATGTCTCGTTTCCGGGTTAAACGTTTGGCAGGCCAACGCCTTGGGCAGTCGCTTTTTTTATCATGTTTGCCTGTTGGGGTGATCCCCAAAGGTTGAAGTAAAATCCGCCAAAACCTGTGGATTCGGGACCGGCCTGAGCCCGGGAGGCTTCCCCCCTCGGCCCACCTTGTTTCAACGCCACCCCGGAGGCCTGCCGAGGTGGTCCGGCTTATCTTGCCGCCGGCCATTTTTTTGCTTAACCCACACTTAGCCAGTGGCTTGCAGATTGAGGTTTGCGGGCGGACCGGCGACGGGACCGTTTTGGGGAAAACCTCCCGCCCCGAGGGTGGTGAGGCCCTCTGTCACCGCTTGGCTCATTTCCTGGGCAGGAAAACAATTTAGTGCTTGCTTAATTAAGAATAGTCTTAAACGTGAGGCCTCATGCAAAGCCTTTCCGCCCTGGCCGATCCCACCCGCCGCCGCATCGTCGAGCTGCTGGCCGTGCGCGAGCGGACCGCCGGGGAGCTGGTGGCGGAGTTCGACATGAGCGCGCCGGCCATTTCGCAGCACCTGAACCTCCTCCGCGAAGCCGGCCTCGTCACGACCCGGGCGGAGGGAAAGACCCGCATCCAGGCCCTCAACCCCGGCGGCTTCGACGACCTCGACGCCTGGCTGCGGAAAACGCGCTCGGTCTGGTCCGGCCGCCTCGACGCCCTGGAGCGCGAGTTGCGGGCCGAGGACGCGGCCAACGAACGGAAGGCCCGGCAGAAATTTTCCAAAAAACCTTCATTATGAACCTCAACGAACAACACGGAAAATTCCACGGCCCCGCCGAAGTGCGGATCATGCGCACCCTGCCCGGCCCCATCGAACGCGTCTGGGAGTATCTCACGAACCCCGAAAAACGCGCCCGCTGGTTTGCCGGCGGAGCGATGGACGGCCTCGTGGGCGGCAAGGCGCGGTTTGAGTTCAAGCACAAGAACCTCGCGCCCGACGAAACCCCGCCGGAGGGCATGGACGGCTGCCACGGGGGCGAACATGCCATGGAGGGCACGATCCTCCGCTGGGAGCCGCCGCACCGGCTCTCCTTCACCTTCGGGAGCGACGGCGAATCCGAGGTCACGTTTGAACTCACGGTCCAGGGGAAACACGTCCTGCTGGTCCTGACCCACCGCGCCCAGCCCGGCGACATGCCCTACCTGGCCGATTACGGGGCCGGCTGGCACACGCACCTCACCCACCTCATCGCCCAGTTGGAAGGGGCGCCGCGCCCGCCGTTCTGGCCGCTGCACAAGAAGCTCAAGGCGGACTACGAGACACTCCGGATCGCGGCCCAGGGGTGAGGGTGGGCGGGCTTCCGGCGGGGACCGGCCTCCTCAGAGTTTGACGCTGCGGAAGCTGCCGCCGGACTGGCGGACCAGATCCATGAGGAGGCGGCCCGGGGCGCTGTCCTTGCGGTAGGGGGTGTTTTCCGCGGGGCTGTATTGGGTGCTGAGGATGTAGAGGCGGATCTTCCTCTCGTTCAGGACCTTGGCGAGCTGCTCGACATCGTCCCGGGTGAAGGGCGAGTTGAGGTCGGTGACCCAGAGGATGGCGTCGGTCGGGGCGATGCTGGCGTGATAGGTGATCTCGCGGAAGGAGTCCTCGTGGGTGGCCTTGCCGCCCTGGCCGGCGCGGTCCAGATCGAAGCGGCCGGCCAGGTTTTTCTCGAGATCCTTGGCCAGCTTCTCGCGGAAGGCCTTCTTCTCGGGAGGCATGGGTTTGGCGACGTTGCTGTAGCTGAAGCCCGACGCGACAATCGTGGTGGTGCCGTCCGTGCCGCCCGAGGAAGGGGCGGGGGTGGGAGTGGGCGTGTGGACCAGAATCTGGCGGTTGATGGGCGAGCTGGTGTCCTCAAAAATCACCGAGAGGCGGGTGGCCTCGGTGCGGATGCCCCCGATGGTCTGGGTGGTCTTGGCCAGGACCGGCGCGGGTGCGGGGGTGGGCGCGGGTTTCTTGGGGTCGGCGGCCAGGGCGGCGGCGCTCAGGCCCAGGGCCAGAAAGGTGGGAACGAGGCGGTTCAGGCGGCAAGGTGCGTTCATGGGCGGCGGGAAGAAAAATGTGGCCCTTACCATGGGCGTCCTTGGTCGGCAGTGTCAAACCTATCGCCGGAAACCCTTGGCCGCCCGGGGCTTCAGCCCAGCACGGTCAGGACCATGCCCGCGACGATGCCGAGGACGGCGGGAAGTTTCTGCCAGCCGTTTTTCTCGCCCAGAAACCACAGGCCGCCGGCGAACGCCACCAGGGTGCTGCCGCGGCGGAGGCTGGAGACGAGGGAGACGAGGGCGTCGGGATGGCGGAGGGCGTCGAAGTAAACGAAATCGGCCACGAGGAGGGCGAACGAGACGCCCACGATGCTCCAGCGCCAGTGGAACTCGTGGCGCACCCACCAGCGCCGCCACCAGCCGAAGGCGAGGGGCAGGAAGAGGGCGGCGAGGTAAACGGAAAACCAGCACTGGACGGTGGCGGCGTCGTAGCCGAGGTCGCCCAGCAGGTATTTGTCGAAAAGCCCGCTGATGGAGCCAAGGATGGTCCCGAGGACGAGCCACCAGACCCAGCGGTCGCGGTGGAAGTGGATGCCCTCGCGGGAGCCGGCGAAGGAGAGGCCGACAAACGAGGCCAGGGTGATGCCCACGCCGAGAAACTCCAGGGCGGAGGGCCGCTCCCCCAGAAACAACAATGCGCCGGCCAGGACCCAGACCGGCCCGGTGGCGCGGATCGGGGCGGAGATCGAGACGGGCAGGTGCTTGACCGCGAAGTAGCTGCACACCCAGGAGGCCGCCACGATGGCGGATTTGGCCAGCATCAGCAGATGCCCGTGGAGGTCGAGGTCGGCCACGCGGAAGCCCGCCGGCAAGGGAGCCCCGGAGGCGTCGAGCGCCATCAGCACACCCCAGACGGCGGCACTGCACACGTTGGCCCAGAACAGCACCGGGAGGACGGCGTTGTTGTGGACCGCGTGTTTGGTGAAGACCTGGTAAACCCCGAGGAAGAAGGCGGAGATCAGGCTGGCGAGAACCCAGGACATAAAAACCGTCCAGCTTGCGCGGCGGCGGGCCTTTCCGCCACCGTATTTCCGTCATCCGCCATGATTGTCCCCGCGCATGGGGCCGAAGCCTGCGGAGAGCCGGGCCGCCGTGGGCGCAAAAACCGCCGGTTTCCCCGCCGCCTCAGGGGACGGGGCTGCCCACCGTGATGGCGTTGTCCTCGGTCGAGATCCACAGGCGCCAGTGGCGGGCGGGACCTTCGGCGCCGAGGCGGAAGCGGGTCTGGCGGTAGTTGCCGGAGGCGTCGGCCGGGCCGGGTTCAAGCCATTGGACTTCAGCGGCTTCCGGGGTGCGCCAGGTTTTCAGGTCGGAGGTGACCTGGAGTTTGAGGAACACGGTGGCGGCGCGGCTGCCCACGGGGCGTTGGAAGGAGAAGACGAGCGGGTCATTGGCCACCGGGGTGACGAGGGGCGCGGCCACGGCCGGGTTGCCGTTGAGGGCGAGTTCGGCCAGGCCGTTCCAGCCGTCGCCGTCGGTGTCGTCGGCCAGGGCGGTGGCGGAGTTTTCCTGCCCGGGGAGGGAGGCGGCGATCCACTGGCCGAGGGCGGCGGTGTGGTAGGCGTAGGTCAGGACCGTTTCCTTGTGCACGGCGGGAAAGGCCCCGCTGGTGGCGACGATGTGGATCTCGTTCACCCCGGGGGAGAGGGTGAGGGTGTGGCTCCACCGGCCGTTGGCATCTATCGGGCCGGCGTCGCTGCCGTTGACGGTGAGGGAGGCCACGCCGTTGACGGCAAAGGCGCGGCCGCCGAGGGCGAGGGTGGGGGAGGTGACCACGCCGCTCGGGGCCAGCGGGGTGTCCATGAGCAGCTCGACCTCGTAGGGAGCGGCGGTGGGGACCATGTCGCTGCGCAGGAGCACGATCTGCCCGGTGTTCGGCTGGGTGGTGTAATAGTAGTTGTCGGAGCGTTGCAGGACGGCGAACCCGTCCTCACCCCAGCGGATGGCCTTGATGGTCCGGAGGCTGGTGCCGGGAATGGTCACGCCGCGCAGGGCGGTGAGGGTGCCGGTCTCGAAGCTGGTGAGTTTGCCGTTGGCCAGGCCGTAGGCGCGCTGGCGGCCGGGCTCGAGGGCGGGCGTGCCCCCGGTGTAGGACACGCCGGGCAGGTAACCCCGGAGGGTCAGGCTGGTGGTGTCCACCAGGGCTCCGGTGGAGCTGAGGGCGAAATTTCCCGAGGAGGTGAAATCCACGGAATAGCCCTGGAACGGGCTGCGGCTGGAGTCGAGGGTGAGGCCGGCGGCGTTGATGGTGAGGCGGTTGAGTTCAAAGCCGCTGGTGTAGTCGTCGTAGGCCAGGAGGGTGCCGCCGGGGCCGCGCTCGATCCGGCTGCCTTCGTAAACGCCGGTGTGGTTGGCGCGGGCCGTGTTGTTATCCAGCACATAGATGCCGTAGTAACCCATCGCGACGGCCACGGACTCCGGTCTGCCGGGCAGGGTGGCCAGATCACCGGCGGTGTAGTTGCCATAGGCCGAGTTCGGCATGTCTATCTCCAGGGCCTTGGTGAAATCGCTGAGCCGCACGCGGATGATCTTGGACACGCCCTGCAGGCCCACGTAGAGATATTCCCCGCCGTCGGTGATGGCCATGACGCCGGGGGTGTAGCCGAGGAAAAGGGTGCGGCGGACGAGCCCGGTGCGCGGGTCCAGCTCCAGCACCCTGCCCTCCAGGCCGGGGTCCCCGCCCGAGCCGGTGGTCAGGTAAACGAGGGGCTGGGCGGGATGCGCGATGATGTCCAACGCGTAGGTGGGGAGGAGGTGCTGGGTGTTGGGGGTGTCGGGATAAATGACGGAGAGGCTCTGGCTGGCGAGGTTGTCGGCCGGGTTGTCATCCTTGGAATCCGAGGTGGTGGAGGCCTCGATGATGAACTGGCTGGTGACGGTGGACGTGAAGGTGAAACGCAGGGTGCGGCTGGAGCCGGCCGGGAGGTCGGGAATCCGGGCGACAAAGCCCAGGGAGGAGTTTTCCACCGTGGCGTCCCCGTTCTCCAGCCCGCCCAGGGTGAGGGAGGAGGGGTAGGTGAGGTTCAGGCGGGGCGCGACAGCGGGGTTGGGACCACGGTTGGTCACGGTGATGGCAAAACCTTTCGCGGTGTCCTTTTCCAGGATGCAGTCGTTCTTTTCAAACGTAACAGCC
>JANOBW010000329.1:0-17846 GCA_031411855.1 Opitutia bacterium
CAACCGTGGTCGCCCTCACCTTTGGGGGTGAAAACGACGCCGAAATCCCGGGCCAGGCCGGCGTCCACCGTCATGCCGATGACGGTGAAATCGGCCGGGGTGGCGGAAGGTCGCCTGGGGCAGCGGGACCACGGCGGCCGAGAGTTGCCTGAGTTCGGCGATGAGCGGGTGTCCGGGATCGGCCGGTTTCTGCCCGAGGGCGCAGGCCAGGGTGGCGTAAAAATCGAGGGCCTGGGGAAAACCGTCCTCGGTCGCGAAGGCCTGTTTCCCGTCGTCCCAGCCGCAGAGTTCAAACATCTTGGCCAGGGCCCGGGCCGAGAGCAGCCACAGGCCGGTGTCCACATGGAAATCATGGGTTTGCGTCAGTTCCAGGATGCGGCCGGGGGCGGGTTTCTGAAGGAAGAAGTCGAAGGGGATGCTGGCGGCCCCGCTGGTTCCCCAACCGTGGTCGCCCTCACCTTTGGGGGTGAAAACGACGCCGAAATCCCGGGCCAGGCCGGCGTCCACCGTCATGCCGATGACGGTGAAGTCGGCCGGGGTGGCGGGGATGTCCACGCCCTTGAAGTCGAGCCAGACATCGCCCGAGGCGAGCAGGGCGGCCGCGCCGGACTCCGCCAGGGCCTCATGATAAAGCGGGATCTGGAGATCGGCCAGGGTCTGGGCCAGGCGCGGGGCGGGGATTTCCTCGCGAAGGGGGAGGGGCAGGAGGACCTTGCCTGTGGCCGCGTAGGCGGGAAGACGCCGGCTTTCGCCCCCGGCGTGAAGAATCAGACGGGCCCGGGTGCCCAGCCACTCGGCCAGACGGAGGCCGGAGGACTGCGCCAGCCAGGCCTGGTGGAGGAGGTGGACGGTGCCGCCGCCGGAGCCGAGGCGGCGGTGCGAGGGGTCCGCGCTGGTGAAGACCCCGGGGCGGCGCAGGGCGGCCGGAAGGGCGGGGTGCCGGCGGGCGGCCGGATCACGCAGCCAGGAGGCCATCGCCGGCGGAAGCGAAAGGAGGGTTTCGGGGAAGGGGGCGGCTGACATGCGCGGCACACTTCAAACGGAAAAACCAACCTGACAAAAGTCAGAACCGGAGAAACAACTTTCCCAGCTTGGCCTTGCCAGTGCTCCCGTAAACCGGTGTGATGGCCTGTTACGCCGTCCTCCTTTCCCGCCACGCGCAACCCATGGCCGAATCCCGCACCTCGCAAAGACGCTACTCTCCCGCCGCCTTGGAGACCTGGTTCACGCGTCTGCAAAATGATTGGGAGCAGCATTTCACCCTGGACGAACTGAGGGACGGCCGGGCCCTCTACCGTTCCGGGGCGGTGCGTTCGCTGGAGGTTTCCGTGGGCGACGCCATCGTCTCCACCCAGGTCGAGCGCCAGCTGTTTTACGCCATTGTGGACTGGTCCCAGGAACGCCCGGCGGTGCGTGTCTCCAGCGACGACCGCCATTACGGGCACGCCCTCGCCGTGGCCGGCTTTTACGAGATTGAGGAACTGGTGGCCGATGAGATTCCGGCCGACTCAGAGTGGGCCGTGGCCAAAGCCGCCGCCGGGGGCGAGCTTCCCCGCCCGGTCTCCGAGGCCCGCCTGGAAAACACCGGCCAGAAGGCGCGCCCCTACAAGGTCCGGATCAACGCCACCCCCCAGGGCCTCTGGGCCCGCGCCGTGTGGGTCAACGCCGATGGCTCCGAGGAGCCCTGGAAACTGGAAACCGGCACCGTCGGCCTGGTGGAGAGCGAACGCGAGAAGCTCATCCGCCTCATGTCCCTGACGCACAAGGTCGGGTTTGTCCGCATGGCCCGCCAGAACGCCTGGCAACTGCGCGAACCCGCTGACATCCAGACGTTTCTGCGCCAATACCTGGAGAAGTGGAAGAGCCTCTTCCCCGTCGAGCTGGAGGCGGGGTTGATGAAACTGGCCGAACCGGTGCGGGTGGTGCGGGTTTCCGGGCGGATGGAAAAGGGGGCCGAGGGGCTGGGCCTGAAATGGCGGCTGCGCGATGGCGACCGGGAGTTTACCCCCGGGGAAACCGAACTCCTGCTGCGGCGCGCCCGGGGCACGGTCATCATCCCCGGCCAGGGCCTCTTCCGCTTCGAGGAACGCGAGGCCGAGGCCCTTTCCGAATGGCAGGGCGTGTTGCGGCCCGGCGAGCGTCTCCCCGAATACCTGGCCCTTTCACTTTTCGCCGACGAGTCGCTCAAACTCGAACTGGGGCCGCAGCTGAAAGGCTGGCGCGACCGTCTCCTCAAGGCCGTGCCCGACGAGGAAAAGGCCTGGCCGGGCTTCCTCCGCTCCTACCAGCGCCGCGGCACGGCCTGGCTGGCCCGTGTCCTCAGCACCGGCTGCCACCCGCTTCTGGCCGACGAGATGGGGCTGGGCAAAACCCTTCAGACCGCCGCCCTCATCGCCCGCCGTCCGGCCGGTGAGATCCGCCCCGATCTCGTCGTGTGCCCTGCCAGCGTCGTGCCCGTCTGGCAGGGCGAAATGGAGCGCTTTTTCCCCGGCGTGAAGGTGGAGGTGCTCCGCACCGGGCACGACTTCGCCCATGTCCCCGGCCCCGTCCTCTGGCTGGCCAGCTACACCCAGCTGCGGCGGCACAAGTCGTTGCTGGACAAGGTCGAGTTTCGTCATGCCATCCTCGACGAGGCCCAGAACATCAAAAACCCCGAGGCCAAGGTCACCCTCGCCGCCGCCGCCATCAAGGCCGCCCACCGCCTGGCCCTGACCGGCACGCCGATTGAAAACAGCGGCCTCGATCTCTGGACCATCTTCCGCTTCCTCATGCCCGGCCTGCTCGGCTCACGCCGCCGCTTTGAGGACCTGGCCGAGAAAGACCCGCTGGAGTTTCCCCGCCGCATCCGCCGCCAGGTGCAGAGCTTCGTCCTCCGCCGGACCAAAAACGAGGTGGCCAAGGAACTGCCCTCCAAGGTGGAGGTGCCCGTCCCCTGCCTCATGACGGAAACCCAGCAGCGCGAATACCGCCGCCTGGCCAACGAGGCCCTGAAACAGCACGGCGACCAGCTCGGCCTGCTGCGGGACCGTCCGCTTAGTTTCTTCACCCTCCTGACCCGTTTGCGCCAGGCCAGCTGCGATCCCGGCCTGCTGCCCTGGGTCAAGGCCGACTGGAAGGACAGCGGCAAACTCCGCGTGCTGATGGACCTGCTCGGCCCCATGATGCAGGCGGGCCAGAAGGTGGTGATCTTCAGCCAGTTCACCGGCCTGCTCGACCGCGCCCGCGAGGCCCTCAAGGAACGCCTGCCCGACACCGCCGTTTACCGCCTCGACGGCCGCACCACGGACCGCGCCAAACCCGTCCGCGAGTTTCAGACCAAACCTGGCGCTGCCATCTTCCTCGCCAGTCTCAAGGCCAGCGGCACCGGCGTGACCCTGCACGCGGCCGAAAACGTCATCCTGCTCGACCCCTGGTGGAACCCCGCCGCCGAGGCCCAGGCCGTGGACCGCGTCCACCGCATCGGCCAGTCCAAGACCGTCTTTGTTTACCGCCTGACCGCCTCCGGCACGGTGGAGGAGCGGGTGGAACGGATGAAGGCCGAGAAACGCCTCCTCTTCGACGAAGTCGTGGGCGGCCTCAAGGACCTCTCCGAACTCACCCAGCACTTCGATAGCCTCCGCGATCTCATCGGCCTGGATTCAGATGAGGAGTGAGGGGCAAAAGGGTGGCGGTTCGCTTTGGGGGAAACCCCATCTTTGGTGTCATCCTGCCAATCCTGTTCATCCTGTCAAAAAAAGATACCGGCTCCGACGTATTGTTCGGGTGAAACGTCGGCTCGGAGCGCGCTGGGGGCGCTTGAAAGTAGAATGAGAAACCAAAGGCAGGGCTGGAGACGGCGGAGCATGGCGGGGTGGAGGTAGGAAACTGAGGCTGAAGCCGGGTGGGAGGCAAGGGCGGGTTGCAACGTGAGGAACGGGGGGGCTCTGCCCTGCTAAGTTTGCCCCGAGGGGCTGATCGGTAGTTGCCGTCTCGTCGTCGTTTTCGTCCCTCACCTTTATCACTCCCTTATTTCCCATGCGTTTTTGTGCCTTTCTTCTGTTTGTGGCTCCCTTTGGTCCTGGTTTTGCCGCCGTGGTCGGCACCAACCCGGTGCCGCAACCATTGACGGTGGAGCGGCTGTCGGTGGTTCCGGAGGCGGAGCGGGCCGCCTGGAAGGACTATCTGGCCCGTTCGGCCAAACAGCGGGAGGTGGACGCGACGTTTTATGCCGCCGAGTTGAAGTCCGCCGGGCTTGATCAGGAACTTGCCCCCTCGACGGGCGGGAGCCTGAAGCTGGAGGAGGACCCGGCCTGGTATGCGGGGGCCGAGGCGCGCCGGATCGCGGCCAACATCGTTTCCTTCCAAACCCCGGCGGGCGGCTGGAACAAGAACACGGACATGACGCGCCAGCCCCGGCGTCCGGGCGAACGTTCCGGGCATGAGAAGGGGTATGTGGGCACCTTTGACAATGACGCGACGACCTCCCACCTGACGTTTCTGGCCAAGGTGGTGGCGGCATCGGGAAGCGCTGACCATGAGGTGTTTGAGGCCAGTTTCCGGCGCGGGCTGGACTATGTGTTTTCCTCGCAGTATCCGAACGGGGGCTGGCCCCAGGTCTGGCCGCTCCAGGGGGATTACCATGACGCCATCACCTACAACGACGGGGCCATGGTCCGCATCCTGATCCTGCTCCAGGATGTCTCGTCCGGCGCGGGGGATTATGCCTTTGTGCCCAAACCCTTGCAGGAGAAGGCCCGGGAGGCGTTCAAACGCGGGGTGTCCTGTGTGCTGGCCACGCAGATTGTGCATGAGGGCCGCCGCACGGTGTGGTGCCAGCAGCACGATCCGCTGACCCTGGCGCCGGCCCCGGCCCGGGCCTACGAGATGCCCTCGCAATCTTCCAGCGAAAGCGCGGGGCTCACCTTTTTCCTGATGAAACTTCCGGACCAGACTCCGGAGGTGACGCGGGCGGTGGAGGCGGCGGTGGCCTGGTTTCGCAAAACCTCGCTTCCCGATGTGGTCTTCAAGGCGTCCACCAAGGATGGTAAAAAGGACGGACGCCGCCTGATTCCCACGCCGGGAGCCAAGCCGCTCTGGCCCCGCTATGCGGAAATCGGGTCGGACCGGCCGCTGTTTGGGGAACGGGACCGTTCGATTCTGGACAGCGTGGATGATGTGTCCAAGGAACGCCGCGACGGTTACGCCTGGTTTGGCGACCACGGGAACCGGGTGCTGAGCCATTACGAGAAGTGGCTGAAGGGCAAGGAGTCCGGGAAAACGGAAAGTAGAAAGTAGAAATCTGAAAGTAGTCCCTGTTCTTCAAGCACTTGGATTGCCTTTTTGCCGTAATGTGTGAGTGCAATTGAGAAGTGTCCTTGCAGTCAGCCGTTTGGTTTCGGGCGCAAAAAAAAACGGCGTCCCCTGAGAGGACGCCGTTGAAGAACTTGTTGGAGGAGAGGTTTACTTCACCTCTTCGCCGGGAGGGGGGCCTTTGGGGCCGCCGTTGCCTTTGTCGCCCTTTGGTTTCCTGGGGGGCTTGGGGGCGAGCTCCTCGGGGGTGATGTCGCCGTCCTTGTTTTTGTCGAGGGACTTGAGGGAATCGGGGGCGTCCTTGATTTCGTCGGCGGAGATCACGCCGTCGTGGTTGGTGTCAAGCGCGCCGACGAGGGGAGGGGGAGGGCCCATGGGGTGGTCGGGTTTGTCGCCGGGGCCACCTTTGTCAGGGCGGTGTTTGCCACCGTCGGGGCCTTCGCCGGGAGGGGGCGGGGGCTGGGGGCCGTCCTCGTTGCCGGCGCCGGGCGGGGGACCCTTCGGGCCTTCGTCGCCTTCGCCCTTGGGGCGCTTGGGACGGTCGCCTTTGCCGTCTTCCTTGGGGCGGGCGACGCCGAATTCCTCGACGGTGAGCTGGCCGTCACCGTTTTTGTCGAGGGATTTGAGGGCGGCGGGGGACTTGCGGATTTCCTCTTTGGAGATGACGCCGTCGTGGTCGGCGTCGAGGGCGTTGACGAGAGGGGGCACGGGGCGGTCGCCTTTGCCACCCCTGGGGCCGGGTTCGCCGGGCTGGTTCTGGCCGTCGGGACCGCCGGGACCGCCGCGGGGCGGGCGGGGGCCTTGCTGGGCCAGGAGGGAGGCGCTGGCGAGGAGCAGCGGGAGGAGGATGAGTCTGGGAGTTTTCATGGTGTGAGTGTTCGGGAGGTGAGTGTCGTTGCCGACATGGGGAGTTAACCCGTGAAACTTAAACAGGTTGTGTGGACAGGGCCGGAGAATTGTTAAGGAATGGAAAAGATTCCCGCCAAGCCTCCCGAGATGATCCACGGTAACCCCCACACCCACCCGCGCAGCATGATGGACAAACCTCACGCCCCGGCGACCCCGGCCATCCGCATCCTCGTCATTGATGACGACCGGAAACTGTGCCGCCTCATCGCCGACTACCTGGGCCCTTTCGGCTATGTGGTGGAGTGCGCCCACACCGGTCCGATCGGGGTGGAGCGGGCCCTGGCGGAGGAATGGCACGCCCTCATCCTTGACCTGATGCTGCCCGGCTGGGACGGCTGCGAGGTGCTCCGGCGCATCCGGAAGGAAAACGACGTGCCGATCCTGATGCTGACGGCGCGGGGCGATGAGGCCGACCGCATCGTGGGGCTGGAGCTCGGGGCCGACGATTATCTGCCTAAAACCTTTTCCACCAGGGAGTTGCTCGCCCGTCTTCGGGCCGTGACCCGGCGCCGCCAGCGCGCGCCCGCCGAGGAGGCCCCCGAGGTGGTGACGGTGGCGGACCTGCGCATCTGCCCGGACACCCGGACGGCCTTCCAAGGGGAAACCCCGCTGGTGCTGACGCCGGTGGAGTTTGACTTTCTCCTCAGCCTCATGCGGTCCCGCGGGCGGGTGAAAAGCCGGGAGCAGCTGCTCGACGAGGTGAGAAGCCGCGACTACGAAGTCTTTGACCGTTCGGTGGATGTGCACATTTCCGGCCTGAGGAAAAAGCTGGGGGACGACTCGAAAAACCCGCGCTACATCCGCACGCTGCGCTCGGCCGGCTACCTGTTCATTGATCCCGAAGCCTGAATCATCCGGCCATGAGAACCCGTTTTCCCCTTTTGTTGCAAATCCTTCTGGCCCTAGGGTTTAACCTGATGGTGCTGGCCGCGGTCATGGCCGGCCTGGTGGGCACGCAGTTTGGCTTCGGCGGGGATCTGCTGCTGGCCGGGCGGGCGGGGGAGCGCATCCAGACCCTGAGCGAGCTGGTCCATGGGGAGCTGCACAACCGGCCCGTCAAGGACTGGGACGGGATCCTGGTCCGGATTTCCGAGGCTTACCGGATGCGTCTGGCGGTGTTCCGTCCCGAGGGGACGCGGGTGGCGGGGGCTGAGTTCGAGTTGCCGCCCGAGGTCGTGAAACGCCTGCCGGGGCCGCCGGATCGGCGCGGGGCGGACAACCTTCCGGCCGAGGCGGGGGAACGGCCGGCCCCGGAGGGCGAGGGCGGCCCGCCGCCTCCGGACGCGGCGGGCCCGCCCCGGCGCATCCCGCTGCCGCGCAATGGCGGCTCCGGGCCGGTGAACACCCTTGAAATCGCGCCTCCCCCGCCGGCTTCCAAAGGCCCCGCGAACTACCCCCGTTCCGTGGTGGAGGCAGGGGTTCCCCCCGCTTACTGGCTGTCGCTTCGTCTGCCCAGCCCGAACCGGCGTCCCGGCCTTGTGTTGGTGGCCCGGTTGGAGTCGCTTTCGGGCGGGCTGCTTTTTGACGCCAGTCCCTGGCTTTACGCCGGGGCCGGTTTCATGCTTTTCACGGGGCTTTTCTGGTTTTTCCTGGCCCGGTCCATCACCCGCGCCGTGGCCCGCGCGACCACGGCGGCGGAAGCCATCGCGGACGGGCATTTTGAGGTGCGGGTGCCGGAGAAACGTCCGGACGAGTTGGGAAGGCTGGGGGAGGCGGTGAACCGCCTGGCGCTCCGTCTGGACGGGTTTGTGACGGGGCAGAAACGTTTTCTGGGGGACACAGCCCACGAGCTTTGCGCCCCTTTGGCGCGGCTGGAGATGGGGTTGGGCGCTTTGGCGCAACGGGCCCCGAAGGACATGGTGGAGCGGGTGGATGACGCCCGCGACGATGTGCGCGAAATGGCCACCCTGGTGCAGGAGCTGCTGGCGTTTTCCAAAGCCGGTTTGCGGAACTCGGCCCTGCCGGTGGAGACCATCTTGCTGGCCCCTTTGGTGGAGGCGGTGGCGCGGCGGGAAGCTCCGACGGAGACATCCGTGGCCGTGGCCGTCCCAGACGACCTGGCGGCCAAGGCCGTGCCGGACCTGCTCTCGCGCGCGATCGCGAACCTGATCCGGAACTCCTTCCGGCATGCCTCGCCCGAAGGTCCGGTGAAGGTTCACGCCGAGAGGGTGGAGAAGTCGGTGGTCATCACCGTTTCCGATACGGGCCCGGGCGTGCCGCCGGAGTTTCTCGACCGCATCTTTGAACCTTTTTTCCGGATGGATGTGTCCCGGGATCGGGCCACGGGCGGTTCCGGCCTGGGGCTGGCCATTGTCAGGAGCTGCGTGTCGGCTTGCGGGGGCAAGGTCAGGGCTCGAAGCAACGAGCCGTCCGGTCTGGTGGTGGAGATTACCCTGGAAGCGGCGGATTGACGCCGGGAGAAGGCCGCAAAAAAGGCATTCCGGTGAGGGAATGCCTGAGAGGGAGAAGCCTGCGGGGACTCAGGGGTGGCTCTGGTGAGTTTCCGCCGCCGGGGCGTGGGCGGCCACGCCGTGTTTGATCTTTTTGGCGTCCACATCGCTGTTCTCAAACAGATAGAGAAGGGCGATGGAGGTGGGGATGGCGATGATGATGCCGCTGAGGAAGAGGACGGTGAGGAGCGCCTTGTCGTAAATCAGGTGCATGAACCAGGTGCAGACCCCCGCAAACTTGATGACGGAGAGGAAGACGATGATGGTCCAGATGAGGGCGAGGTGGAACGGCAGGTAAACGGCGACGAGTTCCAGGCCGGTCACCACGGCCATGAAAAGGGCCAGGTTGACGAAGGTGTAGAACTTGTTGTTTTCGTCGGCCAGGTGGTCGGCGTGATCGTGGGAGGCGTGTGCGGCGTGGGCCATGGCGGTGTGATCCCTGGAGGTTTTCAGTTAAGTTTGCCGATGAACTCGACGAGGTAAACGGCGGGGAAGATGACGAGCCAGACGATGTCAACGAAGTGCCAGTAAAGACCGGCGACCTCGACATCCATGGCGTGGTCCTGGGTGAAACGTCCGGTAAAGGAGTAGAGCCACATGCAGACCAGCCAGAAGACGCCGATGGCGACGTGGGTTCCGTGGGTTCCGGTCAGGACAAAGAAGGTGGAGCCAAAGATGTTGTTTTGCAGGCTGAGGCCCTTGATGTTGAAGAACTCGTAGAACTCGAAGGTCTGGCAGCCGAGGAAGATGAGGCCAAAGATGATCACTCCCAGGACATTCCGGCGGAAACTCTTCAGGTCACCTTTGTGCATGGCGGAGACGCCGAGGGCCATGAGGAAGGAACTCATGAGCAGCACGAAGGTGGAAAAGGTCGTGAGCTCCAGGCTGAAGAGCTTGGTGGGATCGCGGCCGATTTCGGTGTCACCCACGCCCGGGTAGATCTTGCGGTAGATCAGGTGGGTGGAGATGAGGGTGCCGAAGAACATGCAGTCGGAGGCGAGGAAGGCCCACATCAGCATCTTTTTGTTTTCGATGCCGGTGGTGGTGGCCTTGAGATCGGCTCCGGACCCGGGCAGGAGACCGTCGGTGGAGGTGGCGTCAGCGTGGGCGGACATGGTGTTTTTTCTTAAAGCGGAGGGTGGCGTTACCGGCTCAGTGGGCGGCGGTGGCGGCGGAATCCTTGGGGGATTTTTTGCCGTGGTCGGCGGTCTGATGGATGTGGAGGTGATAGCCGCCGGGACCTTCGAGGGCCCAGAGGATGATACCCAGGACAGCCAGGCCAAGACCGACGGCGGAGCCAACGAGGACAAACTGGTTCAGGTTGTGGCCAAACATGACAAAGTTTTTGGCCGAGGAGAGGGCGAAGCAGGTTCCCATGAGGAAGAAGCCGAAGCCGCAGAGGAGAGGCCACCAGGATTGGCTGGGCATGTGGATGCCGTGGTCGCCGTGTTCCGGGGCGGCCTCGATCTTTTGGTCGGGCCGGCCATATTTGCTGATCCAGAAGGCATCCACGCCTTTCACGACGGGGAGGGTGGCGTAGTTGTAAACCGGAATCGGGGTGGGGGTGGACCATTCGATGGTGCGGGCGTCCCACGGGTCGGAGGGGGCCGTTTCAGCCCAGCCCTTTTTGACCACGCTGAGGATCATATCGAGGACGAAAAAGAGGACTCCGAAGGCGAGGAGGAAGGCACCGACGGTGCAGATTTGGTTCCACTTTTCGATGTCGTATTCCTTCAGATAGGTGTGGGTGCGCCGGAGCATGCCGTTCAGTCCCAGGAAGTGCATCGGAAAGAAGGTGAGGTTGGCTCCGCCGATGATCAGCGGGGCGACGACCCTGCGGCCGAGTTTTTCGTTCAGCATTTTGCCGAACACCTTGGGGAAGTAGTAGTAGATGCCGGCGATGAGGGCCAGCACCGCGCCACCGATAAGAACGTAGTGGAAGTGGGCGATGACGAAGTAGGACTCGTGCTGCTGGTGGTCGGCGGGGGCGGCGGAGTGCATGATGCCGGATAAGCCGCCGCACATGAAGTTCCAGACGAAGCCGCAGGCGAAGATCATCGCGGTGGTGAAGCGGATGCGTCCGTGCCAGAGGGTGCCGATCCAGTTGAAGATCTTGACCCCGGTGGGGACCGCGATGGCCATGGTCAGAAGGGAGAAGGCGGCGGTGGCGATCTTGCCCAGGTCGGTGGTGAACATGTGGTGGCTCCAGACGGCGAAGCCGAGAAAGCCGATGACGGCACCGGAGAACACGATGATCGGGTAACCAAAGAGGGGCTTCTTGGCAAAGGTCGGGAGGATTTCTGAAATGAGGCCGAGGCCTGGGAGAATCAGAATGTAAACTTCAGGGTGGCCGAAGATCCAGAAAAGGTGCTGCCAGAGGATGGGCTGGCCGCCGAGTTCCACGCGGAAGAAACCGGTGCCGAAGTGGCGGTCGAACATCAGTTCCACCAGGGCGATGGTGATGGCGGGGAAGGAGAGGACGATGAGAAAGCTGGTGACGAGGGTCATCCAGGTGAAGACCGGGAGGCGCATCATTTTCATGCCGGGTGAGCGCATGTTGATGATGGTGACGATGAAGTTCAGGGAGGCCGCGATGGAGGCCACGCCGAGAAGCTGGAGGCCCATGATCCAGAAGTCGGTGCCGATACCGGAGTATTCCTTGGAGGAAATGGGAGGGTAGCCGACCCAGGAGCCGCCGGGGGCGATGTCGTTCATGGCGCGCTTGAGGTGGTCAACCCCATCGGCCACGGCCGGATCCATCCAGCCGGCATAAAGGGCGAACTGAAAGAGCCAGGAGACGTTCAACACAAAGGCCCCGGCCACGAAGGTCCAGAGGGAGAAGGCGTTGAGGCGGGGGAAGGCGACGTCGCGCGCCCCGATCTGGAGTGGCATGACGAAGTTGAAGAACGCGGCGCTCAGGGGCATGACGGCGAGGAAGATCATCGTCGTCCCGTGCATGGTGAAGAGCTGGTTGTAGGTCTGGGCGGTGACGAACTGCCAGCGGTCGGGGGCGGCCGGGTCGTTTCCGAACAACAACTGGGTCCGGATCATGAGGGCCTCAATGCCGCCGAGGACGAAAAAGAAGAGGGCGAAAGCTCCGTAGAGCACGCCGATCTTCTTGTGGTCAACGGTGGTGAGCCAGTCAAAGAGGCCCTTGTGGTTGTCGGGGCGGTAGAAGCCGATGAGGGACTTCTGGTGGGGAATCTGAGCCCTGATTTCGTCGGCGTGGGTGGCGGTGGCCATGGCTTTGAAAAGTGGAGTTAAAGTGGGGGGATTCCTTTACTTCAGGGACTGAAGGAAGGAGGCGATGGCGCGGAACTGCTGGTCGTTCAGTTTCAGTTCGTGGGTTTTGTAGTTCTTTTCGCGGGCTTCGGGATTCTGGAGCTGATAGTTCATCAGATTGCCCGGCTTGATTTGTTCGGAGTAGCGAACCCAGTGGTAGAAGTTGTCCAACATGCGGTTGCCGGAGGCGGCGATCTCGACGCGGAAGTCTTTTTTGCCGGGGGTTCCGGTCACGACGTCCTTGCCTTCGTTGACCCACTTGATGATGGCTTCCTTCGAGAGTTCGGCGGAGAGGTTTCCTTCCCAACCTTCGGGAACCTTGCCGTCCAGCTTTTGCAGGGCGGCGGCCCTTTTGGCGGCCAGTTCGGGGTTGTCGGTGTCGCCCCAAAACTCGCGGTGGTCAAGCAGGCCGGCGGCGAGGGAGGTGCGGGAGGCGACGTGGGTCAGGTTGGGGGCGATGGCTCCCTGGGCGATGGTGCCGTTGATGCTGTGGCACTGGGCGCATCCGCCCTGGCCGAGAACCAGGCGGGCACCTTCGAGCACGGGATCGGTCTTGAGGAGGCTGCCATCGGCGGGAAGTTTCTGAAGGTCGGCCCAGTCGGCGAGGCCGGCGGGTTTGGCGGCATCGGTCAGTTGGTGTTTCTGCCAGGCGGCAAAGTCTTCCTTGGAAAGGACATTGGACCGGAAAAGCATGTAGGCGTGGGACTCGCCGCAGTATTCGGCGCATTGGCCGTAATAGTGCCCCACTTCGTTGGCCTTGATCCACATCTGGTTGAGGCGGCCGGGGATAAGGTCGGTTTTGCCGGCGATTTTGGGCAGCCAGAAGGAGTGGATGACATCCTGGCCGCGAAGGTTGAGGACGACGACCGTGTCCACCGGGATGGTGAGTTCGTTGGCGGTGACAATGGTGCCTTGCTCGGTCTTGTATTCGAAGGACCACCACCATTGCCAGCCATAGACATCCACATCAATATGTTTGCTGGTAGCGGTGTCTGCCGGGACGGTTTCCTCTTTGAAAAGAATGTTGACGGTGGGGATGGCGATGATGACGAGGCAGAGAATGGAGCCGGCGATGAGGCCGAGCTCGATCAGGGGGTTGCCATGGCCTTCCTGTTCCGGCATGTGGGTGTCACCCGGGCGTTCGCGGAATTTCCAGACCACATAACCGAAGGCTCCGCCCACGAGGATGAAGAGGACGGTGCAGACCCAGAGGGTGACTTCGAAGACGCCCAGTTGGTCGTAAGCGATCTCACCTTTGGCGTCCCAGGTGGACATCTTGAGTTTGCTACTCCCATTGGTGAAGTGTGTGCCTTCCTGGCAGGCGACCAGGAAAAGACTGAGGAAAGCGGCTCCAAGAAGAGACGCCAGGCGTGTGAAGGGACGCAATTTTGACATGCGGATACGGCAGTTGACGGGCGGGAATGCGCCCTGACCCCAAGGTATTTGAAGTTCGGGAGGAACGAGTCGAGGGGGAAGTTTTAGTATTAACCGGTTTTATTTTCAGTGAAAGAGCCTCTCCACATCCTCCAATTTTCGTGAGCCTCAGGCTTGCCGCCTGCGGTTCAATCACCAGTGATGTGGTCATGAGCTGGACCCAACCTGTGATGACCTGTTTCGAGGCCGTGCGCCGCGAGCTTACCTTTTTCTGCGGAGAGCAGGAACGCGAATGGGCCACGATGAGGCTGGCGGGTGCGGGAACCGCGCGCGCCGTGCTGGAGGATCTGGGCGAGCTGGGCGGTTCCGGCAACCGCCTGCGCATCCTGGTGCTGGCCGGGAAGGGCCATAATTCCGGGGACGCCATGCTGGCCGCCGCCGAGATCCTGCGCCTGCGCGAGGGGTCCCAGGTCGCGGTGCTGATGGCCCAGCCTTTTGCCCAGTTGAAGCCGCTGGCGGCCAAGGCCCGGCAAATCCTGGGCGAATCGGCCTACCAGCGGGTGCGCTGGATTCTCAACACGCAGGGGGAGCGCGATGATCTGGCCCGCGAGCGATTTGACATCTGCCTGGACGGGCTGCTGGGAAACAATTTCCGTCCGCCGGTGCGCCCCGACATGCAGGGCATCATCGAGTGGATCAACGCCCATCCCTCCATCCGCCTGCGGGCCGCCTGCGATCTGCCGACCGGGGTGGGGGACCAGCCGGGAACCGTTCGTTTCCGGGCGGATTTCACTTACGCCGCCGGCATCATGAAAAAGCCCCTGCTGGAAGCCGTGAACCGCCAGTCGGTGGGGCGTCTCCGCCTGCTGGAATTGGGCTTTTTCAATGAAAACGACAAAAGCACCCAGATTTGGCGTGATGACGCCGACAAGGAGGTGCTTTTGGGCAAAGTGCTGGATCCCCTGCGCCACCCCCGGGACCCATGGACCGACAAACGCCACTACGGGCACGTGCTGATTTTGGGCGGTTCCCGCGCCATGCCTGGAGCCGTTCTGCTCAACACGTTGGGAGCCATCCGGGGCGGGGCTGGCCTGGTCACCACCGTGGCCCCCGGAGCGGTCGGGCTCAATCTGGCCGCCGCCTGTCCCGAGGCGATGTGGCCTTCCTATCCGGAAACCCACGACGGTCGCCTCTCCCCCAACGGGTGGTCCAATCTGTTGGTCCACCTGGCCAAGGCCGATGCCATCACCGCCGGTTCCGGGACCCTGCCGGACACAGACTCGCTCATGCTTTACGCGCGTCTGGTGGCCGAAACGAAACTGCCCCTGATATTGGATGGAGGGGCGCTCCACCCGAGTGTGATCAACGAGTGCAAAAACCGTCCCGCCGATGCCGGACCGGTCGTCATCACCCCCCATGCCGGCGAATTCATCCGGCTGAGCGCCCAACCGGACGAAAACCCTGCCGACTATGTCCTCAAGGACTGGGCCAAGGCCCGTAAAATCATCCTGGTGCTGAAGGGGCCCTGCACCCGGATCACCGACGGCAAACGGCTCATACAAAACTTCCGCGGCTCCCCGGCCTTGTCCCGTGGCGGCACCGGTGATGTGCTGGCCGGGATGCTGGGGGCGGCCCTGGCGGAAATGCATGTGCGCAAACCGAAGGCCACTGCGGACGACGCGCTGGAGGTCGTGGCCCGCAGCGTTTATTGGCATGCGCTGGCCGGCGAGGTTCTGGCCCGGCACAAGGGGCAAACCGCGGCCCGCACCCTTGATCTGGTGGAGTCACTGCCCGAGGCCTTGGAGTTTGATCCCGATGACGCCGTGGCGGAGAGCGCCAGCCCGGACAACCAGACGCGGCCTCCCATGATGCCGGGGTTAACTTCCCCGGCCGGTGTCTCCGCCGCCGCCGCCTCCTCCGGGCCGGGGCCCATTCGGCCCAACCCCTACAACCCTTACCAGGCCCGCCAAATCGGTCCCCCCAAGTGAACGGCTTTGAACGTCGAACGTCGAACATCGAACGCTGAACGTCGAATTCAAGGCTACGCGGTTTCGGATGCTGTTTTCCACTTCAACGTTCAAAGTTCGACGTTCGACGTTCGATGTTCACCGTTCCTTCTGAGTCATGCGTTTCCTTCCCCCCGCCCCTTCCGAACGCCGCACCCTGGCCGATCTGACGGCCTTTTTCACGGCCTGCCGCGACGAGGTCCGGCGCGGCGGAACTCCTTTGATCGCAAGCATTTCGCTGCGCGCCCCCCACCTGGACCCGCTGGCCGTGCTGGCGGCGGTGGACGAGCCAGGCACGCCCCATTTTTATTGGGAACACCCGTCGTCGGACCGCGCCCTGGCCGGTTTTGGCGCGGTCTGTTGGGAGGAGTTCACGGGGGCGGACCGTTGGGCCAACGGGCGGGAGTGGGCCCGGGAAAGGTTGGGGCGGGCCATTGTGTGCGGGGACACGGACCGGCCGTTTGCCGGCCCCCACGCGCTGGCCGCCTTCAGTTTTTCGGACCAACCCCGGCCGGCGGCGGCCTTTGCCTCCTCGGTGCTTTTCATCCCGCGCTGGATGGTATCCCAGGATGGCTCCGGCTATCTCGCGACCGCCAACGCCTGGATAGAGCCGGAAACCGATCCTGAACACGTTGCGGCCCGCATCTGGCAGGCCCACAAAAAGTTTTCCGTCTTTGATTACACCAAGGCCCCGCCTTCCCCCGCGGGAGGTTTCCATCAGCTGCCTTCGGCCGCCCCGACCGTCGCCAGCGAGGCCGGCCCGTCCGGGGGATTTGCCCGCGCCGTGACCCAGGCGGTGGGTGAAATCGCCGAGGGCCGCTACGCCAAGGTGGTCCTGGCCCGCGCGCTTGATCTGGTGGCTGGGCAGGATTTTGATCCGTTGGAAACCCTGGCCCGGCTGAGGGAGCGTTTTCCCAACTGCCACTCGTTCTCCTTCCGGGCGCATGGCGTGGCCAGTTTCATCGGAGCCACCCCGGAAAGGCTCGTCCGCCTCTCCGGAGGCCAGGCCCGCACCGAGGCCATCGCCGGCTCGGCCCCGCGCGGGACGAACGCCGCCGAGGATGCCGCCCTGGCCTCCTCCCTGCTGGGAAGCGACAAGGACCGGCGCGAGCACTCCTTCGTCCTCGATTCCATCAAACGGCGTCTGGCCTCCCTCGGTCTGGAGGCGCAACCCGACTCCGCTCCGCGGCTGCTCCGCCTGCCCAATGTCCAGCATTTGCACACCCCGGTGAAGGTCGTGGTCCCTCCCGGCACGCACCTGCTTGATCTCGCCTCGGCCCTTCACCCCACGCCGGCCGTGGGCGGCAGCCCCCGCGCCGCCGCCGCCGAGGCCATCCTCCGCCTGGAGCCTTTCCCGCGGGGGCTTTACGCCGGGGCCGTGGGTTGGTTCAACCATCGGGGCGAAGGCGAACTGGTGGTGGCCATCCGCAGCGCCCTGGTGGAAGGGGGCAAAGCCCGGGTTTATGCCGGCGCCGGCATTGTCCCGGGGTCCGATCCGGCCAAGGAGGAGCGGGAAACGGCCATGAAGATGCAGGCGATGCTGGCCGCCCTGGGAGCCTGAGCCGGGCGGAGGTCCTGAATCCGTTCCCGCGCTTTTAGCGGGCGTCCTTGCGGCGGAGCCGAAGCGCCATCATCCGGACGATGGTGATGGCGAAATTCGGGGTCTGCTGGACCATGAAGTTGAACTTCCGCTCGTCAATGGGGACCAGTTCCACGGTTTCAAGAGCCACGGCGGTGGCACTCCGGGGCAGTTTGTCCACCAAGGCCATTTCACCAAAGACCTCGCATTCCTCGAGAACATCCAGGACCTCATCCCCCGTCCGCAGCTCAACCTTACCCTTTTTGATCGAGAACATCTCGTTGCCGATGTCCCCTTCACGGAAAATGACCTCGCCCGGTTGGAAGGTGCGGAAGTCCTGGGCGTTGCGGAACAGGTTGATTTTGATGCGGGAGAGGTCGCTCATGGGAGCCTGGGGTTGACCCGGAAGCGTGGCCCGTGTCAAGTCCGCGAGGCGTCCTAATCAAAAGCAAACCGTTTTCTAACAAGGATTAACGAGGATCGTTTGCGGGGACGCGCCTTTTCCCCAGCCCGGGATTGCGGCGCGCGGTTTCCCCTCCTCAGGGTTTGTCCGGGTAACCTTGGGGATGGGTCCTATGCCAGGCCCAGGCGGTCCGGATGATGTCGAGGGGCGACTGGTATTTCGGCACCCAGCCCAGTTCGGCCCGGGCCTTGGCGGCATCGGCGTAGAGGGCGGGCGGATCTCCGGCGCGGCGGTCCCCGTAGGCGAGGGGGACTTTGAGTCCGGTGACCTCCTCGACAGCGGTGATGATCTCCTTGACGGAAAACGGGCGTCCGGTGCCGAGGTTGTAGAAAAGCTGGGTTCCGGGCGCGGCCAGTTTGGGGAACACGGCGATGTGGGCGCGGGAGAGGTCGTCCACGTGGACGTAGTCGCGCAGGCAGGTCCCGTCCGGGGTGGGGTAGTCCGTGCCAAAAACGGTCAACTTCGGGCGCAGGCCCTGGGCCGCGGCAATGGCG
>JANOBW010000330.1:0-8942 GCA_031411855.1 Opitutia bacterium
CCTCGGTCAGTTCCAGGTAGGTTCTTTTGGCCTCCTGCTCGACGATCTCGGCCTGCTGGATGAGGTTGACAAAGTGTTTGGCGGAGCCGTCCAGGATCGGGGGCTCGGAGGCGTCCAGCTCGATCTCGCAGTTGTCCACCCCGCAGCCGCGCAGGGCGCTCAGCACGTGCTCGACGGTGTGGACGCGGGCGGTGCCGGAGGAAATGTCGGTCGAGCGGACCAGCTTTTCGTCCACCGCCTCGACGCCCGGCCTGATCTCGGGTTTGCCATAGAGGTCCACCCGGCGGAAGAGGTAGCCGGCGTTGGGGGCCGCCGGCTTGAGGGTGAGATGGACTTCCTGTCCGGTATGCAGGGATTTGCCCTTGATGGAGACCTCCCGCTTGATCGTGCGTTGTTTCATGTGCGACGTGAGCGGGTCACCCAAGGGAGCGCCGTGGGCTTGGCAAGTGCATAGGCTTGTGACGGTGCTCTTGACAACGCGCGGGCAACCGGCATACGGCTTACTTTTTACTTTCACCTTTCCGAATCAGCGGGTGCTTCACCCGCTTTTTTTTTCTCAAAAACCACACGCCTTCCAAACTGCCATGAGCTCCGAAATCCTCTCCGTCCTAGAATACATGGAAAAAGAGAAGGGAATCCCGCGCGATGAGATGATCGCCGTGATCACCAACTCCATCAAAACCTCCTCCCAGAAAGGCGTGCAGGCCGGCCGCGAGCTCCGCACCGAGATCAACCCGCGCACGGGCGCCCTCAAGGCCTGGGCCCAGTTCAAGGTCACGGACACCGTTTCCGACCCCAAGGTGGACATCCACCTGGAGAAGGCCCGCCTCCTCAAACCCGACGCCCAGATCGGCGACATCATCGAGAAGGAGATGGACCCCTCCGAACTCGGCCGCATCGCCGCCCAGGCCGCCCGCCAGAGCATCATGCAGCGCGTCCGCCAGTTTGAAAAGGAGCGCATTTACGATGATTACAAGGACAGCGTGGGCGACATCGTCTCCGGCACCGTCCGCCGCCGCGAGAAGGGCGACCTCGTCATTGACCTCGGCAAGGCCGAGGCCGTCCTCCGCCACCGCGACCGCGTCCCCGGCGAAGACTTCGCCCCGGGCGACCTGATCCGCTGCCTTCTGGTGGACATCGAAAACACCCCGCGCGGCCCCGAGATCGTCCTCTCCCGCTCCAGCGTGAACTTCGTCCGCCGTCTCCTCGAACTCGAGGTCACGGAAATCAACGATGGCACCGTCACCATTCAGTCCATCGCCCGCGAACCCGGTTTCCGCACAAAACTGGCCGTCGAAACGAAGGATCAGAAAGTTGACCCCGTCGGTGCCTGTGTCGGCTCCCGCGGAGCCCGCGTCAAGAGCATCGTCCGCGAACTCGGCGGCGAACGGGTGGACATCATCCGCCACCACGACGACCCCGTGCTTCTCCTGCACGAGGCCATCAAACCCGCCCTGGCCCACAACGTCCGGGTGGACCAGGCCAACCGCCGCATTTATTTCGAGGTGGCCGAGGCCGACCTTGCCACCGCCATCGGTCGCAAGGGCCAGAACGCCAAGCTCACCGCCAAGCTGATCGGCTGGCGCTTGGACATCACCAAACTTCCCGAGGCCCCCACCGGTCTTGAGGCCAAACTGACCTCCGCCGCCGCCGGCTGGCAGGCCGTCCCCGGCATTGGCGAGGACATCGCCGCCATCATGGTCCGCAATGGCATCGTGGACCCCAGCGCCTTTGAGGGCGTGAACGAGGCCGAACTGATGGACCTTGGTCTCACCGCTGAACAGGCCGCCTCCGTCGTGGCCGCCGTCCGCAAGTATCGTTCCTGATTTTGAAATCCTCCGTTTTTTTTCTCCCGCCTAACACCGCAAACCAGACCGCATGAGCAAACGCGTCAACCAGATCGCCAAGGATACGGGCGTTAAGTGGCAAACCATCGTTGAGATCATCAACGAAATCCGCCGTCCGCAGAACAATCCGAATCTGCCGGAACTAAAGAACCACGCCAACACCCTCGTGTTTGGCGAGGAGGAATTGCTGATGGCCGAGCTGAACCAGCGCGGCCTGATCGGTCCAAAGGCTCCCGAGGAACCCGCCAGGGAAGTTTCCGCCCCGGTCCCCGCCGCCGTCGTTTCGACTCCGGCCCCGACTCCGCCCGCCCCCGTCCCGGTGGCTGCGCCAGTCCCCAAGGCTCCGGAAGTTCCTGCTCCCGTGGTGGTGCCCGCTCCGGCTCCGGTCGCGCCCGCCGTGGTGCCCGCCGTCGTCCGCCCGGGTGCCCCTCCGCCCCTGGCCCCTCCGCCCGCTCCCCGTGGTCCCAATGTGATGGTGCCGCCCCGCGGTGTCATGAGCGGTCCTCCTTCCACGCCTCCGCTGGCCCGTCCTTCCTCGCCCCAGCCTGTCTCCGCGCCTCCCGTGGCCAGCACGGCCAACCGCCCTCCGGTGGTGTCGGCTCCTCCTTCGGTTTCCGCCCCGCGTCCCGCCGGTCCTCCCCCCGGCGCTGTTCCGCCCCGGCCCCCGGGAATGGTTCCTCCTTCCGCCAGCCAGTCCCGTCCGTCCGGTCCCGGTCCGGCTCCTCTGCCCGGCTCGCCTCCCCCGGCGTTTCGTCCGCCGGTCGCCCCCGCCGCTCCGGTCGGCCCCCAGCGTGTCGCCCCGCCTGTCCAGCAGCCTTCCCATGCCTTCGGGCGTCCGGGCCTTCCCCCCGGCGTATCGGCCGGCCGCTCACCTTCGAACCCATTGCCGCAGCAGGCCCAGGCTTCCGGGCCCGCCCAGCCGCGCGGCGAGTTGAAACTCCTGGCCCTCAAGGCCCCCATCATCGTCCGCGACTTCGCCGAACAGCTCGGCATGCGCCCCTTCAAGCTCATCTCCGAGCTCATGGACCTCGGCATCTTCGCGTCCATGAACGCCTCGATTGACGACCAGGTCGCCGTCCGCGTGGCCGAGCGCCATGGCATTCTCCTTGAGGTCCGCCACCGTGGCGGGGCCGACGAGAAAAAGAAGGCCGCCCTGCCGCCTCCGCCCAAGGTGGACGCCGACGATCCCAAGTTCCTCGTCTCCCGTCCTCCGATCGTCTGCATCCTGGGTCACGTGGACCACGGCAAAACCACCCTGCTTGACACCATCCGCAACACCAGCGTGGTCAAAGGCGAGTTTGGTGGCATCACGCAACACATTGGCGCTTATCAAGTTGAGAAGGATGGCCAGAAGATCACCTTCATTGACACCCCCGGCCACGCCGCCTTCTCGAACATGCGCGCCCGCGGCGCCGATGTCACCGACATCGCCGTCCTTGTCGTGGCCGCCGACGACGGTTTCATGCCGCAGACCATGGAGGCCCTCCAGCACGCCCGGAACCACAACGTCCCGGTCATCGTGGCGATCAACAAGATTGACGCCAAGGGTGCCAACATCGAGCGCGTCAAGAAGCAGATGCAGGAACGCAACCTGACCCCGGAAGACTGGGGCGGCGAAACCCTCACCTGTCCCGTCTCCGCCATCAAGGGCGAGGGCATTGAAAACCTTCTCGCCAACATTCTGGTCCAGGCCGAAATCATGGAACTGAAGTCCAACCCGACCCGCCCGCCCGAGGGTGTGATCATGGAGACCCAGAAGGAAATCGGCCGTGGTTCCACCTCCTCCGTCATTGTCGAAAAGGGAACCCTTCGCGTCGGCGATTCCCTCGTCTGCGGTCCCGTCTGGTGCCGCGTCCGCTCCCTCGTGAACGACAAGGGTGTCGCCATCAAGGAGGCTCCGCCCGCCACCCCCGTCAAGGTCATCGGCTGGTCCGACACCCCCGAGTCCGGCCACATCTTCAAGACCGTCAAAAACGAGAAGGCCGCCCGCGAGGAGGCCGAGGAAAACGCCTTCCTCATCCGTCAGGAAGCCGCCCAGGCCGCCGCCAACGAGGCCGAGGCCGCCCGTCCCGACGAGCGCCGCCTCTCCAACGACGAGGCCATGGCCCTGCTCTTCGGTCAGAAGGACAAAAAGATCGTCTTCAAAGTGCTGGTCAAATCCGACGTTTACGGCACGGCCGAGGCCCTCGGAGCCTGTCTCGAAGGCATCGAAAGCACCAAGATCACCTGCGAGATCGTGGATATCGGCGTGGGTCCGCTCAACAAGAACGACGTCGTCCTGGCCCACTCCGCGGGCGCCACGGTCGTCTGCTTCAACGTGGGCAAGGAAAACGGCATCACCCCGCTGCTTAAGCAGCACTCGGTGCCCTACGTGGAGCACAACATCATCTACCACATGATTGATCTGGTGAAGGATGCCATGGCCGACCGCCTGCCGCCCGAAACCAAGGAGGTCAAGTTGGGCGTCCTCGAAATCCGCGGCGTGTTTCCGCTCGGCAAGGGGTTTGTCGCCGGCGGTCTTGTCACCGAAGGCCTGCTCAAACGCGACGCCCGCGCCCGCGTGCTCCGCAAGAACAAGGTCCTGGCCGACTCCCGCATCAACACCCTCAAACGCCTCAAGGACGAGGTCAACGAGGTGCGCGCCGGTCTCGAGTGCGGCCTTGGTCTGGACACTTTCGACGGCTACCAGATGGGTGACACCATCGAGGCCTACGAAATCCAGAAGATCCGCGCCTCGCTCTGACCCGCCATGTCGAAACGGACCGTCCGCATCAACGAACTGATGATGCAGGAGATCAGTGACATCATCCACACGAAGTGGCGCTCGGAGACGATCTGCGTGACCATCACCGGGGTCAGCATTTCGCCGGACCTGCGCAACGCCTCGATCAACTACTCGATGGTCGGGCCGGAAAGCCAGACGGTGCCCGCGCGCCGTTTCCTGCACCGCCATCTGGGTGAGATCCGCACCGAACTCAGCAAACGCATCGTGCTCAAATACCTGCCCAAACTGGAGTTCCGCGACGACGACACCCTGGCCAAGGCGGCGGGCATCCAAAAGCTGATTGACGAGATCGTGCCGGCCGAACCGACCGCCGATCCCGCCCAGGCCCCGGAAAGTTCCCCACCCAACGCGTGAACCGAAGGGTGTGGGACACGCCTTTGACCTGCGGTCCGAACCATCGTTTGACGCCTAGGTGTCTCATGTTCATGGAACGCCGTTTTCCGCGGCGGCCCCGCCTCGTTTCCCTCTCGCCCTGAGTCCTGACCCCCCGTTTTCTTAACCGTTTTGCAATGTCCGACGTCCGTCCCATCCACCTGACCTGCCCGCGCCACTGTCCGCCCGTCCTCCGCCGCGAGGTCGAGGCCCTGGGCCTGCCCATCCTGAGCGAAGACCCTGCCGGCATCCGCACCGAGGGCGGTTGGCGCGAAATCATGCGTCTCAACCTCCAGCTCCGCACCGCCATGCGGGTGCTCTGGATCCTGAAGGAGTGCGAGGTCTGGAATCCGGACGAACTTTACGAGGAGACACGCTCCCTGCCGTGGGAGGACTGGATCAACCCCGACGGCTATTTCACCGTCCAGGTCTCGGTGGACACCCCCACGGTGGACCACACCAACTTTCCCGCGCTGCGGGTGAAGGACGCCATCGTGGACCGTTTCCGGGAAAAGACCGGCCGCCGTCCCGACACCGGTCCGGACCAGGCGCGCGGCGCGGCTGTTTTCGTTTACTGGAAAGGCCGCGACTGCTCCATCTGTCTCGACACCTCGGGCGAACCCCTTTCCCACCGCGGCTACCGCCTGCGTCCCGGCGAGGCCCCGCTGCGGGAAAACCTGGCCGCCTCCCTCATCCTCGCCTCGGAGTGGGACCGCCAGTCCGCCTTTCTCAGCCCCATGGGCGGTTCCGGCACCCTCGCCATCGAGGCCGCCATGATGGCCCTCAACCGCGCGCCGGGCCTTCTGCGCAAAGGCTTTGCCTTCATGCACTTGAAGAGCTATGACGCCCGCCTTTGGAACAAACTTCTGGAGGAGGCCCGCGCCGCCATCCGCCCGGCGCTCAGTGCTCCGATCATCCTTTCCGACATCAGCCCCGACGCCATCGGCCATGCCCGCGCCAACGCCCGCGCCGCCGGGGTCGAGGCCCACATCCAGTTCGTCACCTGCGACTTCCGCGAATCCCCGGTCCCGCCCGGTCCCGGCGTCGTGTTTCTCAATCCGCCCTACGGCGAACGTCTTGGCTCCCACCGCGAGGACAACCGTTCCCGCGGCGGCCGGCTTCCCGAGCAGTTCACCAACCAGCCCTACGATTCCGGCCACCGTCCGTCCGGGCCGGTTCCCAGCCGCGGCCGTGATCTGCGCGATCCCCGTTTCGGCGTCCGTGACAACTTCCCGCGTCCCGACTACCGCGACCCGCGTTCCGATTTTGGAAACCCCCGCGTGGGCGGCGGGCGCGATCCCGGGGCCGATCCCTACCGCCGCGATCTCCGCGACCCCCGCAACCGCGACGAACCCGATCCCCGCTTTGACGAGCAGGGCAACTTCATCCGCGACCGTTTCGAACGATCCAACCCGGACGAGACCGCCGCCCTGGAGAAACTTTACGCCGACATCGGCCTCTGGCTCAAACAGGCCTGCCGGGGCAAACTTGCCTACGTCTTTAGCGCCAGCCCGAAACTGACCCGCCGTATCCGCCTCAACCCGCGCGCCCGTTTCGATTTCTTCAACACCCAGATCCCCTGTCAGTTGAGCGAGTTCGAGCTTTTCGCCGAACCGCCCGCGCGTCCGGCCCAGCCTGAAGCTCCCGAAGCCACCGAAGCTCCCTGAGTTTTTCGGGAAACTTTCCTCCAGCCTTACTTCACCGGTTTCCCGAAGACCTTGAACTCCGCCACTTTGGCGCGGGCTTGATGGCTCGGGAGTCCCGGCATCGGCAGCAGGGTGAGTTTCACGTAGCGGGCCTTGAGCGCCTTCTGGTCGGGGTAGGAGGGGGAGAACTCCTTGTTTTCCGAATGGTCGGCGTAGGGTTGCCATGTCTGGTTGTCAGTAGAGGTTTCGATGCGGTAGCGGTAGGGAATCCGGTCTTTGATGTCCTCGGTCGAAAGAAACCATTCCGTGCCGGTGACATCGTTTTCCCCGGCCAAATCCACGGTGATCCAGTGCGGTGAGATGCCATTGGGAAACCACTTCACATACCAGTCGTCCGGGCCGCCATACTGACCGTCCACAGCCTTTGAAGAGCGCATGAAGGACTCGACGTTGACCCCGATGGGATCGGGGCTGTCCGAGGTGGTGCGGCGTCCGAAGGCGAGGTTGTTTTTCTCCCGGGGTGTCGGCGTGGTGACCAGGTCCCAATAGCCGGTGAAAAACAGGTTGGCCCCAAGGGTGAAGTAAGGAACGAACTGGACGATCTGGCCGGCACCATCGCGGGCCCAGAACTGAAGCGTTTTGCACTCAACCGGTTGAAACCAGGACTCCAGGTGGTTGGGCCAGCCTTTCGGGTCTTTGGGGTCGCCCACCAGCTCTCCCAGCGTGGGACTCGGCAAGAAACCGACCATGACCAGCGGGCCGTAGAGGAAGGCCACCTGGGTGGGCTTGTTCGGCATCTCATAGGTGGAGAAGGACATGGGCATCGCGCAATGGATGCTGTCGCCTGTTTTCCAGACACGTTTGAGGAGGGCGTAAGTGCCGGGTTTGGCTTCCACTTTCTGGACCTCGCCATTCACCTCGAGGACAAAACCCGACCGGCACCAGGAGGGGACGCGGATGCCGATCTCGCGTTCGGCCGGCACCTTGGTTTGCAGTGACAAGTAGGTGTCAGAGTCATAGGGGAAGTTGGTTTTCTGGCGAAGCTCCAGCCCTTCTTCCGGCCAGCTCAGGGTCGAGCCGATGAAGAGGTTGACCCGCAAGGCCCCGCCGTCGTGGGAGTAAATCTCGGCCCCGTATTGCGCCGGGTTTTCCAGACCGGTGCCGTTGCAGCAGTAGCAGCCGGTCAGGTGCGAACGGAAATCCTTCTGGGCGTTGGCGTTAAGCGGCTGGTAGTAGGATTTCCAACCGGTTTGCGGGTCCTGGCTGCCGAGGATCGAATTGTAAAGGGTGCGCTCGTAGTAGTCCAGATAGGCGGGATCGCCGCTGAGATGGAGGAGACTGCGCGTGACCTTGAGCAGGTTGTGGCTCACGCAGGTTTCCTGCGGCATGCGGGACTGGGTGTTGGCCAGGGAGCGGACGCCGGGCATGCCCTCGTGGACACTGGTGCCGCCGGTGGCGTAGGTTTTGCGTCCGGAGCCGGCAACCAGGTCCCAGAAGTTGGCCGTGGCCACGCGGTGGTAATCCGAATGGGAAACCTCGGCGACGCGGGCCGCGCCGACCATCTTGGCCAGGAGGGTGTTGGCGTGTTCGTTGAAGTCCTTCCCGTGGAAGTAGTTGTCGAGAATCTTTTCCCGCTCCTCCCAAGCCAGGGCGAGCCCGTAATGGTGCGGGTCCTGGGTGATCTCGTAAAGGTTTTCAAAAGCCTCGGTCATGCCGCCAAACTCGACCTTTTTGACCTTATCCCACTGGCCTTCATAGGTTTTCATCCGCCCATCAATCCATCCGGCCAGCTTCTTCAGGATCTCGAGGGCCTGGGCGTTCCCGGCATGGCGGTGGGCGTCCACCAGGCCTTCCATGAGTTTGTGCATCCGATACCAGACCACGCCGTCGAGGCGGTCGGGGTTGAATTCCTCGGCCGGTGAGGCGAAGAGAAAGCCATCCCCGAGGGCGTCCTGGCATTTGCCCAGTTCCGCCACCATATAATTCAGTTGTTCCACCCGCCGGGGATCGCCCGTGGCCGCCGCCAACTGGGCCAGGGCGGAGAGGTAGTGCCCTTCGTAAGCTCCGGGGAAGGTGCCGTGCGGTTCCGGCGTGGCCCAGCCTTCGAGCGGCTTGGCTCCGTTGGTGGGGAGCTTGGCGTTGAACCGGAAACAATAGAGCGCCCGTTCGACCCCGATCTCGTCCATCACCCGGTCGTTGACCGCCATGCTGTCCTTGAAAACACCGTCGCCCATCCGCACCTGGGAAAGGGGAAACGGTGTCAGGGACGAGGCGATGGCTGCGGTGAAGGGG
>JANOBW010000331.1:0-14983 GCA_031411855.1 Opitutia bacterium
GCGCAGCCCGAAACCTCCAGGCCCCAGCGCGGCAGCGACATTGAGGGAGACATCCTCGTCAGCCTCGCGGAGGCCATGCACGGCACCGTCCGGCCCATTTCCCTCCAGATCACCAACCGGCAGACCGGCGCGGCGGAAACGCGGACGTTCCAGGTCCGCATCCCACCTGGCGCGACCGACGGCCGCCGCATCCGTGTCGCGGAGCACGGCGAGCCCGGCCACGGCGGCGGCCCGGCGGGCGATCTTTTCCTCCGCATCCGCCACGCCGCCCACCCGGATTTCACCTGCGCCGGGGCCGACCTCTTCCACGAGCTCGATCTCGCCCCCTGGGAGGCCGTGCTGGGTGCCGAGATCATCGTGCCCACCCTCGACGGTTCGATCCGGCTGCGCATCCCGCCCGGAACGGAAAACGGCCGGAAGATCCGGGTGCGGGGCCGGGGCCTTCCCCTCGGCAAATCCGGCGAACGCGGCGATTTCTACGTCGTGCCCCAGGTGAGGCTTCCCGCCACTTTGGAAGCCGGGGAGCGTATCCTCTGGGAAAAGCTCCGCGACACCTCCGCTTTCCGCCCCCGGGGCACCAATCAAACCGCTTCAAACCAATGAGTTCCACCTTCCCTCCTCCTTCCGATATCGGTTCGTTTCCCGATGACGACACCGGGCTCTGCTACTCCCTTGAGGTCATTGCCGAACTGGCCGGAGTGGTTCCACAGACGGTCATCCGCTACCAGGAGCAGGGCTTTCTCCGCCCCGTGGCCTGGCCCGAGGACTCGTCCGTCCTCTTCGACGCCGAAGGCCTCCGCCAACTCCGCCGCATCGAGCACCTCCGGGCCACCTGCGAGTTCAACGAGTCCGGCCTGCGCCTCATCCTCAGCCTGCTTCAGGAGGTCGAGCAGCTCCGGCAGGAAACCAGGCAGTCGCGGCGCGGCATCCCGTGGTGAGCATGGTCGGCCCGATGTCCTCTACCCCAAAGACGTCGCACGCCTGCCACATTTCCTTTGCCCGGGGAAAACTGCTTTGAACATTCGCACCATGCTCCCCCATCGAATCCCCGCTTACCTCGCCCTCGGCAGCCTCGTCTGCCTCACCCAATCCGCCTGCCTGGCCCCGGCCGGCACCGCCGCCGCCCCGGTCCTTCCCGGCATTGGTGCCGCCATGGAAAAACAGGTGGCGCAAAAGGAGATCTCCGGAGCCGTCACCATGGTCGTCTCCAAGGACAAGGTTCTCCACCTGGAAACCACCGGCCTGGCCGACGTCGCGGAAAAAAAGCCCATGGCCCCCGACACCCTCTTTTGGATCGCCTCCATGAGCAAACCCATCACCGCCACGGCCGTCCTCATGCTCCAGGACGAAGGCAAACTCAGGGTCACCGATCCCGTGTCGAAATACCTCCCCGGTTTTGCGGATCTGAAGACCCCTTCCGGAAAACCCGCCAACCTCACCATCGTCCAGCTCCTCACCCACACCTCCGGCCTCGGGGAGGCTTCCGGACCGGCCGCGCAGAAGGCCCAAACCCTGGCCGACCTCGAACCCCTCTGGCTGGCCGCGCCCATGCAATACGAGCCGGGCTCCCGGTGGAAATACACGCAAAGCGGTATCAACGCCGCCGCCCGCATCGTGGAGGTGGTGAGCGGTCAAAGTTTTGACCAGTTTCTCCAAAAACGCCTCTTCGACCCGCTGGGCATGAAGGACACCACGTTCTACCCCGGGGATGAGCAGCGCACCCGGTTGGTCACTGCCTATTCTGTCATTTACGCAGAAAAAAACGCGCGCCTCAACGCCGTCCCGCCCCGGCCCGAGTTCGGCCCGAAGGACCGTCCCCCGCAGGGCAACGGCGGCCTTTACTCGACCGCCCCCGACTACGCCCGCTTCTGCCAGATGCTTCTGGGAGGCGGCAGCTACGCCGGGAAACGCTACCTCAGCGCCGAGGCCCTTGGGTTCATGAACACACCGCAGACAGGGGACCTGCCCACCGGTTTCTTCCAACCCAAACTGGGCTCCAACTACGGCTGGGGCCTCGGCACCAGCATCCTGCGCACCCCGCACGAGGGCGTCGCCTCCATGCTCTCCCCCGGCTCCTACGGCCACGGCGGCGCCTGGGGCACCCAGGCCTGGGTGGACCCCGTCAAAGGTGTCGCCTACGTCCTCATGATCCAGCGCTCCAACCTCCCCAACAGCGACGGCAGCGACATCCGGCGCGACTTCCAGGAGGCGGCGGCCCGGGCGCTCGGAAAATAAATCAGCCGCGCAAAGCGAAAACAGTTCCCCCCTCAGGCTGCGCCCGTTCTTCACCAGCCAACACCGGGCAACGTTGACCAGCCCCCGCTTCACTCTTGAGGCCGGCGATGGAATCTTTTGTTTTTCACCATGCCCCGAACCTCCGTTGTCCTTATTCCTCGAATCCGTCTGGCGGCGGGAGAAAACTTTGCCTTCGGTCCCGGCAAGGCCGACCTGTTGGAGCACGTTGACCGGACCGGTTCCATTGCCGAGGCGGCACGCGCGATGGAGATGTCCTACATGCGGGCCTGGCAGTTGGTGAAAAGTCTCGATGAAAGTTTCGCCGAACCCCTCGTCCTCAAGTCACGCAGCGGCCCCGACCGGGGGACCAGGCTGACACCGACCGGACGCAAGGTGCTGGAAATGTATCGGGCCATGGAAAAGGAATCCACCCGCGCCGCAGCCCCTCTCGTGAAACAATTGGAGGCTCTGCTTCAGGTCTGATCCCCGGGAGGAGGCCTCGGTGGCAAAGACCTTTGTCCTTGATATATTTTATAAAATATATCAAGGTGTTGCGGAAAAATTTCCGCTCCTCATGAAAAGATACCCCACGCCACTGAGCCCGGTCTTGTTGCTGACCCTGCTTCCGGCCGCGCCATGCTCCGCAGAAACAATTTCCCATCAGCAAGTTAACCTTACCGTGGAAGAGAGGCTCCATCGGTTGGAAAACGAGTTGGGAAGCCTTCGGAAGGAAAACCAGGAGCTGCGCCAGGCCCTGGAGAAGCAGCAGGTCCAGCCACAGCCCGCCCCGCTGGCGGTGGATACCAGAGCCGGGGTCATCATGGTGAAACCGGCCGGCAAAGAGCCGACCCTGGCGGTGGGAGGACTGCTTCAAGTCCAGGCCGACGGACTGGACAAAGGCGACAGCCGGTTCACCTCCGCCCACGACCGATTCTTCCTCCGTCGCGCCCGTCTGAACGCATCAGGCCGGTTTCTGGAGGAGTTCGATTTCCGTGCCGAGGTCGAGCTAGCCGGATCCCTGTCGGAAGCGTCGGCCATCCGCGCCCAGATGACCGACGGCTACCTCAACTGGAACACCTATGACTTCGCCAACATCAGGGCGGGGCAGTTCAAAACTCCTTTCGGTTACGAACAACTTTTCAGCGACCCGAAACTGACCACGATAGAACGCTCCCTGGCCAACGACCGGCTGACCCTCAGCCGCCAGCTCGGTGTTCAGGTCGGCGGCGACTTCTTCGAAAAGCGGTTAAACTACGCCACCGGCATTTTCAACGGCACAGGAGTGAGCACCAATGCCAACGACAATGACGCCTTCCTGTGGGCGGGGCGGGTGGGAGCGGTGTTGTGGGAAGGCAAACTGAACGGGACGGAGGCACGCTGGGCAGGTGGAACCAATGCCTTCGCCTCGAAGGACACAGCCCTGGGGGCCCAAGCGGCTGAGTTTGGTTTTGACTCCACTCCGGCGACGGCGGCGAAGGACAACATCTTCACGGGACAACGGACCGGCCTGGGAGTGGACAGCCAGTTTCGCCTCGGGGAGTTTGAACTGTGGACCGAGTTTCTCACCGCCAGCTTCGACCAGTCGGCGAACCGCGACATCACCGCCAGCGGATGGTATCTTCAAGGCTCCTATTTCATCCTCCCGAAGGAATTGCAGGGGGTGATAAAGTTCGATTCGTTTGATCCCAACGACAAGGTGTCCGGCAACCACACCGACACCTGGACCTTCGGTCTCAATTACTACCTCAAGGGGGATGATCTGAAGCTTCAGCTCAACTATCTGATCTCCGATGTTCCCGCCCTGTCCCGCCAGGACAAAGTCATCGTGCGCATGCAGCTCATTTTCTAAGCCCCTTTGATCCATGAACTTCCACCGCATCCGTCCGCTCTTTTTCGGCCTTTGGGCCGTGTTTGCCACGGTCCTTTCCGGTGCCGAGCTCAACGTCTTTGCCGCCGCCAGCCTTTCCGACGCTCTCAAGGTCATGTCCAAAGACTATGAGGCCAAAACCGGGGACAAACTGCTCCTCAACCTCGCCGCCTCCAACGTCCTGGCCCGCCAGATCAAGGAGGGAGCTCCGGCCGACCTGTTTTTCTCCGCCGACCTCGCCAAGATGGACGACCTGGAAAAGGCCGGACTAATCGCTCCCGACAGCCGCACCACCCTTCTTTCCAACTCCCTCGTCATCGTGGTCAACCGCGAGGGCGGTCCGGCCATCACGGCCCCGGCCGACCTGGCCAAAGCCTCGGTCGGAAGGATCGCCCTGGCCGAGCCGCAAACCGTTCCGGCCGGCATCTACGCCAAGGAATACCTTCAGAAGGCCGGGCTCTGGAAGCAGGTAATTGACAAGGTGGTTCCGACCGAAAGCGTCCGCTCCTGCCTGCTCGCGGTGGAACTGGGCAACGTGGACGCCGGCATCGTTTACAAGACCGACGCGCTCATCTCCAAGAAGGTGAAGGTAGCCTATGAGATTCCGGCGGCCGAAGGACCGAAAATTTCCTATCCGGTGGCGGTGGTCAGGGAGTCCAAAAGCCCCGAGGCGGCGCGCAGGTTTGCGGCCTATCTGAAAACCCCGGAAGCCCTGGCGCTGTTCTCAAAATACGGATTCCAGGCCGCTCCCAAACCCGAGGCGGCTCCGGCAGCCGTCCCCAAGCGCTGAGCCAGGATGGAGGAAACCTTCGAGATCACGCTTTTCACGCTGGGGGTGGCGGCGCTGGGCACCTTTCTGGCCTTTCCGTTTGCGATCGGTTTGGCCTGGCTGCTGGCGCGGAGGAACTGGTGGGGAAAGTCCCTCATCGAAACCTTGGTCGCACTTCCGCTGGTCATCCCTCCGGTGGCCACCGGGCTCCTTTTGCTTCTGCTGCTGGGCAGGCGCAGTCCGGTGGGATCCTTTGTGGAAAACACGCTGGGGCTGGAGATCATCTTTACCTGGCGGGCCGTCGTTCTCGCCGCCGCCATCATGTCGTTTCCCCTGCTGGTGCGTTCCGCCCGGGTGGCCTTTGAGGGGGTGAGTCCGAGGCTCGAACAGGTCGCCCGGACGCTGGGCGCCTCCCCTGGGAAGGTGTTTGCCACCATCACCCTTCCCCTGGCCGCGCGGGGCCTTGTGGCCGCCACCCTGCTGGCCTTTGCACGCGCCCTGGGTGAGTTTGGGGCCACGGTCATGATCGCCGGCTACATCCCGGGCAAAACGGCCACCCTGTCACTTTCCATCTACCATCTGGTGCAGCTCGGACGCGACGGCGAGGCCCTGGGACTCCTCTTTTGGTCCATCGCCCTCGCCTTTGGGGCGGTCTGGCTGGGCGAGTGGTTTCTGAAACGGAGGGCCTCATGAACCTGCGTCTTCAGGACATTCACCTGCCTCTCTCGGAATTCACGTTGAAGGTGGATGTGCTGCTGAAGGGACGGGTGACCGCGCTCTTCGGTGCTTCCGGTTCGGGCAAAACCACCCTGCTGGAAATCGTGGCGGGGTTGCGCCGTCCGGCCTCAGGTCGCGTTCAGTTGAGCAACTCTGTCCTGACCGATGCCGGTGCCAGACTTTCCGTTCCAGTCCACCGCCGGGACATCGGCTACGTTCCCCAGGAGGGCGCTCTGTTTCCCCATTTGTCCGTCCGCCAGAACCTCCTCTACGGCTTCACCAGCAAACCGGAACGCCCGGCGGCCCTGAGCTTTGCACACGTCGTGGAAGTCCTCGAAATCGGAACGTTGGCAGACCGAAGGGTGGCGACTCTGTCGGGCGGTGAAAAACAGCGGGTGGCCTTTGGACGGGCCCTGCTGGCCGCTCCCAGGCTGCTGTTGCTCGACGAACCTCTCGCCGGCCTGGATCTGCCTCTCAAGGAACGCCTGCTGCCCTACCTGGGCCGCATCCGCGACGAGTTTGCCATCCCGATGCTCTATGTGACCCACGCGGCGAATGAGGTCATGGCCTTGTGCGACGAGGTGCTGGCCTTGGACAAAGGGCAGGTTTGGTTTCAGGGAAACCCTCAGGAGTTCTTCGAGCCGTCTCAAACGGTCAGTTATGTGGTTCGGGCCAAATCATGACTGACCTTGCCCGGTTTTGCCGGACACGGGCCGTGACCCTACTTACAGCGTCCGTAAAAAGGCCACGAGGTCCTTCTTTTCCTGGTCCACCAACTTCACTTCCAGCACAAGGCTGAAGAACTCGACCGTGTCTTCGAGCGTCATCAGGCGGTCATCGTGCAGATAGGGGGGCGAGTCCTTGATGCCGCGCAGGGGGAAGGTTTTGATCGGTCCATCCACCGAGGCTTTCCGTCCGTTGATCATACGTTCGGTGAAGAAGCGCTCGACCTTCAGGTTGTGCATGAGGTTGTCCGTGTAATAGGGCGGAAGGTGGCAGGTGGCACACTGCGCCTTGCCTGAAAACAGGGCCTGCCCGCGCAGCTCGGCCTCGGTCGCCCGTGCTGGATCGAGCCGGCCCAGGATGGTGAGCTTGGGGGCGGGTGGAAAGTCGAGAAGTTCCTGGAATTCGGCCATGAACTGGACCTGGCTGCCGCGTTCTAAGATGTTCACCCCCTTGCGCTGGGCCAGCTCGGGATCGCCGTCAAAATAGGCGGCCCGTTGTTCGAACTCGGTGAAGTCCTCCACGGTTTTGAGGGCCCGTTGCGAGCCGAAGAGCCGCTGGATGTTCACCCCCCGCAACGAAGGGGTGTCAATGCGGTGCCGGTGCTCGTTCGGGCGGATGTCGCCCACGGTGTGGGTGGCGGCGTTGGTGTGGCCGTTCGCATGGCAGTCGAAACAGGAGACCCCCAGGTGGGCCTTGAGACTGCGCCGGTCCTCGGTGGCGTTGAATTGTTGCTGGGGGAAAGGTGTCACCAGCAGGCGCAGGCCTTCGAGCTGCTTGGGGTTGAGGATGTCTTTGAACAACCCGTAATAGTTTCCCAGCGTCACCAGCTTGCCCCGCGACACATCGCCCAGATCGAGCCGCGTGGTCAGATAGATCGGCGCCGGGAACTCGGGCAGGAGGTGCTGCGGCAGGTCGAAATCGAGGTCGAAACGGGTCAGGTCGCGTTCGGTTTGGAGCTTGGTTTCCTCAATCAGAGGTTGCGGGAAAATCATGCCCCCCGACTCATGATGCGGGTGCGGCAAGGGGAAGAAACCGGCCGGCCAGAGGTTCCCGGCCTTGATGGCCTCCGGGGTGAGGGCGCCGAGTTTCTCCCAGGTCATCCCCTCGGGCAGTTTCACCCGCACCCCCTCCTGCACGGGTTTCCCCCCGGACATGCTGACTCCCGGGGCCGGATGATCAACCAGGTCGTAGCGCTCCGCGAGCAACGCCTGATGGCGTTTGGCAAAGTCCGGTTTTTCCAACTGCAGGCGTTTGACCAGGCTGGCGAAGTCTTCCGGAGCAGTCTGAGCTCCGACGGTGCCGCAGCACAGAAAGACGACGGCGGAAACCGCCGGTGACAAACGCCAAGCCACTCGCTGGCAAAGGTTTGAGTTATGGTTTGATTTGTTATGATGGGTATGCACAGGGCCAAGGTTATCCGGGCCGAACCAACCGGCAAGGATGGATTGGCCGACCACGGCTCAACCCAGGCAAACCGCACCGGAGGCGGCCCTTTCCCGATGTGCGGGGCATGCCGCCAGCCCACCGGTCCATGCCACGCATCCGCCTCACCCGCTTGGGCTTGCGCCTGTTGTTTACCCGGCTTCACTGCCTGCCAATGGCGTAGCTGGTCCCCTCCGGGCTCTGGTGTTGTGCTGTTCTTCCAGCACTTCATATCATGCCCCTGCCCTTTCCGACCTTTCGTTGTCTCACTGTTTCCGCCGGGATCTTTTTACTGGGGCTGAGCTCCTCGACCGCCGCCGTTGACCCAGCGGTGCTGATCAATCCAGCCGCCGCCGCCACGTCGGAAACCGCTGTCCCGGAGAAGGATAAGGATGAGTTGACGGTGGAGTCCGTCGCCCTTCGCCGCACCGCGGTGCAAAAGGAAATCGCCACGGCCCGGGCCGAGCTCGTCCGTCTGCCCGAAGGCAAACTGGACGACACCGCCCTCTGGCTCACGCAGGAGGCGGCCCTGCTGGAGCGCATTGACAACGTTCACGCCGAGCAGCAGCGCACCCTTCAGCACGCGGCCGATCTGGCCAAGGAGGCGGCCGAAGTGGACGAGCGGACCAAGAGCCGGCGTCCGCCCGAGGCCATCTTGAAACCGCCCTACGGCATGCAACTGCTCGACCAGCTTTACGCGGAAAGGGATTATCTGGAGCAGGCCAAAGGTTGGCTGAAGACGGACGTGGAAAACACCGCCGAGGCGCTCAGCGACGCGAAACAGACCTTGTCGGAAAAAGACCGCGCCCGACGGACCTTGCGGGAGGCCTTGGAAAAGTCGGACGACCGGGCCAAAACCCAGGGAGAACTGCGGTTAGTGGAGCTCGAAAGCCGACTCGTCCAGGAGGAAGTTCGGCTCCGCGAAAAAGCCCTCCGCACCCTGAAGTTTCAGCAGTCCCTCCTGGAGCCCAAACTCGCCCTGCTCGTCCCCACCTTTGAATGGCTCCGCCAGCATCTGGTGCTGAGCGAAACGGAAGTGACCGCCGCCCGACTGCTGCGGGAGAAGAGCGCTTCCGAGTTGGAAACCTCCTTTGCCCAGGCCCGCGACCAGGCCGCCGAGGCCTCCCGCCTCGTCATCATCGCCGAACGCGCCCCTCTGGAGGCCGGCAAAACCGGCGAACTGGAATCGCGGCGCGCGGACCGCCAGACGGCCAACCTCATCCTGGCCGTTCTCATCGCCCAAAGGCAAAGGCTCGATGAGACCGAAAAGGTCATGGAGAAGCGGCGCGGCGTGCTCGGCGGGGGAAGTCCGCCCGCGGAACTGAAACCCTGGGCCGAATCCAACCGGACGGCTCTGGAAACTCTCGCGAAGGAACGCCGCTCCCATCTCGCCGAACTGATGAAAAGCCGCCGCGAGTCCCAGGAGCTCCAAGGCAAACTCTTGCGGACCAACACCCCGGGCGAAGCTCCGGCACCCTCACCCTGGCTGGTGGACCGCGTCCGTCTGCTGGCCGCCTGGCTCACCCTCGGAAACCAGGAAATGGCGGGGCTCGACCAACTGCGCGACCAGCGGCTGAGGCTCAAGGAGGAGCTGGGGCAGCGCGTGAGTTCCTTCTCCTGGGGCGAGACGCTCACCGGTGCCAAGGAACGTCTGCTGGCGGGCTGGAACTACGAGGTGACGTCCGTGCAGGACCAACCCGTCCGGGTCAAAACCATCCTCGCCTTCATCCTGCTCCTCTGGTTCGGCCAGGTGGTTTCCCGGAAAATCAGCGCCCTCGTCGGACGCATCATGCTGAAGCGCATGGGGATGAACTCTGGCCGGTGCGCGGCCTGGCAGACCCTGACCTTCTACGCCCTGTTCCTCATCGTGGTGCTGACGGCCTTCAGCCTCTTCCACCTCTCGCTCACCCAGTTTTCCGTGGTCAGCGGCGCGCTCGCCATCGCCATCGGTTTCGGCAGCCAAAACCTCATCAGCAACTTCATCAGCGGGATCATCCTGCTGATGGAACGCCCTGTCAGTGAAGGGGATGTGATCGAGATAGACGGCCGGCAGGTCACCGTCCAGAAGGTCGGCCCGCGGAGCACCATCGTGCGCTCCGCCGACAACACGCACATCATCGTACCCAACAGCCGCCTGCTGGAACAACCCGTGACCAACTGGACCCTGTCCGACGACATCGTGCGGCAAAAAATCCGCGTCGGCGTGGCCTACAGCTCGCCCACCCGCGAGGTCCACCGCGTGCTGCTGGAGGCGATGAAAGGCCTGGACACCGTGAAACCGGAACCACCGCCCGACGTGATTTTCCAAGACTTCGGCGACAGCGTCCTGACCTTTGAAGCCGTCTTCTGGTGTTCCGTCAACGAACGCCGCCAAGCCGACAGCGAACTCCGCCACCGCATCAACGAAGCCTTCGCCACCGCCGGCATCGTCATGGCCTACCCCCAGCGCGACCTCCACCTCAGCACCACCCAACCGCTACAAGTGGAGGTCATCAGCCGGCCGCGGGAGCCGAAATAAGGCCTACCCAAAGATTTCGGTTCGGAGTGACATAGATGGGTCCACCAGTGAGTCTTGCCCGATTGCTTCTCGGCGTGGCGGGCAGAGGCCACAGCGAATAAATCCATCTTGTTCGGTATGCCGTAAGAGCGGGAGTTGTTTTCATTCCAAATAACTGAACAAATGAGCATCGCAAGTGTCTTACTCTGTCCTACTTTAAGTTTGTTTCTTTAAACGACCATGCTCAACAAGGTGAACGTGAATCTTTCAACTGAACTCTTCAACTACGGGATAAATTCCCGAAGCAGGAGTGTGCGGTGGTTTCGCAATCAAGCGACTCCCGAACTGATTGATTACCTCGACTTAATTGAACCAAGAGGACCGTCAGATCGTGAGCAGTTGATGCCTGACGGCGTTGCGGAGAATCAAGATCGCCCCCTGCTTTTTTTCATAAATGAAGGACGATTGGCACAAAGTCCTGACGAGCAACGTCAGCAAATCTCTGACCTCCGTCGTGTTCTCGCCTGCCGGGGTGATCGGGCTTATCTCGCTGTGGTTCGTCCTGGAACCTTGGACGTGATCCCAGTCAGTCTGAAAGACCGGACGGAACGATGGAAAACTTACCAAGCTGGATCACAGGAGTCATTGACCTTCTTCTCACGATTGGCGCTTGGTCGCTGTGAGGATTTACCGTCCGGCCCCGACGTGGATTTTCTCTTCAAAGAGATGTTTCAACTGGTCGAACGGACAGCTACTCGACTGGAACAACTCAAGGTCAAACGGTCCGATGTTGTGTCACTTGTGGGACGGACTCTTTTCTTCCGCTTTCTTAAAGATCGGAACATCATCAACAATAGTGATTTAGGTAAAATTTCGCCCTGCGCGAAAGGACTGGAAGAATGCTTCGACAACGCGGAAAATACTGCGGCCACCTCGCGATGGTTGGATAAGACGTTCAATGGCGATTTTCTACCTCTGACCGATGGCGGCAGCCTTCACTTTTTCGAATCGCTCAGTCAGCGCCTGGGGCAACGTGTTTTCAGCCATCTCGGTGGTATCGCTCGTGGAGAAGAGCCTAGTGGTGACGACGGCTTTCAGCTTCGACTCCCCATCAACTGGGGACATTTGGATTTCGCCCACATCCCGGTGGGTTTGCTCAGCCAAGTTTATGAAAAACTTTCTTGGAAATGGGATGAACGCAATGCGAGCAGCACCAGTGTTCACTACACTCCACGTAATATCGCGGCAACTTTGGTTGGCGAGGCGTTCGACAACCTACCCGAAGCTCACAAAGCCCGTGTCCTTGACCCGGCCTGCGGCGCTTCCATCTTTCTCGTTATTGCCTTTCGTCGTCTCTATCGGGAACTATGGAAAAAGACCCCTCAGCAGCGTCCAGATACGGCCGCGATTCGTAGTATTCTTGAGAATCAGTTGGTGGGCTTCGACATCAGTGACTCAGCCTTGAAACTTTCCGCCCTCAGTCTTTACCTCACCGCCATCGAATTGGATCCCGATCCGGTGCCACCAGAGAAGCTGAAGTTCAAAGCCCTTCGGTCTGGAAAGCACGCGATGCTCTTCGATTGGCGTAAGAATGATGACAAACTCGAAGGTCCTGTTGTCGGCAGCATCGGGTCACAGGTGGGAAGCCGCTTTAACGGCTGCTTTGACCTTGTGCTATGCAACCCACCGTGGACAAACATTAAGAAAGAGTTTAAAGCTGTCGCTGAAGAGATGGATAAGGTCAGCCGGAAAATCGTCACAGAGCTGGACGCCGAAATTGGCAAAACTTACCAGAATCCCGATAGTGTGCCTGACCTCCCATTTCTGTGGAAGTCCGTGAAATGGTGCAAACCGGATGGTCGCATTGCGATGGCGCTGCCAGCACGGACCTTATTCAAACAGGGGCCCATGGCAGAGACGACCCGCCGGGCTATTTTTCGACTGATCGAAGTTACTGGCATTATCAATGCCTCGAACCTTCGGAAAACCAAGGTCTGGCCCGACATGGATCAACCCTTTATGCTGTTCTTTGCGCGCAACCGGCGGCCTAAGGCGCATCATCGGCTTCACTTCATTTCCCCGCACACGGATCTCCACGCGAATAGCCTTGGTGAGATGCGCATTGATGCGAAGTCTGCGCAGATTGTCAGTGTAGACGATTCAATTGAAGAACCTTGGCTTTGGAAGGCGCTCGCGGTTGGAACGGGATTAGACGTTGAGATAATTAGAAAAATCAAGAAAGCTGGTGCTAAACCCCTTGAGGAATACTGGGAGAAGGAACTGGGGCTAATATGCAGAAACGGCTATCAAATTAGGCCGAAGCAAAAAAAACAACAAGACTCTACGAAAATGAGAGTCCTGAAGGACCTAAATACGACCAAACAATTTCGTTTTAAAGTTGATGAAACAGCTCTTGATTATTTCCCTCATGACACCGTTGGTTGGTCGAGGATAGACTATAATGAGAATACTCTTGATCCTCTGAGAGCCTATCGCGGCCCATTAATTCTTATAAAAGAAGCGCCAGGATCTGATCGAACTCAAGGCTGGGCTCTGATTTGCTCCTCAGATCTCGCATATAATCAAAGCTTTTATGGTTACTCTGCTGCAGGCAATAAGTATGGCGACATACTTGTTCGCTATTTGCAATTGTTTGTTCATAGCAAACTTTGGTTACATTTTGCATTAATTACCAGCGCAAAGCTTGGTTTTGAACGTCCAAATGTTTACAAGACAGATTTAGACAATTGTCCATTTTTCCCAATAGAAAAACTCTCAGAAGATCAGAAAAAAGAGATTCACAAACTTTCTCAACGCCTTGTCAGTGAAGATATCACCGTCTTTACTGACATCGATGTTTTCTTTGGAAAACTCTATGAATTGAACCGTCTTGATGTCGAAGTCGTCGCCGATACTTTAGAAGTTCGTGAACCGAACGATGAATTTGGTATTCGTGCAAGTAAAGCTCCGACAAAGCCCGAGCGCTCTGTATTTATCCGTCGGGTGGATTCAATCTTACGCCCACTCTTCAAAGCACTTGGAAAGCAACCGGAGCTGACGCTGTGGAAACCATCTGAGACTATTGAATCGCCGTTTGTGGTGTTCATTTTGTCAACGAAAGGTCAAGTAATTCCTGAACCGAGTGATCTTTTTTCACACAGCATTCTCCCGTTGGCCAACGAAACCGGAGCGACCCGTATTATCAAAGAAGTTGATGGAAGTTTGGTGATTGGAATACTGGCACAATATCGCTACTGGACGCCCAGTAGAGCACGTATGCTTTGTGCTGATATTATTCGCGAATATTTCACTATTTTTGAGGACTGAAACATGGGATACGGATTTTATCGCGACGAGGAGATTGAGCCTCCTCACAAGCCCATCCCACTCGCGATGTTTCTGATTGCCGAGGAAGCGATACGGGTGTCTTGGCAACGATTGAAAGATCGCCTATTGCCACGAATTGATTTGCGCACTGCGGATGAAGACGAAGTCACTCATGACCTTTATGAAGTTTTGTTCGACGAGGTTTTCGGCAAAGGACTCGTTGATGGATTTGATAATGAACGATTCACCGTAGTAACTCGAGAAGCCAAGCTCCGCAATTATAATGGTTCGCTCCTCGACAAAATGCCGGATCTTTTGATTGGTGTTGCTGGTCGTAGTAATATCTATCGTCGGACCCAAGATTGGTTGTTTATCGAATGCAAACCTATTGATGTAAATCATTCTGTTGGAGTTCATTATGGAGCTAAGGGCATATCCCGCTTTACTCGTGGAGACTACGCATGGACGATGACAAGCGCTTTGATGATTGGCTATGCGAGTTCTGATTATAGGATTGATCCAAAACTGACAGAAACGCTTGTAGGAAGAGGCCTTGAATTCGAGGTCTTAGATTTACCGAAAATATGTCCGAGATCTGTAGTCACGTTGATAAGTGAAGCAGTTTACACGAGTAGGCATCGCAGGCCTTTCACGTATGTTGAAACAGAAAAAATAGCACCTCCGATTCTGTTGAGACATTTGTGGTTACAACGCCCAACTCTCAGCGTTCCCCAATCACAAACGCCACGGTGAAGCCACCGGCTTGAAGACTTCGAATGCATGACCCCGAACGAATCGGATTGGTCATGCGTTTTCGGCAAACACGACGTCGGAACTTCTCGAATCAGGTGCAGGGCTGAAGCCCAAGCCCTACTTTGCCCGCCGCCTTACACTCCGGCGGCCGCTTCCTGCGGAGGGTTGAAGATGTTGCCCATGCTGGCCTTGAAGTAGTCGCGGTTCATGTGGGCGATCATGTCGAGGCTGATGCCTTTGGGGCAGACGGCTTCGCATTCGCCGAAGTTGGTGCAGCTGCCGAAGCCGGCCTCGTCCATCGCGCCGACCATGGCGAGGACGCGGCGGTTGCGCTCGGGCTGGCCCTGGGGGAGGCTGTTGAGGTGGGCGACCTTGGCGGAGGTGAAGAGCATGGCCGAGGCGTTTTTGCAGGCGGCCACGCAGGCTCCGCAACCGATACACTGGGCGGCGTCCATGGCGTAGTCGGCCACTTCCTTGCCGATGGCGATGGCGTTGGCGTCGGCGGCGGCACCGGTGTTCACGCTGATGAAGCCGCCGGCCTGGATGATCTTGTCGAAGGGCGAGCGGTCCACGATGAGGTCGCGGAGGACGGGGAAGGGTTTTGCCTGGAAAGGCTCGACGGTGATGGTCTCGCCGTCCTGGAAGCTCCGCATGTGGAGCTGGCAGGTGG
>JANOBW010000332.1:0-1756 GCA_031411855.1 Opitutia bacterium
AGCCGGGGAAGCCCGCCAGGATCGCCTCGCCCGCAAAGGCGCAGACGGGGAGGGCCGTGGCTCCAGCCCCCTGGAGGCGGCGCCACCAGGTGCCTTCCTGGGCAAAGGCCCGGAAACTGAGCGCGGCGATCGTCACCCCCACGCCCGTGACCTCCTTGCACACCTCCTGAAGGACACCGAACAGACGCCCCGCCCGCAACGGGTCAAAAGACACCGCGAGGCCTTGATAAAGACCCTCCAGATTGCGTTTGAAAAGTTCCTCACCCCCGCGGGAGAAATGGATGTCGGCCACACTGCGGGACCACCACCCCGTGAAGTCCTTTTGCGAAAAATCCGCCACCGGATTGAAGAGGACGGAAAGCCTGGCCAAGGTTCGGACATTGTCCTTTTGCAACTCGCGCGGGGTCGCCTGCACCATGGTTTCGGCGGTCGTGCCCAAAAGAAGGGCGGAAGAAAGCTCCGGAATCGAATCCGACAGACGTTCCAGACTGGAAAGGAGAAGGGCGGGCACCGACAACCCGTCGCGGGTGGAGAGCACACGGTTGCCCAGCAGTTTGAGCTGGTCCGCCACGGCCGGGGATTCGGAGGCTCCGATGCGGGAAAGCTCAAATTCGTAAAACCAGGAGCTCACCCCCTCCGCCAGATTGCGTTCCGGGGAAAGTTTGATCTCCAGGACAATCCGCCGGACCATGAGCAGAAGTTCCTCGTCCGACAGCACCCCGGTGTCCTCCCCCGCCAGCGGCTCCAAGGCGAAATCCCGGGTCGCGGGACGGGTGGCCGGAACGATCTGGTCAATGAGCCGGAGCAGCGGAAGGGCGGGGGTGACCAACTCCCGTCCGGCCGGATCACCCGCCAGCGAAACAAGTTTCGCCTGAATGCGGCTGTGCTTGCGCCACACCTCCTCGGAATAATCCACCCCAAGGTTGGCAATGAGGCCGCGCCGGAACTGCGAGGCCGCAAAACGGGCGTCCGCCTCGACCGCCGCCCCCCAGACGGCGCGGCGGAAGGTTTCCTGGATGAGGTAGGAGCAACGTTTCGCCAGGTTCTGCCCCTTCACCCCGACAGCCAGATCCTCGCCGGTTTTGAGAAAATCGGCATGCCACAGGTCTATGGCCCGGTCAGTCGCGTCCGAGGTGCGGGCCAGTTTCGAAAACAGTTCGAGAGTGTCCTCAAACCAATCCACCCGGGAACGGTCATGGCGCGCGCGCATCCATTCGCAGATTTTGGGACGGGCGGCCTGGAAAGCCTGCAGCACCTCGGCCAGCTCGCCGGTCAGGGACTCGCCCGAAACATGGTGGAAAAACTGGTTCCGCAGTTGGGAGCCCGGCAGGGATCGCATCACCATGGCTCCGAGCACAAGATCAAGGAACTCAGCCTTTTCGGCATCCCAATTTCCCACCAGGCCGGAAGCCTCGGCGCGAAAATCCAGCAGACAGTCAAAACGGTCGCTCGCGGCCACCAGGCAGGCCAGCGGTTCGGAAAGGAGGCGCCGCGGATAAGCGGCCAGCTGGCGCTGAAGGATACCCTCAAAATGAACCGTGAGAAACGACTGCCAGAACACCTCGCCCCCCTGGTGCAACGGCGCCACCGTGGTCAGGAAGTGCCTGATAAAGGACAGGTCCTGGGCCAGGGGAGCCTCCCCTTTGGAGTCCTCCGCCCACTTGGCCAGCGCCTTGGCCAGGCGCACCCTCAGGGTGTTGAACTCGGAAAAGTCGTCGTCCCCACCCAGCAGGGGATGAACCTCCTCAAACCCCTC
>JANOBW010000333.1:0-16888 GCA_031411855.1 Opitutia bacterium
GGACGGGAGTCGGAGCAGGGACAGAGGGTCGTGCCGTCGCCACTGGCGGGGGCGGGGGCGGCGGGGGAGGAGGGGCCGGTTGCGGGGCCGGGGTCGCGTCGGTTTTTTCCACCCGGGGTTTGTATACCATCCTTTGCCCCGGGACCTTGATTTCGGCGGCTGCGGGTTTGGCGGCGGGGACTTTCGGGGTGCCCGGTTCGGAGGGTGTTTCCGAGGCCGGGGGTGGCATGGGCCTGGCCGGTTCGTCTTCCGTGAAGGTGAAACTTGCGTCCACCACGGCGTCAAAGAGGGCGGAATCCTCATCGGGAGCGCGGGGGGCGAGCTTCGGTGCGGGAGTGCTGGGGACGGGGGCGGCCGGTTTAAGAGGGGCGTTGAGTTTGAGCCCGGGGGCGGCTGGTTTGGACTCCGCCGGTTCGGGAGAGGCCGGGGTATCGGTCGCGCGGACGGGGCCACGGAGTTTGAATTCACGCACCGGCGGTTTGGCCTCGGACGAGTCCGGTTTCTCGACTGCAACGGGTGCCGCCGCCGGTGCGACGGGCCGGGGAGCCGGGACCGCCGGCCTGGGGGACACGGCCTGTGGGACGGAGGGAGTGCGACCGGGGGTGAACACGCGGGGGGGCTCTGGCGGGGCGATCTCGGCGGCCGGCTCCGGGTCGGGAGAAATTTCCGGAGTTCCGGGAGTTTCCGGAGGCGGTGATTCCAAAACCTTCTGGTAGTCCTTCAGGCTGGGAAGTCCGGAGCTTCTGATTTTGATCTCGGGCCTGGGCCGGACCACACGTTTGGCCGGCTCGGCCGGCGTGGCGGCGGGGGCGGCCGTGGTATCGGCGGGCGGGGGCGTGGCGACGGGAGCGGCCGGGGTCTGGGCCGGAACGTTCGCGCGCAATTCCTTGATGCTGGGGACTTTGGGCGTGGGGGTCTGGGCCAGTTTGCTGAGGCGCTCGTTGAAATCCGGGAGCGCCTGCTTGCGCAGCACAAACGCCTTGGGGCTGCCGCCGGGACGTGACGCGTCCTGACCTTCGGAGTGGTCCTCGAAGTTGGCGGGCTGTTCAGAGTCGTTTGGTATAGGCGTTTCCGGCATTGTCGGAGAAAGTAAGATGGTCTTTGCCGATTTCCACAACTTTCAGTGGCTTGGGTGCTCCTGGCAAGAAATCCCCGACCTGAAAAACGCGGCCCAGGATGCTGGCCCGGTTTCCTCCGGGGCGGACCATGACGGCGCGGATGGCAAGTTGGTCAACAAACTCGATGAGATCCTGGCTCGGTTCCTTCTCCGAGGCCGCTTGGGAGGCGGGAGCGGGAGCCGCCGGGGCCGTTGCCACGGCCGGGGCTGGCTGGGGCGGAGCGGGAACGACCGCAACGTTTGGGGGAGGGGATGCGGGGGATACCGGTGCGGGTGCGGGGGGCACAGGGGCGGCGGCCACGACCGTCGGAGGCGTCGGGGATGAAGTCGGGTGTGGGGGCGGGTCCACCCGGGGGGCGGCAGTGGGGGCGGAGGCGACCGCCTGGGCCGGTTTGGAAGCGGTCACGGGCGGAACCGGATGGGAAACGGGCGGGGGAGGGGGCGGAACCACGGGGGCCGAGGCCACCAGGGTGGGAACCGGGGTGGGGTGGGGTGTCGGGGCCGGTGTCGGCATGACTGGCACCTGGACCACGGCGGGGGCGGACGGGGCGGGGGTGTTTGACGCAACCGATTGGGCCGGATGGGGTTCCCCTACGTTTGACGGCCTGGTGAGCTGGAGGACCAGCGCGGCGCAACCCATGAGTGCCCCCAGCACGACCAGGGCCATGAGCGCCTTGCCGCCCGGGCCGGAGCCGCCCGGGGGAGGGGTGAAGCCGGGGGAATGGCGCGGGAGGGGCTGGCCGGTGCGGGCGGCGTCCTGTTCCTGCTGGGCCTTGTTGAGGGCGTCGCGGATGAGGCTCATGGTGAAAGGTTTGGGGTTAAAGGGTGATGTCGCGGAGGGCGCGGCCCACGTCGAACCAGCTGACCTCGTCGGAGGACCGGATGTAGGCGGAGAGGAGGGCCTTGTCGCAGAGGTTGTTGATCATGCGGGGGACGCCGCCGGTGTGTTTGTGGATGCGCCGGATGGCCCAGGAGGTGAAGCGGGGGCGCCCGTTGGCCCCGGCGACGGAGAGGCGGTGCTGGAGGTAGGCGCGGACCTCGTCGCGGTCGAGGGGATGAAGCTCGCAGTGGACCAGGATGCGTTGGCGGAGCTGGCGGAGGCGTTTCTCCTGGAGCTTGGCCTTGAGCTCGGGTTGTCCCAAAAGGATGATCTGCAACAGTTTCTGAGTGTCGGTTTCCAGGTTGGAGAGGAGCCGGAGGTGCTCCAGGACCTCGAAGCTGAGGTTTTGGGACTCGTCAATGATGAGGACGATGCGTTTGCCGGCCGCGATGCGCTCCAGCAGCAGTTTGTTGAGCTGGTTGATGAGGTGGGTGCGGTTTTTCCCCTGCGGTTTCACCCCCAGCTCCGAGAGGATGGCGTGCAGCAGCTCCTCCTCGCCGAGGCGGGGGTTGAGGATGAGGGCGGTGTCGTAGCGGTCGTGGTCCAACTCGTTGAGCAGCAGGCGGCAGACCGTGGTTTTTCCGCAGCCCACCTCGCCCGTCAGGACGATGAACCCCTTCTTCTCCTCGATGCCGTAGCGCAGGTGGGTGAGCGCCTCCTCATGCTGGCGGCTGAGGTGGAGGAATTTGGGGTCGGGGGTGACGTTGAAGGGCGGTTCCCGCAAACCGAAGAACTGAAGATACATCGCTGGCAGCCCGTGGCTGGCTTCAACGTGCTTTTCCCACGGCCCGGGCCAAGCTTTTTCCTTGGCGTCCGGAGGCATCTTTGCAACGGATGTGGGTGAAGATGAAGTTGATCCACCAAATGCTGCTCCTCGGCCTTCTGGTCGTCCTGCTGGCTGTGACGGCGGTGCTGGGCTGGCGCGTCGTGGAAAACCACAAGCAGGTGCGGCAGCTTGACCTCCGTCTGACCGAGGCCCGCAAGGAGCTGGAAAAGGTCCAGGCCGAGCTCCAACGCCGGGAAAACTTCCTCAAACTGGTCGAATCCGACCCGGAGATGCTGGCCCGGCTGGCCCGCGATCAGCTGGGCTATGTGCGGCCCGAGGAAAAGGTCGTCCATCACGACGATCCGGCCGTCAAAAAACAACCCGCCGCCCCCGCGCTGCGCTGACCCCCTTTCCCGCCGGGGTCAGTCCCGGCGGCACCACCACTTTGCATGACCGATCCCACCACCTTACGAAACCAGTTTGAATCCGCCGGCCAGGGCCACGTTTTTCGCTTTTGGGACAGCCTGAATGCCCATGACCGCCAACACCTTCTGAACGAATGCGCCGAGGTGGACCTGGCCGAGGTCCGCAACCTCCACGAAACCCTCGTGGCGGGTCAGTCGGCGGGCGGTTTCGATGCCTCCGGTCTCGCCCCCATCCCCTTTCTCGAACACCCGAAACACGGTGGAGACTCCGCCCTCTGGGCCAAAGCCGCCGCCACCGGCCGCGCCCACCTCAGGGCCGGCAAAGTCGCCTTTCTCACCGTCGCCGGCGGCCAGGGCACGCGCCTCGGTTACGACGGTCCCAAGGGCACCTTCGCCATCACGCCGGTCCGCCACCAGAGCCTGTTCGCGGTCTTTGCCGCCAAAATTATCGGAGCCCGCAAACGCCATGGCCAGCCCATGCCGTGGGTGCTGATGACGAGCGATGTGAATCACGAGCCCACCGTCCGCTACTTCAAGGAGCACCACTTCTTCGGCCTGCCGGAGTCGGACGTGTTTTTCTTCCGCCAGGGCCGCATGGCCGCCGTGGATTTTTCCGGGAAACTCATCCTCGAAACCAAAAGCTCGCTGGCCCTCTCGCCCGACGGCCACGGCGGCTCCCTCCGCGCCCTGGCCCGCAGTGGTGTCGCGGCCGAGCTGCGCCAACGCGGCGTCACCACCCTCAGCTATTTTCAGGTGGATAACCCGCTCGTCCGCGTGGCCGACGAGGCCTTCCTCGGCCACCACCTCCTGGCCGGCTCGGACATGAGCAGCAAAACCCTCCCCAAGGCCCACGCCCACGAGAAGGTCGGCGTCTTCGCCCTCAACCAGGGCGCGCCCGGCATCGTCGAATACTCCGACCTGCCCAAGGCTCTGGCCGAGGCCCACGACTCCCACGGCCGTCTCCTTTACCGCGCCGGCAACCCCGCCATCCACGCCATCGAACTCGCTTTCGCCGAACGACTTGGCAGCGGGCTCGACACCGCCTGCCGCCTGCCTTTCCACCGCGCCGACAAGAAGATCCCCTGCGTGGACGCGGCCGGAAATCACGTCAAACCCGACAAGGCCAATGGGGTGAAGTTCGAGATGTTTGTCTTTGACGCCCTGCCTTTCGCCCGGAACCCTCTTCTGGTGGAAACCCTTCGCGCCGAGGACTTTAGCCCGGTGAAAAACGCCGACGGCGCGGACTCGCCCGCCACCTGCCAGGCCGACCTCCTGCGCCTCCACGCCGCCTGGCTCAACGCCGCCGGTGCCATGGTCCCGGTGGACTCCACCGGCCTGCCCGCCTTCAAGCTGGAGATAGACTTCTCCCTGGCCGACTCACCCGAAGACTTCGCCGCCGCCTGGAAATCCATGTCCCGCCACCCGTCCCTCCACGAGGGCGTGGTTGTTTCGTAAACAAACTATCGCCGGTCTTGCGGAGGGCTCGCCTGTCCGGGGAAAACGCCTTGACTTTCCTTTCCCTTGAAAGCAACATTCCTTGACATGAAAACCCTCGAACCCACACACACCTCACGAGTCACCGGAAAACTCCAGACCACGATTCCCGCCAGGCTCGCCCGGGCCTGTGGCATCAGGACGGGAATGAGTTTGGAATGGGTGGCTTCGGGGGGCGGCATGATCTCCGCCCGCATCGCCGCCGATCCTTTGACCAAGCTCCGGGAGGTCCATCGTCTGGCCGCAAAAAATCCAAAGGCCTCCGTCAAACTCGCAGCCGACTTCGAGAAGGAACGGGCTTGGCAACGGTCCCACGCGCCAAAGGTATGAAATTCGCGCATCTCCTTGATACGTCGGCGCTTCTGGCCCACCTGTTGCAAGAAAATGGTTGGGAAACCGTTGAGCATTGCCTCAGTCCCGGCGGCGGAAAAGCGGCCATCAGCACCGTTACCTGGGTGGAATTCCAACTCTTTCTTCAGCGTTCAGACTACGCCAAGGCCGATGCCGCCAAAATCCTTGAACTCTACCGCGAGTTTCTCGGTCCGCCCCTTCCGATAGACGAGGCCGTGGGAGCCGTTGCCGTGGCCCTGAGGGCCAAAAGCGCCACCCGCATCCACTTGACCGACCTGCTGATCGCCTCCTGCGCCAAGCGACACTCGGCAAAACTGGTTTACCGTGACAAGTATCTAGAGGGCATTCCGGAAAAGGAACTGCCGCAAGTCAGGCTTCCCCCGAAGTGAAACACCTCCCCCACCCGTTGAAAGCACTTGAACAAACTCCCGCAAACGAACCTTTTTTAAACCCATCCCACCGCCCTGCCATGTCCCTCCCCGAAAAAATCGCCGAAGCCGCCCAAAAAGGCCTCATCCTCGCCTCCACCCAGGCCAACCTTCTCGCCTGGCTCGACGGCGGCCACCTCCCCGCCTGGGCCTCCGAGTCCGTGGCCGAGCTGGTCAACGGCGGCCACTGGGAGGAACTCAACAACCGCTTCTACCAGACCCTCGCCTTCGGCACCGGCGGCCTGCGCGGACGCACCATCGGGCAGCGCCCCGCCGCCCCCGAGGCCGGTGATCTGGCCAAGGGCGGAGCGCCCGCCCGCCCCGCCGTGGGCTCGGCCTGCATGAATGACTTCAACGTCGTCCGCGCCACCCTCGGCCTCTACCGCTACTGCGCCGCCTGGCTGGCCCGCTCCGGCTCCACCGAGCGCCCCAGCATCGTCCTGGCCCACGACGTGCGCCACTTTTCCCGCCACTTCTGCGAACTCTCCGCCTCGGTCTGGACCCGCCTCGGCGGCCGCGCCTTCCTCTACGAAGGCCCCCGCTCCACGCCCCAGCTCAGCTTCACCATCCGCCAGCTCAAGACCACCACCGGCGCGGTCGTCACCGCCTCGCACAACCCGCCGCACGACAACGGCTTCAAGGTTTACTTCAACGACGGCGCGCAGGTCATCTCCCCCCACGCCGAGCTCATCGTCAAGGAGGTCAACGCCGTCTCCTTTGGCGAGGTCTGCGCCCAACTGGAGAAGAACCTCGACGGCGTGACCACCCTTCCGGCCTCCTTCGACGAGGCCTATCTTAAAGCGCTGGAGGAGAACATCTTGGACCGCGACGTCATCGCCAAGGTCAAACCCAAGCTCGTCTTCACCGCCATCCACGGCACCGGCGGCGTGGCCAGCATCCCCGCCCTGCAACGCCTCGGCGCGGAGGTCGTGACCGTCCCCGAGCAGACCGCCTTCGACGGACGTTTCCCCACGGTCACATCCCCCAACCCGGAAAACGCCGAGGCCCTCGCCTACGCCCTCCGCCGCGCCGATGAGACCGGGGCCGACCTCGTCCTCGCCACCGACCCCGACTCCGACCGCATGGGCGCCGCCGCGCGCGGCTCCGATGGCAAACTCCAGCTCCTGACCGGCAACCTCATCGGCTCCCTCCTGGCCGACTACCGCCTCTCCCGCATGAAGGAACTCGGCCAGCTCCCGGCCGACCCCGGAGACAGCGCCGCCATCATCAAGACCTTCGTCACCACCGAGATGGCCGCCCGCATTGCCGCGCAGTATAAAGTCAAGGTCATCAACACCTTGACCGGTTTCAAATACATCGGCTCCAAGCTCCGTTTCTACGAGGAGAAGGCCCGCGCCGCCCACTTCGCCGCCACCGGCCAGGCCCTCGACTGGGAGGCCTGCACCCCGGCCGCCCGCCGCGAACTCTCGCTCAAGCACAGCACCTTCTTCGTCCTCGGTTATGAGGAAAGCTACGGCTACCTCGCCTCCGACCGCGTCCGCGACAAGGACGCTAACGCCGCCGTCCTCATGTTCACCGAGCTCTTCGCCGCCCTCGCGGCCAAGGGGAAGACCCTCGTCCAGCAGCTCGACGAACTCTTCGTCCGCCACGGTTACTTCGCCGAGTCCCAGATCAATATCGTTTACGAAGGAGCCAGCGGCGCGGCCAAAATCCGCAACATCCTCGACAGCTATCGCAAAACCCCGCCGAAAACCCTCGGCGACTACGAGATCACCCGCTTCATAGACTTCGGCGCCCAGGAGGTCCGCGACAACGACGGCCACATCATCCCGCCCGAAACCTTCTTCCTCATCGAACTGGACAACGGCTACCGCTACGCCGTCCGAGGCTCCGGCACCGAACCCAAGATCAAGTTCTACCTCTTCGCCCAAGAGGACGTCCCCGAACCCGCCGCGCTGCCGAGTGCCAAAGCCGCGGCTGCCGCGACGTTGGCCGAATTGAAGACGGTGATCGAGGCAGACGCGCGGACGCGGGCGGGATGAGGAGCTTCTGACGCGAAAAGTGGTCCGCACACTCCGCGTGCGGCAACCGAAGGCCTGAACCCCTCATGCTTTCTTGAAGTGCCAAGTTGCCTGCTGCCAAAGTCGCCCGCAAAACAGTCCTGTCCACTTCCAGCCCACATGCCAAAGTCTCTCAATCTCGACCTCCTTAAGAAAGAGGCCACAAAGTTCGCTGCTTTTGAATCCTGCCACGATGAGCCAAGCCTTTACGGGGTTACTGATGGCAAGGCTGTTGGCACCTACCTGGAGCACAAGTTTCAGGCCTTCATTTCCAAGCAATACACCTCAATCAAAGGTTCCTCGGCCAAAGGTATTGATTTTCCTTCTCTTGCCGTGGACATCAAGACCACCAGCGTCAAACAGCCCCAGTCTTCCTGCCCCTTTCGATCGGCCCGCCAGAAGGTTTACGGGCTTGGCTACCATTTGCTCGTTTTTGTTTATGAAAAGACTGACGACATGGCAGCCCGCACCGGCAAGCTGAAGATTCTCCACACCATCTTTGTGGACAAATCCCGCACCGCCGATTTTCAAACGACTTCTGGCCTTCGGGCTCTTCTCGCCAATAAGGCCAACGTTGATGACATCACCGCCTTCTTCAACGAGCGCATGTTGCCACTGGACGAAATCCAGGCCCAGACTCTCGCCGAAGCGGTTTTGCAAAACACGCCGGAATTGGGTTATCTGACCATTTCCAACGCGCTACAGTGGCGGCTGCAATATCGCCGTGTCATAGACGAAGCGAATGCGGTGACAGGAGTAGAAAGGTTATGAGTTCACAAAAGGAATTTGGTGATTTTCAGACGCCACTCCCACTCGCACGGGAGGTGGTCGAACTCATTCATTCCCTGATGGGTAAGCCTGATCGTGTGATTGAGCCGACGGCTGGTTTATCGTCATTTCTGGAAGCAGCACATCTCAAATGGGGAGGGGACAGCACCTACGAAGGCTACGAGATCAATCCTGAATATGTAAACCAAGCCAACTTGCGATTGTCTGGCCAAGGAGTGAAGGTAGTTGAACAGGATTTTTTCACGGCCAACTGGTCTGACATTCTAAATGCTAAGGTAAGTTCGGGGCGAGTGCTCCTTTTGGGAAACCCTCCCTGGGTAACGAATTCCGCTCTCGGGGCTCTGGGGTCGAGCAACTCACCCGAGAAAAGTAATTTTCAAGGCCTGAGAGGATTTGAAGCGAAAACTGGCAAGGCCAACTTCGACATCGCCGAGTGGATTTTGATCAAGTTGATCGAATCACTTCCAGCCCAGGCGGGAGTCGCGATGCTATGTAAAACCATGACCGCCCGCAAAGTCTTGGCCCATCTCTGGAAGTCTGGGAAAGCCCTAGCCGAAGCGTCTCTCTTTCTTATTGATGCCAAGGTTCATTTTGGTGTCTCGGTGGATGCCTGCCTCTTTTACGCAAGGCAGGGAGCCGACCCCAAACCTGTGGCCAAAGTATATGCGACGCTCAGTCGTGAAACGCATTCGTCATCTTTTGGTCTCCTTGGTGGGCAACTGGTTTCACATATCGAAAACTATTTGGCTAACAGTGACTTGGAAGGAGTGTCGCCCTACGTCTGGCGTTCCGGTGTGAAGCATGATGCCGCTGCCGTCATGGAGTTAACCCAAAGGAACGGGCACTATCTCAACGGGCTGGGTGAGGAAGTAAGGATTGAGCCGAATTGCGTTTACCCCCTCCTCAAGTCATCCGACTTGGGCAATGGTCGCTGTGTCGCGCGACGGCATGTCATTGTTACCCAAAAACGCACCGGAGACTCCACCGATCACCTTCGCACCGAAGCCCCCCGCACTTGGTCATATCTGGAAAAACATGCCGTTCAGCTCGACGGTCGTAAAAGCTCCATCTACCGCAACCGCGCTCGATTCAGTGTTTTTGGGATCGGCGATTATTCCTTTTCACTCTGGAAAGTTGCCATTTCAGGTCTCTACAAAAATATGCAATTTGTGGTAATTCCCCCCTGCGAGGGACGGTCGATCATGCTCGATGACACCTGTAGTTTCATCCCTTGCGGTTCAGAACGTGAAGCAGTTCTTTTGGCGGAGCTCCTCAACTCAGCACCTTGCCAGGCTTTCATGGGCTCTTTGGTGTTTGAAGACTCCAAAAGACCAGTGACGGTAGATGTCCTTCGACGGGTTTCCCTTTTCAACTTGGCGAAGCGTTTGGGACGTTTGGAAGAATTCACCCGCTATGCAAAGATGCACGACACTTCTTCCGAAAACGACCACTTACAGCTAAGTTTGGTGATGGAAAAGCCTGCCAAACCCTACCATTCAGCAAATCTTTTGGCAGAACAGACAGTTTAGGCAAACGACCAAACCAAACCTCAGGCCAATTTAAAAATCGACTTTGAAGTTCTACTCCAAAAAAGCCCCGGAGGGGTCACGGAACTTAGCCGGGGGTAAACGCAGTGCCACCCCTGGAACCGATGTCCTCACGGATGCGCCCCGGAGGTGGCGCTGGAAAGATTCGGATGTGCGCCTTTATCACAAATATTTCTCGTCAAATTCAACGCCGTTTTTGACCAGCATTTCCCTGTATTCCTCCTGGAAGGTTTTCTTCCGATGGTGTTCTTCCTGCCGGGCGATATACTCCTTGACCACATCAACTTGCGACGGACTGACCGTAAACGCCCCATAACTTTCCTGCTACGAAAAGGTCGGCATTCTGATTTCCTGATGCACACAGGCGCAGGAGGTTTTTTTGAGGTCCCGCACCACATCGGCCAACCGGTGCGTGGCACGCAGGCTGGCGAGCACATGCACGTGATCCGCGACCCCGCCGACGGCATCGGCCACGCCTCCTGACTCACGCACGATGCCGCCCAGATAGGAGTGGAGGCGGTCGCGCCAGGCCGCATCCCTAAACACACGCCGTTCCGTCGTGCCGAAAACGATGCGGACTGAAGGCTGAGGTGGGTAGAGGGTATCGGTTTGAAAACCGCTGGCCTGAGTTGAAAACGAAGGAAAATCCAAGGGCAAATTTGCGGCAGACACGTCCGCGTTTCTTCCCATGGTGACTTCCCCATGGGTCTCTTTCGCACACTCCTCGACTTCATCCTCGATCCTTCGAAGCAAAACCGCAACGCGCTCAAGGGGGCCTGGGGAGAGGCCAACATCCAGTTCGGGGCCAAGCTGTTTCTACCGGCTGAATATAAGCGCTTTACGAACGTGACCCTGCCCACGCCGAAGGGCACCACCCAGATTGATCAGCTCATTGTTTCGCCGTATGGCATCCACGTCATCGAGGTGAAGAACCTCCAGGGCGACATCTATGGCGACGAGGCGGCTCGCACATGGACGGTGTTTGTCGGAGGTAAAAAGCACCCGTTTCAAAACCCGCTGCATCAGAACCGGGCCCATATCCTGGCCCTGGCGGCCGCGCTTTCGCTGCCTGCGGAAGTATTTCACAGTTGGGTCTTTTTCTGGTCGGACAACGTCCGGTTTCGCACGCCCATGCCGGACCGGGTGGTGAAGGATGGATTCATCACGCATCTCAAGAAACACCGTGAGACGGTGTTCACTCCGGAAGAGGTGTTGCAGATGCTGGCGAAGCTGGAGGCCGTCCGCCTGCCCGACACCGTCGAAACCGAGCGCCAGCATGTGGAGCAGCTTCGGCAGCGTTTCCATACCGCCCATGCCGCGGGGGAGGATTGCCCGGTCTGCACGGAGGGCAAATTGGTGGTCCGTCAGAAACGGGACGGATCGGGCTCGTTTCTGGGCTGCTCGACGTTTCCCAAATGCCGCCACCGTGAGGCGGGAGTGGCTGAATCCTGATTTTCAAACGGGAAAGCCTGGGCACAACCGTCTGGGCCAAATCCCTGCCTCTTCATCCTGCAAATCCCGTTCATCCTGTCTCAAAAGTGGTTCGGATAAATCAGGCTCCCGGCTTGCGGTTTGACTCACCTTTGGGCCGATCCAGTTTTTCTCTCATGACGTTTCCCTTGCCAGGTTGTGGCGCTCCATTGCTCAGGTGGTTCGGAGTGGGAAAATCATTGGGAGGCAGAGTGTTTGCGGCTCTTCTTCTGGCTGTTTCCAATCCCGTCGCGCAGGCGGCGATGGACCTCTACTCGCCCGATCCCGGGCATCTGTGGAACCGCGTCCATGACCAGCTCATGGTCCGCACGGTGGCGGGTGTGGTGGTGGACGATCCGCTTGATCCGCCCTTCCGGATGGGCGAGGGGCGGGCCTCGCCGGAGCAGGCGGTGGCGCTGCTGCGGGAGTTTTCCGCCGATCGCAAGGCCTTGGCCGCGATGGGGCCACTGCGCCGCGCGCTCATGCAGCGCGACCTGCTGGCGCTGTTTCATTCCACGATGGCTAGAAATCCCACCCCAGAAACACAGCCCCTGGTCGAGCCCCTGGCCAAGGCCATCCGCCATGTCGCCCTGAGCGCCGGGGAAATCGCCGCCCTGCCGGACAACTACGACGCCGCCTCCGCGTTGCCCGGGGCCTTTACCGCGTTTGACGCCAGGGAGCCCGACCGTGCGTTTCTGCCCAAAGGACTGCTGGCGGACGACGGCGCATGGCTCGCGTTGGAGGCGGGGCCGAACCGTCCTGTGGCGGCGCCACTGCACTCCTTTGTGTTTCAAGGACGCTCCTCCTTCGAGCTCCGTTTCCGCCATCCGGGCGGACGTAAGGCCGGTGAAGCCTATCTCGCCGAACTGGCCGCGATGCCGCAGCCTTTGGTCACGGAAAACCCAAAGGTCCCCTTTGAAATCATCGGCCGCGACAACCGGAACGGCCCCTGGTTGAACCCCGCCACGCCGCAGTTTCCCGTTGGCACGATGTGGGCGTTGGTGCGGCGGGCCATCTTGGTGGACACGCAGGGCAACCTCGTCGTCTCGCCCCTGGTGGAAAGTGTGCAGGTGCGGGTTTACCGCGAGGTCGAGTTCACCGAAATCAGCCCGGTGCGGCAGGCCTATTTCGAGTGGGAGCTGTCGCGGCGCAAACTGCTCTCCGGCAGCGGCTTTCACCAGACGGAAGGCCGCGACCTGGCCTATTCCCAGTTTCTCGCCGGGCTCGGCGTGGGCGGCCCGGGTGACCCCACGACACCTGCCGCGACGCTCTGTTTTTCCTGCCATCACGCGCCGGGCATTTTTTCGGTCAACAGCCGCTCGTTTCCTTTCTCCGCGGGTCTGCCCAACCCTTCCGCCCTGCCGCCGGTCTTTCGCGTCTCCAGCGCCAAAAGCATCTCTGAAGCCTCGCTGAAGGCCGCCAAACAACCGGGTTGGGAGAAGCTCAAGAGCCTGGAGAAGCGGGAGTGACTTATCTTGCAACCGCCTTGGGTCGGACACCACCGCGCCTCGCATTTTCAGCGAGCCTGCGGTTCCGCTTCCCTTGATTTCTCCTCGGGCAGGCCTTCGAGGAGTTTTTTCAGATTGGGCTGGTTGAGGGGATCGGCGGGGTCGGCCGGGAGGGATTTGACGAGTTGGGCGACCCATTGGCCGCCGGTGCCGGGGTAGGTGCTGACGAAGTTGCGGAAGTCGGCGTCGGCCTGGTCGTCGGCGTGGTCGCTGATGACGCGGAGATGAAGGCAGGGGAAGTCCCTTTGCTCCAACGACTTGACCAACCCCCAGGAGTTCATGTCCACGAGGGGGGCGCGGCTGGCCAAGGCCACGTGCCGGCGTCCGGCCTGGGAGGCGACAAAGGCCTCGCCCGAGGCGACGGCGACGGGCAGGGCCCCGGACCAGGGGCCTTGGGACCAAAACTCCGGCCTGGCGGCGAGGACGGTGCGCGAGTCTTTCCCCGGCGCGACCCGCCCGTTGGCATCGAGGCTGCCCTGCTGCCAGGCCACGACTTCGCTGACCTGCCGCCAGGTGCCGACGGGGGAGTCGCCCTCGATTTCTCCCGCTGGTGAGGTGGTGACGAGGCAGGTGGGCGGGACGAGGGCGAGGACGGTGGAGACGGTCACGGCCGTCTGCGTGCAGCCGCTGCCCATTTTGGCCGCGACAACGCGGGTGTTTCCCACGCGGTAATCGGCCATGACGGTGGCACCGATTTTCTGGGTGCGAAGGGGGGCCGAGGTGGCTTTCTCAAAGGCTTGCCGGTCCTGGTCGAGGGCGTAGAACCAGGCCACGGTGGCGGCCCGGGCGGAGGTGGCGAGGCAGAGCGGAAGCAGGAGGAGGCGTGAAACCATGTCCGGGAGAAGGCCGGGATAGCGGCGTAAGCGCAAACCAAAGCGGACGGTCCGGGGCCCGGTCCTAGGAGATCAGCCAGGCCAGAATTTTGATACCGAAGAAAAGCAGGAAGACGATGAGGGTGATTCCGATCCGCAGGAGGATATACATGCCGGTGGGAGAGATGTTGGCATCGAGGAGGGATTCGCCCGAACCGAGGGAGCGGCGTCGCCGCGAGCCGGAAGCGGAGCCGGCGGAACGGCTGGAGGACTTGCGGGTGGGCGGGTTGAAGATCGTTTTGCGGGGCGGCTCGGCGGCGGTTTTGGGCTTGGCGGTCGGGGGGCGGGGCAGGGCGTGGCGGGTGATTTCGGCCTGGCGGGGCGAGGGAGGCGGGAGCAGGTCGAAGTCCGGCTCACGGCGGAGGCGGGGCACTCCTTTCCTGACCTGGATGGCCCAGGTGGCTTCGGGCAGGATCTTGGTGATGAGTTCGCGGTGTTTCAGGATTTGGTCGGCCGGCACGAAGTCGGTTTTGGTTTCGTATTCGGTGGTGTGGGTCCAGCCTCCGGGCACTCCGGCCGTGGTCCGGCGAAACCAGATCCAGTCGTTTTGAAAGACGTGGGGGAAGGTTCCCAGCGGATCCAAAAACGGGAAACGAATCTCAAAGCGGTGGCTGATCCGGACCGGGTGGACGAGGGCCAGCGGGGTTTTGCGTTTCTCCTTGGCGGGGTTGAGAATGCTGGCGAGGGTCAGGCTGGCGTGGGTGAGGTTGATGAGGAAGCGCGGGGACCCTTTGGGGGCGGAAATGACCGTGGGGTGGTCGTCGGTGGTGGGAAGGATGCGGTAAACCTCGGTCATCCGCCATTCGTTGGTGTCGCGATTGTCTTCGAGGCGGAGCGGGCCGTCGGGTTCGGAGTGGCCGTAACGTCCTTTCTGATAAGTGTTTCGGCCTTTGCAGAACTCCTCGAAGCCCTGTTCGGCGAGGCGGTCGCGGAAGGAGTCGGCATAGCTGCCACTGGCCCGGACCGTGACACGGAGGATGGTGTGATCACCCGTCGAATCTATCAGGATGGTGTCCTCAAGGTCGTAGGTGTCGGCCCACAAGGCGGCGGGCTGGGGCACAAGGTTTTCCCCGGGACCGGAGATCCTGAGGCCATGGCCCAGGCCCGGCATGTGTCGTCCGGAGGGGCCCCCCCCCTGGCGTCGCAGGGTGGCGTCCACCCAGTGGGTTTTCCCGTCGAGGGTGAACTCGGCCACGGCATGGTTGACGAGGGAAGGGGAGGGGAGGAAGTCCGGCAGGACTTTTCCCAACTTGGTGTGGACCAGGACCGGGCGGGCCTCGATTCCCAGTTTGTTGAGAAGAGATGTGAGAAGGAAGGAGAGGTCCTTGCAGTCCCCGTAGCGCCGGGCCATCACTTCGCAGGGAGGGCTGGGGATCATCCCGCCGAGCTCGATATTGCAGCTGAGGTAGCGGAAGCCGTCCTGCACGAAACGGATGGCCTTTTCCACGCGTTCCGCGGGAGCTTCGGTTTCCTGGCAGATGAGGGCGGCCTGTTCCTCCAGGGCCTGCCCGCTGCCTTCCGTGGTCCAGCGCGAGGCCACCTCGGCGGAGATCACGCCCCAGTCCGGAATGTCCGAGACTTGGATCCAGTGGTGCTCCATGAACCAGTCGGGCGTGCCTGGTTCGGCCTCGCGGGCGGCGAGTTCGCGGGCGTGCCAGCTCCAGCGGGTTTCCCCGGAGAAATCCTCGACGCCCGGCGCGCCCGTTTCGGAGGCCGATTTCCAGGCGATGCCGTGGTCGGAGGGGAAAATCACCCCGAAATGCAGGGAGCCCAGGGAGTGGGGGCGGTCGAAGTGGAAAAAGGCGGTGAAGTATTTTTCCAGCAGGCGGGGTTTGGTCTCGATGGTGTAGCTCACGTCCAACAGGTCTCCCACCCTCACATCCTCGAGGAGGACAAGGACGGTATGCTGGCCATAGAGGACGAAGGCATCCAGCCCCTCCTCCCGTTGGAGGACACGGATTTTCTCCGGCTGGGCGTGCTCCTTTCGCATCCCTTCCCGCCGGACCAGGATGGAGTGGATGACCACCCGCTGGGTGGCGGGATCGAACTTCAGCCTCCATTGCGACATGTGTTGGACGGCCAGCATATTCTCCAGTCGGCTGACCGTTCGGGTGTGGGTGCAGCGGGAGGCCACGTGGCCGCGCTGCTGGATCAGCAGCCAGGTGACGGACTCTCCAGGTCCCCCGCGGAAAGTGGGGTCAAACTCCTCCCGCACGGCCCACATGGGCTCGGGACCGAACGTGACCCTGGCCCGTGCGGTTTCCTCCACAGAGGCGGGGGGAGTCGGTTGGTGGGAAGAGGATGGCATGCGGAAACACAGCGCGGTGAGGCGAGTTGACCGTTTCTAATCGCAAACCATTTCTTGATTCAAGGACGCGTTGGGGAAATTTTCTCTCTCCGTTTTTGCCCGCCAGGCACTTTTTGATCACCCGGGTGGCAGGTTTTGAGCTGGGTGGATGGAGAGTTTTCAGGCGGTAGTTTTGGCCTGAAGCGGGTGCTTCCGCAGAACTGGTAGAATAGGCTCCCTGTTGTTTTAAAATGGTTTGCGTTGCCGTTGCTGTTCCCGGGAATGTGGGCTCATGAAACAGACCTTTCTCACGGCCCTTTTGGCCACGTGCGCCCTGCTGGCGGGCTGCGACAAATCCGCCGCCCCCGCCGCCTCCGAAATCGTCGTCGGCGAAGTGGCCTCCCTGACCGGTGGCACCGCCACTTTCGGAAAGTCCTCCCACGCCGGGACCAAACTGGCCATGGACGAGGTCAACGCCGCCGGTGGCATTCTCGGCAAAAAGATCCGCCTCATCACCGAGGACGACCAGTCCAAGCAGGGGGAGGCCGGCATCGTCGCCAAGAAGCTGATTTCCCGGGAAAACGCTGTCGCGCTTCTTGGGGAGGTGGCCTCCGGACGCTCCCTCGAAATGGCCCCGATCTGTCAGAAGGCGGGTGTGCCCATGATCTCTCCCGCCTCGACCAACCCCAAGGTGACCGAGGCCGGCGACCACATCTTCCGCGTCTGTTTCATTGACCCCTTCCAGGGCACCGTGATGGCCAAGTTCGCGCTCTCCAAGGGCTGGAAGAAGGTCGCCATCCTCATTGATGTGAAGCAGGATTACAGCGTGGGCCTGACCCAGTTTTTCAAGGAATACATGACCGCGAACGGCGGCACCATCACGGGCGAGCAGAGCTACGGCTCGGGCGACAAGGACTTCAAGGCCCAGCTCAC
>JANOBW010000334.1:0-10435 GCA_031411855.1 Opitutia bacterium
GGATGCCGTCGTTGTCATTGTCGCTCAGGTCCACCGTGAAGGAGAGGGTCTGGACGCCGGCCTCGGTTTCAAAGTTGATGGAGTTGCGGGCCCCGCCGATGTCGCCGGCGTTGGCGCGGGTGCCCAGGACCTGGTTGGAGGCGTAGTCTGATCCGCCGTTGAGGAGAAGGGCCATCATCTTCACGCTCTGGGTGCCGGAGGGGACGCCCAAGGCGCTGAGGCTCAACGCCATTTCCACGCCGCTGGAGGCGTTGGCATAGTCGCCGGGGATGTCGGCCCAGACCGTGCGCATGGACGAGACAAAACCGTAGGAGATGGCCGAGGCTCCGGAGTTTCCGGCAAATTCGCGCACCCCGGTGGCGAGGTTGTAAACGTTGACGTAGGCGTCGGTGCCGGAGCCGTAGATGCGCACGGCGTAGTCCGGGGTGAAACCGGTCTCAAACGTCATCCCGGCGGTGGGGGAGCTGCCGAGGTTGTTGATGGTGTATTCCTCCCCGCCGGAGGTGATGGTGTTGCTGGCGATGAAGGTGCGTCCACCGGCCTTGGTATCGAGAAAGAGGATGATGCCGTTGCCCGAGGCGCGGGAGGCGAGATGGAGGTGGAGGGTGCCGCCGGACTGGGCGGCGTGGAGGTTGGCGAGGACGTTGGAGGCGCCCCACCCGGTCGTGGTGCCCTGGGTGTGAAGCGAGACATAATCGGTGCCGTCGCGAATACCGTCCACCGTGATGGCCGCGCCCAGGGGAAGGGTGCAGACCCAAAGGCCAAGGGAAGCGAGGACGGGGTGGAGGACGGGGCGGGAGTTGTTGGTTTTCATGAGTTTAAAGATGCGGAAGCGAAAGGTGTGAAACTCAGGAAACTCACCCATCGCATGGCCGCGAATGTGTTTCAGTTGGACAGTTAACCCATCAAGGTGGATTTTTGCCCCATCCCCGCCCTGCCCTCACGGCCAAACCAACCAACTCAGTCCCCCGAAAGGGCCAGGCGGAACCCGAGGTCGTTGCAGCGGAAGCCGGGTTCGGCGTAGCCGCGGTTGGCCCGGCGGCATCCGGAGGGCTCGCAAAACCAGCCGCCCCCGCGGTAAACCCGGTGCTGGCCGGAAAACGGGCCGGAAGGATTCTGGACCAATCCGCCGGGAAGGCAGGGCGCATACCAGTCCGAACACCATTCCCAGACGTTTCCCTGCAGGTCGTGGAACCCCCACGCGTTGGGCAGTTTTTTACCCACCGGGTGGGAAACGTTGCAGCTGTTCACCTTATACCACGCGCCATCCCCCAGATCAGACAGATGGTCACCCTGGTGGCCCGCCCGGGCGGCGTATTCCCACATGGCCTCGGTGGGCAGTTTGTAGGAATGGCCCGGGGGGATGCTTCCCGCCGAGCGGGTCATTTCCGTCAACCGGCGGCCAAAAAGATCGGCCTCCTTCCAGCTGACATTTTCCACCGGTCGGTCCTCACCTTTGAAGGAGGAGGGATTGTCTCCCATGAGGGCGACCCACTGGGCCTGGGTCACCTCGCAGGCCCCCAGCCAGAAACCACGGGCAAACTCCACGCGGGTGACGGGTCGTTCGTCGGGCTCGCGGTCTTCGGCCCCCATGGCAAAGGCTCCGGCGGGCACCCACATCATCCGCAAGGCCAGCCAGGAGAGGGTAAAGGGGTCGCCCGAGACCGGACGCACCTGAAAATCACCTCGTTCACCCTCCGCCTCGGCCAGGCGGGACTGACTGTGGCGGAGCGAGGACTCCAGCTCGCGGTTGTAGGCCGCCCGGGACACCGGATCCTTCAGAATCCTGAGGGCCAGGATGAGCTGGCTCCGCCGCAGTTCGGCGCGGCTGTGCCCGTCCGCCTCCTGAAAACGTGCCGGGTCATAGGCTTTCCAGAGAAAATCATGGGCCGCGACGATTTGATCGGCGGTGGCACACCTTTCGAGTTCAAGAACCTGGTAGAAATCTATCATGGGAGTTACCTCAACTCCCTAAGACACTCAACCGCCGGCCAGGACCGGTTTGAACCCCATTTTCTCGAAGTAAAACATGACCTTATCACGTTGATCACCTTGCACTTCAATGATGCCCTCCTCGTTCACGGTCCCACCGGTCCCGAGGAAGTTGCGGAGCTCGCGGGACATGGTGGCCAGCTCGGGCGGGGTGACGCCTTGGAACCCGCGCACGGTGGTCACCGTTTTGCCACCGCGGCCGCCGGTCTCGCGGCGGATCTCGATGCGGCCGCGTTTGGCGGACTGGCTGGCGCGCTCCGCCGCGAGGGCGGTGACGGCGACCTTGGCCGTGGGGGCGGCCTTGGCGGGGGGGAGGCTGAGCGAATCAAGGCTGCCGAACGGGTTGTTCAGGGGGGCTTCCTTGGGGTTCGTGTCCACCTTCTTTTTGGGTTCCTTGGTCATGCGGAGAAAAGGTGATGAAGAAGGAAAAAACCGCCGGGACAACTCATCTTTGTCCGCCACAGGTTCCGGGGCGGTCCTGACCCTCGCGGAGCAGCACCAGAGCCTTGGCGTAGCTACGACCTTCAAGGTAGTGTCTCAGCCGGGGATGAAGCGAGGGGCCGTGGTCTCCAAGCACGCTGTCGAGGCGGGCCAGAGTGGCGAGAAGGTCGTCCTTGGAGAGGCTGGCCGCACGCTCGGACACGGCGGCGAGGTCGTGTTCCAGAGCTTCGGGACTGAGGATCTTCTTTTTCATGGGATAACAGGGAACGGGTTGGGCGCGGCGCGTCCACCGGAAAGGAAACAACGAAACAGATGAGCCACAAAAGAACGCAGAGAGCGCAAAAGAAACGTGCCGGGATGAGATGGAGAAGGCCCACCTTGAAACCACGACGCCCCGAGACCTGCGAATCTTCTGATCTTCTGTTCCAAACAAGAATCTCCGAACTCCGCTCGGCACACGATTTTTAACAGAAGATTGGAAGCGTTGCAGGTTTTCACACATCAGCGCCCTGGCCGAATGTGTTGGGGTGAGGTGTCGCCGCTTCGTTCAGCCGTCCCTATCCAAAACGAGCTGCCATCGTAAACTTTTGGGCTGTCCAAACTCGTGGGAAAGGGATGAATGGGGCCATGTCCGTCGCCCTCCTGATCGTTGACCTCCAAACCAACCTGCTGGCCGTCATCCCCGACCGGGAACAGCTCCTCCAACGGGCCGGGCTGGCCATAGGGGCGGCTCAGTTGCTGCGCATCCCGATCTACGTGACCGAGCAGGTCCCGGAGAAACTCGGGCCGACGGATCCTGCTCTGACGGGGCCACTCGGCGGGGCCGCCCGGGTGTTTCCCAAAACCTCCTTCTCCGCCCTGAAGGCCGCCGGACTCCTGGAAACCTTGCGGGAAGCCGGCGTGCGCCATCTCCTCCTCACCGGCATCGAAACCCCGGTCTGCCTCTACCAGACCGCCCTCGACGCCCGCCGCGAGGGTTTTGACGTGACTCTGCTGGGCGACGCCATCGGGCAGCGCCGCGAGGCCGACGCCGCCCAGTGCCTGCGGTTCCTTTCCGAACGCGCCGATGTGGCCGTGCTCCCGGTCGAAAGCGTCTTCTACAGCATCCTCGGGGATGCCCGGCACCCCGCCTTCCGCGAGTTCACCAAGCTGGTGAAGGCCGCAGGCTGAACATCGAACTTTGAACATCGAACGTTGAACGTTGAAGTGAGAAAGTGCCGGCTTCGCCGATCAAAAAATCTTAAATCCCAATTCGCTGACTCTAACTTCGATGTTCGATGTTCAATGTTTGATGTTCAACGTTCCCGGGTCTTCCCCCGTTGCGATTTGCAATTTGTCATTCAGAATTTTCACCCATGCCCGAACTCCTTTCCGTCCAAGATCTTAGGCGCTGCGACGCCCGCCGCTCCACCACCTTTGAGTCAGTGCTGCTTCTGCGCAAGTGCTCCACCCGCCAGGCCAAAAACGGCAACGAATTCCTCATGGTCGAACTGGGCGACAAAGGAGGCTCCTTCAACGCCTCGATCTTTGGCGACTCCCCGGTGTTTGCCACGCTGAAGGGCGTGCGGGAGGGCGTGGCGGTGCGGGTGCTGGGCCAGACGGAATGGTTCAACGACCGGCTCTCGCCCAGGTTGGTGGAGGTGCGCCTGCTGGACGAGGCCGAACTGGCCGAAAGCGGCGCCCTGGAACGGCTGGTGGCGTCCTCCCCGCTGGATGCCAACGATTTGTGGAACGAGCTCCAGGGGCATGTCGCCGCCTTGCAACGGCCCTCCATCCGCGCCGCCATCGAGATCCTGCTGGCGGACCTGGGGAATTCCTTCCGTGAGACTCCCGCCGCCGTCTCCATGCACCACGCCTACCGCCACGGCCTCATGGAACACACCGTGCGGATGTGCCGGGCGGCCCGCGCCCTGCTCCCGCTCTACCCGGAGGTGGACCATGATCTGGCCCTGGCCGGAATCATCGCGCACGACACGGGAAAAACCATCGAATACAGCGGGGCTCTGGCCGCCAAACGGACCCGCAAGGGCCTGCTGCAAGGTCACGTCGTCCTCGGCTACCGGCTCTTCCGCGGGGCCGCCCTCAAGGCCAAGCTCGATCCCGATCTCCTTGAACGCATCGAGCACGTCATTCTCAGCCACCAGGGCGAACTCGAGTGGGGCGCGGCCGTCATGGCCGCCACACCGGAGGCGGTGTTTGTCTCCATGGTGGACAATCTCGACGCCAAGATGGGCATGGTCCAGAACACCCTCCGCAACGCCGGCAACGAGGAATTTTCGGACTTTCTCCCCGGCCTCAAGGCCAGCCTGCTGCTCACCCCGCCCCCACCGGTGGAGCCGGTGGCCACGGAAGAGTGACGCGGCTTTGGTGCAGCTCCTTCCGTTTTATCACAAAAGTGCGAAACATCGTGGAATGCGGCAACGAGGCCGCACTCCACGGACTCCGTCCCAGGGCATTGACCCGCTTACTTCGCGGCGGCGCTGAGGCGCAGGAAGGCGCGGGAGAGAGACGGCGTCATGGGCGTGGCGTAGCGGACGGTGACACGATTGACCCCGTTGCCCAGGGACACGCTGGAAACAGGCTGCACATTCGTGGTGGCCCAGCTCAGGAGTGTGGCGGAGTCCTGGGCGGTGAGGCCGAAGTCAATCGTGCCGACCTGCTCACGATAGGTCAGGGTCAGGTAGTTTTCGGCGGCAAGGTTGACGGTCCCGAAGTAAGGCAGGTCTGCCGGGGCCGGCTTCGATTTCGGACTCAGGCCGTAGAGATAGTGCAAGAGGTTGGGCGTGCCATCGCCGTTGAAGTCATCAAAGGCTCCAAGATTTTGACCGGCAATGATTTCCGCTTCAGTGAAGTTGGACTGGTTCCAAAGGGAGAGGGTGTTGCGACTGACCGCCACCACGCCGGGCGTGCCCTGGACGGTGCTTGAGGCCTGCCAGTTGCCGGCATCATCGCCGATATAGGAGAAGTTTCGGCGTTCCAAGGTAAAGCCACCATCAAAACCAAGCTGTGGCCAGGGTGAGTAAGGTTTGTAAGCCGCCTCGTCCACATTGATGTAAGGAACCACCGTGACCGAGTTCACCACGTCCTCCTGGTCGGGTTTCTGAAGTTTCACCCGTTCGCCCTCATTGGAAAGGGAACCGGTGGCCCAGGTAAAGATGCGGGTCGAAACCGGCGTCGTGGTGAAGTAGGCTCGGAACGCGGCCGCAGTGGGAGCATTGGTCAGGATGATCACCTCGCCGGGAGCGATGGTGGGACGGCTGCCCGCACTGCTGGCAAACTTGAAATCCACGCCGGACACATTCCAGCCGTTGTTGGCGTTGTGACGTGAATTGAAGGTGTGGCCGGGTATTTCGTTATAATTGTCGTAAAGAGCCACGGCGGACGACGAACTGTTGTAGAGCTCGATGAATTCATAGCCACCGACCGGGGCATTGTAGAGTATCTCTGAAATCACCACCGGGGAGATGGCCGGCTGGCTGTTGGCGGCACCGACGGGGAAGGCGGAGGCGGTGGTGAAGGAGCAGGTGATGCTCTGGGAGGCGACAAAGGTCTCGCGACCCTCCGTGTTGCGGTAACGGATAAACGAGACCGGGTTTTCCTCGGCATCGAAATCCGTCCCGTAAACGCGGCCGGTCAGCTTGTTGTTTGAGTCAACCTGGACGAGATAACAGGAATCACCGCGGGAGTTGAGGCTGAAGTTGCGCCCATAGAAGGTGCCCAAAATGGGAACGGTTGAGACATTGTCGTCATTGTCACCATTCACCGCCCAAAAACCCCCGGCAGGGATGGTCGTTCCTGCCGGAATCGGATAAACCGGATCGCTCTGGAGCAAGGCCTGGCCGTTCAGAACCCGGTCGTAGGCGATGGCCAGCTTGTCCAAACTGTTGGTCAGCCACCAGCCGGAGATGTTGACATCCGAAGCCGTCGGGTTGTGCAGCTCGATAAAGTCGGTGCGGGAGGGGTGGGTCGGATCGGTCAAGTCGGAGTGGGCCAAAATCTCGTTGATCACCACCGAGCGCGAGGTGGGAACCACGGCATAGCCGGGGGTGCCTCCATTGGCCACCGAAACATCCCAGGAAACCGGATCGCCGCCGAAACCATCGGGATTGGTGCGAACCAAGGCGCGGGAATAATAGGAGGCAGGGACGGCGGAGTCATCACCATCAGCCTTGGAGGGCCAGCCGTTGCCATCTTGATAGGCGGCAAAGTCTTCGGTCAGAAAGTTGACCGAATAAGTGGTGGTGTTTGTCGCGGTGTCCACACTGGCAATTCGTTCCGGCCGGGCCAGCTCAAGAATCTGGCTCGAATTGGAGAGGATGTTGCCGTCAGTCGGAGCCAGCCCCTGCGTGGTGCTGGCATCATTAAAACCGCAAAAGGTGTAAATTTTGGTGACAGTGACCGGCACTTTGTTGGCCGTCCGAAAGTTGGCCACCGTGGTGGCCTCGGCCTCCAAAACGGTGCCGGAAGGTTTGGCGGGAATCAGAAGGACGATCTCACCGGCGGCGAGAGTCACGTTGGCCGGAAAGGTGAAAGTGGTGTTGGTCCGGCTATAGACGCCTTTGACGCGCCAGGTTTTCTCCGTCGCCAGAGTGATATTGACGTCCGAAGAGAAGAGGTTGACCGGCTGGGAGGAACGGTTGACCACTTCAATGTATTCAGACTTGACGACAACAGATGTCGTTGTGCTGGGATTGTAATTGATCTTGGAAAAAATGACAGGCCCGACGTAGGGGGCGGCGTTCTCCAATCCCAAGGAATTGGAGATGGACGGCATGAAAAATTCGCGCCCGTCGGAAGAAACGGTCCGGTTGAAGGACTTCATATTGGCGGAGGCACCTGGTTTGGCACTGTGCTTGTAACCCGTGAGCGCTCCCGAAGCATTGGCGGCAAACAGCATCAGTTCGTCACCCCCCGAGCCAGAAATGCCAAAGCCAAGCTGTGCCTGGGTAAAGGTAAGAAAACCGCGGGCCGGAATCGTGGTGGGGGAGGGAATTTTGTAGCGGTGGGCAGCCAGGGTGGGATCAAGCGCGACTTTTGCCGGATCCAGGCTGTCAAATTTATCGGTGAGAAACCAGTTGCTTATGTCCACGGGGTTCTCGGAAAGGTTGGCCAATTCAAACGAGTCACTGTTGAGCGAGGTGTCATTGCGGGTTTGTAACTCGTTGATGACGATGGGAAAAATCGGCGGAGCAGGATCATCTGCCCCAGGCGAACCATAAAGATTGGTGGAAGTGCGCCAGTTGAGGGGATCGTTCGGGTCAGGTATGGCGGTGGGAAGCGGACTGGGATTGACTGGAACCAAAGTAAACCCGCTGCCATCAGGGAGTGAGGGCCAAGGGTTTCGGGTTCCATAGGTCAGACTGTAGAAGGTTGTGTCAGCGTTACTGACTTTATAGCGGAGGCGGAAACGTTCACCGGAATTACTCAAACTGCGAGCATTGATCACCCCTTGTGTGGCAACACCAGGATACTTCGCGTTGAAGGCACTCAGGCTGCGGGGGAAAACGCCTCGCTGACCAGCGGCCAAAGTTGAGTTAGTGATGGTTGAGATGGCTCCCGTATCATCCCAAATCGAAAAACCGATGGTGGAAAGGTTGATCGAGGTTGAGCCAACATTTTTGATCTCAATGAACTCGGTCTGGGCGGAAGCTACCAGCGCTTCGTCACCCGGAGGATTGTAATTCAGTTCCGAGATGATGATGGCGGGTGTCTGGGCTTTGGCCACAAAGGAGCCAAGGAGCACGATGCCGATGCTGAGCCAGCGGGTAAGGGTTGGACGGGGATTTTCGGGCATAAAATCTAACATAAATCTCAAAGTGTTGAGGGGGTCAAGACTGCGGGAAGGCGAGAAAACCGGGAAAGGTTTTGAAACAGATTTCGCCGCCTTGACTACAATACGCGTTTTATAGGCAACAAGATGCCCCAAACCCTCTGGCCGTCAAATTTACGAGCCAGGTATCCATCGGAGGCCATGATAGCCCCCTTAGTTAACTTATGGTAAGCATAAAGGCTACACCTACCCCGGGGAGCCTTTGCAAAAAGGAATTGAAGCGGGGAAAAGGTTTTCCCTTTGATACACCATCCAAACTTTGGTCACACCCATGGACCTGTTGGACTAAACACATGACACAACGTCAGCACCAACCGACTGAATTGTTTCCGCTCAGAAATTGTCTGACTGGGGAGAAACCGCTTGCGACCAAGCCGTCCCTGCGGTGTTCCCTTGTGGCTTTGGTCTAAACCCATCCTTTCCGACGCCTATCCAACATGGCCAACATCTTTCCGAAATCGGCCAACGCCGTCCCGGCCCAAGTGATTGCCGCTCTTACGCTTGTGGTGCTCACCACCAGCGCGCTGGCATACTTCTACCTGACACCGGACTACGCCAACAAAGGCTACATGCCGCGTCAGCCGGTGGCCTACAGCCACGAGCTTCACGTCGGCCAGCTCGGCCTCGACTGCCGCTACTGCCACGACAATGTGGACAAGTCGGAACACGCAAAAATTCCCGATGCGGCCACGTGCATGAACTGCCACAGCCTCATCAAAACGGACAGCCCGGCCTTGGAACCGATCCGTCGCAGCTACAACACCGGCGAACCGGTGGCCTGGATCAAAATCCACAAAACACCCGACTACGTCTATTTCAACCACGCCGTCCACGTGAACCGGGGCGTCTCCTGTGTCGAATGTCACGGACGGGTGGACCAGATGAAAGAAGTCTATCAGGCCAAGAGTCTGACCATGGGCTTCTGCCTCGACTGCCACATGAACCCGACCGACCGGGTGCGACCCAATGAACAGGTCACCAACCTCGCCTGGCAGGCTGACAAGCCCCAGTCCTCGCTTCCCTTGGCCGAACGCATGGTCGAGAAACATGGCATCAACCCGCCGATTTCCTGCTCGGGCTGCCACCGCTAACCCAACCCTTACCTTTCAATTGCCGTGACCGACCACAACCAGGCCTCTCCCTCCTCCGGACGCCGCTATTGGCGCAGCCTCGACGACCATGTCGCCGACCCCGCTTTCAAGTCTTTTGTCCGCAAGGAGTTCCCCGGTGGATCCGAACAGCTGGACGGAGTCAACCGCCGCCATTTCGTCAAAATCATGGCGGCGTCGTTCGCCCTGGCCGGCGTCGGCCTCTCGGGTTGCCGCCGCCCGGAGTATGAAATTCTCCCCTACGCCAAACAACCTGAGCGTATCATTCCCGGCCTGCCCGTTTACTACTCAAGCAGCTTTGCGGGACCCAAGGGGGCCATTCCGCTCGTGGTGGAAACCCAGCAGGCGCGTCCGACCAAAATCGAGGGCAACGAAAACTACGCCCCCACCGGCGGAGCCACCGACGTGTTCGCCCAGGCCAGCATCCTTGATCTCTACGATCCGGACCGCATGACCCAGTCGGCCTCGGGAGCCGAAATCAAGACTCAGGCCCAGGTCCGCGAGATTGTCGCCAAAATCGCCTCCACCTACGCTGGCAAAGGTTCGGGCCTCGCCATCCTGGCCGAACCTTCCACCTCCCCCGCCCGCGCCCGGCTCCGCGCCCAACTGGAAGCCGCCTGCCCTGGCATTCTGTGGGCCGAACACGACGCCGCTTCCTACACCTTTGCCGAATCCGCCGCCGAAAAGACTTTCGGCGCATCCTCCGGAGTCGCCATCCGTCCGAACTACAATTTTGCCAAAGCCCGCCGCATCCTCTCCCTCGACGGCGACTTCCTCCACGGCGAGCCGGACAGCATCCGCTACGCCCGCGACTTCGCCAAGGCCCGCCGAGTTCTGCACAGCAAGGACGCGAATCTGGAAAAGATGAACCGCCTCTACGTGGCGGAAGCTTCGTATTCCACCACCGGCGGCATGGCCGACCACCGCCTGCGCGTTTCACCAAGCCAGGTCAATGCGGTGGCCGCACAGATTGCACGCGGGCTCGGAGTGAAGACTGGCGTCGCCGGGGAGATCGAAGACGAGCAGATGCTCAAGTGGATCACGCCGCTGGTCGCGGACCTCA
>JANOBW010000335.1:0-2899 GCA_031411855.1 Opitutia bacterium
CAGGCGGAAAAATCAGTGCCGTGGCGCAAGAAGTGGGAGGAGCCTTTTGCCTGACGGTGTCCAACCCTGTCCAAGCGCTGACGCAAGCCGACGTGGACAAATTTTTTGACCGGTTTTGGCGAAAGGAAGCATCCCGGACCGGGGACGAGCACGCGGGTCTCGGCCTGTCCCTCTCACGCAGTTACGCCCGGGCCATGGGCTGGGAACTCAAGGCGCAACTCTCGGAAGCATCGCTCATCACCCTGTCCCTCACCGCCCCGCAGGCGCTTGACCGCCTTTCAGATTGACGCTTGCCCGCCGGTGCCGTTTGGGATTTCTTAGCCCATTTTAGTAGATGATCTTCAACAACGTCCGCATTGAGTCCATGGCCTACGCCCTCCCCGACGAGGTCTGGTCTTCTGCGACCATTGAGCAGCAGCTCACCGGTCTCTACGAACGCCTGCGCCTGCCCCTCGGCCGCCTGGAGCACATGACCGGCATCCGCGAGCGCCGTTTCTGGAGCCGGCCTGTTTCCGCCTCCGAAGCCAGCGCCATGGCCGGCGAGGCCGTCCTGAAGAAGACACGTTTCAAGGCCAAGGATTTTGACATTCTGATGCACACCAGCGTGTGCCGCGACCGTCTTGAGCCCGCCACCGCCTCCTATGTCCACCGCCGGCTCGGGATGGGCCCGCAAACCCAGATTTTCGACCTTTCCAACGCCTGCCTCGGGTGGCTCAACGCCGTCTCCGTAGCCGGTGCCATGATCGAGGCCGGGACGATCAAGCGCGCCCTCCTCGTCGCGGGGGAAAACGGCCGTCCCCTGGTCGAAACCACCATCTCCACCCTGCTCAACACCGGCCTGACCCGCCAGAGCATCAAACCCTTCTTCGCCAACCTGACCATCGGGGCGGGATCGGTTGCCGCCGTGCTCTGCCATGCCAGCGAGGCCCCCGATGACGCCCCCGCCGTTCTTGGTGGCGCGGTCGAAACCGACACCTCCCACAACAACCTCTGCGAGGGCGGGGCCGGTGTGGGCGACGGGCTCGTCATGCAGACGGATTCCGAACAGCTTCTTCTGGCCGGACTCGACGTCGGCGGACGCGCCTGGGACCGTTTCAAAAACACCCTGAACTGGACCAACGAAACCCCTGACCGCGTGATCTGCCACCAAGTGGGCAAAGCGCACATGGATAGGCTCTTGCAAAGGCTGCACCTCAACCCCCTGAAGAACTTCACCACCTTCGAATCGCTCGGCAACATCGGCTCCGTCTCGGTCCCGATCACCCTGGCGATGGGCGTGGAAAAAGCCTTCATCAAGGCGGGCGACAAGGTGGCTTTGCTGGGAATCGGCAGTGGTCTCAGCTCGATGATGATGGGCCTGCGCTGGGGCAAACTGCAGGGCTGAGCGCGAAGCCCCGGGCAAACCGCCGGTCCTTCCGCGGGACCAATTTGAACTTCGTTGCTGCCTGCGGGCGGGAAATGGTTTCGCTCCGTCACAAATCCCCATGAGCCTGCTCATCAAAAACGGAGAAATCATCACCGCCGACAGCCGCTACCAGGCCGATATCCTGTGCGAAGGCGAAACCATCACCCGCATTGACCGGAACCTTGCCGTGCCCGCCGGGGCCGAAGTCATTGACGCCACCGGCCAATACGTTTTCCCCGGCTTCATTGACCCCCATGTCCACATCTACCTGCCCTTCATGGGGACCTATTCGAAGGACACCTACGAGACCGGCTCCAAGGCCGCGCTGATGGGGGGCACCACCACGCTGATCGAGATGTGCTGCCCGGCCCGGAAGGACGACGCCCTTGAGGCCTTCGATCTCTGGATGTCCCAGGCCGTCGGCAAATCCGCCTGCGATTTCTCCTTCCACATGGGAGTGACCAAGTTTGACGAAAAGAGCGAGAGCCAGCTCCGCGAGATCGTCCGCCGCGGCATCAGTTCCTTCAAAATCTTTTTGGCCTACAAGGGCGCGTTCGGCATAGACGACACCGAACTCTACCGCATCCTCAAGCTGGCCAAAGTGTTGGGCGTTGTCGTTACCGCGCACTGCGAAAACGAGACCCTGGTTTCCGAGCGCTGCCAGGAACTGCTGGCCGCCGGCAAAACCGACCCCGCCCAGCACCATGAGAGCCGCCCCCCGCTGGTCGAGGCCGAGGGCGTCCACCACCTCATGACCTTCGCCGAGCTGACCGGCGCGGCCACCTACATCGTCCACCTCAGCTGCGAGGCCGCCCTGCGCAAGGCCGTCGAGGCCCGCCAGCGCGGCGTCCGTGTGGGTGTGGAAACCCTCATCCAATACCTCACCCTCGACAAAACCCACGCCGAACTCCCGGGCTTTGAGGGCGCGAAATACGTCATGTCCCCTCCCCTCCGCGACCGCGCCAACCAGGCCGTGTTGTGGAACGGCCTGCGCGACGGGCTCGTCCAAACCGTCGCGACCGACCATGCCCCGTTCGATTTCGCCGACCAGAAACACATGGGGACCAACGATTTCACCAAAATCCCGAACGGCATCCCGTCCCTGGAGGAACGAGTCAAACTCCTCTACTCACGCGGCGTCCTGACCGGCAAGATTGACCTCCACACCTTCGTCAATGTCGCCAGCACCGCCGTCGCCAAACAGTTCGACCTGTTTCCCCGCAAGGGCTCCATCCAGCCCGGGGCCGACGCCGACCTCGTCGTCTTTGATCCGAACTGGAAAGGCACGCTCTCGGCCAAGACCCACTCGATGAACCTGGACTACAGCGCCTTCGAAGGCTGGGAACAGCAGGGCCGGCCCACCCATGTGACGGTGCGGGGCCAGGTCGCCGTGCGCGACGGCAAGTTCGTTGGCCAGGGCGGGCACGGGCGGTTTCTGCAACGCCAGCCTTCGCACTTTTAATTTAAGTGAGGGTGGAGTGGGATTCACCCACT
>JANOBW010000336.1:0-6773 GCA_031411855.1 Opitutia bacterium
CCGTGGAGGGCGACGCGGACGAGGCGCGTCTCGGGGTTCCACGGGGTCACGGCGGCGTCGAGGCCCACGCTGAAGGGCTGGCCGGCCTCGGGCTCGGGATAGTCGTAGTCGAAGTAATTCACCATCTCTTCCAGGCGGAGGGCGTCGGCCGGGAGGCGCTGGCCGTTCTGGACCAGGCGGCGGAAGTTCGAGTAGGAGGCGGTGTCCACATCCACGCTGAAGGTGGAGAGGGCCTCGTCCACGGGGCTGCGCCAGGGGTTGTCCACGAGCTGGCCGTAGCGTTCGCTGTTGCGGTCGAAGTTCTGGGTTAGCTGTGGTTCGGCAAAAGAGGAAGGTGTGGCGATGAGTGGAGTTTTCGCGCGGTCACTGGCCTCGCTGGGAGCCCAGCCCACGGCTCTACCAATCGCGGCGCTGGGGGGGCGTCCCCCACCTCCGGCACTCATGGCTTTGGGGGCTAGTCCGCCTCCTCCGGATCTGCCACTGTCTTTGGCGTAGGCGTAGCCCTGGCCGGAGCCCGGCCCTTGGCCGTCGCCTCCGCCATCGCCGATTCCATGAGGCGCGCCGCGGCTGCCCAGTTTGCCGCTGAGCGGGGCCGGACCGGACTGGGGAGCGACGTAGTCAACATAGGGTGTGGGTGAGAAGACGTTGGGCGTGGCCGGGGCGGCCGAACTGCTTTGGGCCAAGGTCGGGTCGGTCACCAGGGGCGGAGTTGGCGAAGTAGGCGGGACGATGGTGATGTTGCGAACCATGCCGGGGGCTGGGGTGTTGGTGGCGACGGTGGTGCTTCCGGCCTGAGTGCCAGTTGTTTTGGCGGCGGTGAGTTTGGGCGGCTCCGGAGTTTGGAAGAGGGGGGAGAGGGAAAGGACGAGAACGGCGGCGGCCGCGGTGACCCAGGGCCAGAGCAGGGGCGGTTTCCGGCGGGGGGCTTGGGCGGGCGGCGGGGGCGCGGCCGGCTCTTCGGCCATGGCCTTTTCGAGGTGGGCGAGGAGGGCCTCATCGTCGCGGGTGCCGAGGCGGGCCTGTTCGCGGAGGAGGGCGTCCATGAGGCGGTCGTCGGAGGCGTTCGGGGCGGTTTCGGTGGTGTCGGTGTTCATCGGGGTGGGTCTCCGTAAAAGTTTGAGGTTAAGGTGGTTGGGGTGGCTCAGCTCGCGGCGGCGAGTTTGCGGTCGAGGCACTGGCGGAGGGCCTCGCGGGAACGTTGCAGGCGTTTGCGCAGGGTGGCGGCGTCTATCCCGAGGGCGGTGGCGGATTCCCCGCCGTCCTCATCGCGGAAGTAGCAGCGCTGGACGACCTCGGCCATGGCTTCGGGGAGGCGGCGTAGGCAGTCGTCGAGTGCCTCGAAGACCGTGCCGCGACCGCTCAGACGGCTTTGGTCCAGGGCGGCCATCTGTTCCTCCCAGCGGGCCAGGGTCTCGTCGTCCACGTCCACCTCGCGGCGGTGTTTGCGGCAGTGTTCGCGCCATTTGTTGCGGGTGATGCCCCGGACCCACGCGCCGAAGTCGCGGGAGCGGTCGAAGTCGCCGAGGCCGCGCCAGGCGGTGAGGAAGGCCTCCTGGACGAGGTCGGCGGCGGTGTCGGCGTCGCCCGAGAGGGCCCGGGCGTAAACGAGAAGACCGCGGTGGTGTTCTCGGACGAGGATGGCGAAAGCCGCGTTTTCCGTGGTCCGGGAAGGGGTGGCCGGCGGGGTTTCGGAAAACGGGGTGGCGGGGAGGGACATGGCGTTCACGTCCCTTATTGGCAAACCGGGCCTGGTTTGTGACAGGAAAATGTCCGGGGCGGGATTTCTTTCCGAAGCGGGGTGAAACCGGGGCGCTCGCCGCGGACTCTCAACGAGTCGTTTTCACTCCGGAGGGGGGCGCTTGCGGAAACAAACCTTTCTTCGCCGCTTAACTCACGCCGGATAACTTCCCAGCCACTTCACAATCGGGCAGGTGCCCTGGAGTTCGGACAGGGCTTCCTTGACGGCATCGTCCTCATGGTGGCCGAGCACGTCCACGAAGAAGTAGTAGTCCCAGGCTTTGCGGCGGCTGGGTCGGGACTCGATCTTGGTGAGGTTGAGGGACCGTTTGGAGAAAGGCTCCAGCATGCGCATGAGGGCGCCGGGTTTGTCGTGGAGGGAGAAGAGGTAGGAACTGCGGTCGCGGCCCGGGCCGAGGGGGCCGCTCGGCTGGCGTCCGACGATGAGGAAGCGCGTGATGTTGTCGCGGCGGTCCTGGATCTTTTCCGCGATGATGGGCACGCCGTAGAGCTCGCTGGCCACACGGCTGGCGATGGCGGCGGTGCCGGGGTGTTTCTTGGCCTCGAGGACGGCGGCGGACGTGCTGGAGAAGGGAACCCACTCGGCGTTGGGCAGCATGCGGCCGAGCCAGAGACGGCATTGGCCGAGGGCGTTGTCCTTCGAGAGGATGCGGGTGACGCTCTCCAGCGGGCCGGCGGAGATGAGGCAGTGGTCAATCTCCAAGTAGTTCTGGGCGATGATCTTAAGATCGGTCTCGGCCAGGGTGTCGAGGGTGTGGTGGACGGCACCCTCGGTGGAGTTTTCAATCGGGACCACGCCGTAGTCGGCCTCGCGGCGTTCGACGGAGGTGAACACGTCGCCGATGTTGGCCATGGGCAGGTAGGTCGTGCTGGACCCGAAGTTTTTCATGGCCGCCTGGTGGGTGTAGGTGGCTTCCGGGCCAAGGTAGGCGATCTTGAGGTTTTTCTCGAGGGCGCGGGCGGCGCTGAAGATTTCGCGGTAGATGGTGCGGATGGCGTGCTCGTCGAGCGGGCCGCCGTTGACGCCGGTGAGTTTGGCGATGACCTGCTCCTCGCGGGCGGGCACGTAGATCTCGCCGCCGGTGGCGTGCTTGATCTTGCCGATCTCGCCGGCCAGGTTCACGCGCCGGTTGAGGCGCTCGATGATCTCGCGGTCCACGGCGTCTATCTGTCCACGAAGTTGATTTAAGTCCATGCGGGGGAAAGGGATTGGGTTTTTAGGTTTTTAAGCCGCAAAAGAACGCAGAGAACACACAGAAAAGGTCGGATATTTTTTGCGCTCTTTTCGTTCTTTTGCGGCCAATGTGCTGGGAAAGGAGGAGGGGAATCAACGGCGCTTCGCTCGGCGGCGTGTTTTTTAAAGAAATGGGTTCACGACGCGGACTCCGCCATAGTTCTGGCCGTGGCCGAGGTCTTCCGAGAGAAGTTCGCTGGCCTGGGAGGCGCGTGCTGCTTCGATGATGGCGGCATCCCAGAACGAAATGTGCCAGCGTTGTTTGGCTGCGAGGGCGGCGTTGAGGAGGGCCAGGGTGTTTTCTTGAACGGGAAAGCGCTGCCAGGTGCGGATGAAGGCAAGCGCGGTGTCATGGCTTAAGCGGTTCGTTCTGCTGCTGCGGGTGGCCTGCACGTAGAACTCCTGCAACACTTGGACCGAGAGGACCAGGTCGTCGGATTCCAGCAACAGGCTGGCTGTTTCAGATTTGGCCGAGTCGAGTGGACCTGAACAAACGCTGTAAAGCAGGATGTTGGTATCAACGAAGCGCATCACGTTCGTGGAGTTGATCCCGGGAAAGATTTTCGGAGGAAACGAGTCCCTTCCTTTTCTTGAGCAAGGTGGAGCGCAACGCTGCTTCCTCGGCTTTCAGGCGTTCAAACTCGGCTGATTTTGGGGACAAAGAAACGAGGAACTCCTTGACCAGCGATGAGACCGAGGTATCGCGTTCGGCGGCCTTGATTCTAGCAGCCCGGTAAACGTTTTCGTCCACAGTGACGGTGATGTTTTTCACGTTTTCACAGAAACACAGGATAGGATGTGTAACAAGGCCAAATCCGCCACTCCCATCATTTCAAACAAAAAAACGCGCTCTTCGGCGGCATCCCCTCAGTCTTGAAGATGAAGGAGGGAAAGTCCGGTGAAGCGCCGGTAGTCTTTGTCAAAGGTGACGAGGCGAAATCCCAGGGATTTGGCGAAAGCCGCGAGGTAGGCATCCGTCCAGAGGCGGGGAACGAAGTCTTTTTTGAGGCAGATAGTTTCGAGGGCGGAGTCGAGGGCAAGTGGTTCCGGGGTAAAGGTCACTTCCGCGAGGCTTTTGAGTTGTTGATAGGTTTCCCAGGCTTCCCGGGGAGTGAGTGGTTGGGCCGGAATGATGCATGCCAACCGCAAAAAACCAAGGGAAGTGATCCGGTTGAACGACACGTTTTCGGCCGCCTCAGTCTTCCAGTAATCCTTGGCACGTTTGTGGTGGACATGGTTTTCGTCCACAAAGGCAAGCCAGACGTTGATGTCGGGCAGGTCGGTCGCGGTCATGGGGCGAGGTCTTCCTGGTCGAAGATTTTCTGTATTTCCGCGTTGGTCAGGGAGGGAGTGACAGAGCCATTGGCTTTGCGGGCGATGGGCAGCGGACTCCGGGTGCGGGAACGGACAGGGACCTTCGTATCATCTTTCAAGCCTGCCTCGATGTAGGTCGCGATGAGTTCTTTGAGGGCAACACCCCGCTGGGCGGCCGTGACTTTTAGCTCACGAAAGAGGGGGTCAGGCAAATCGAGGGTGGTTCTCATGGCCCGTTTATGACGTTTAAGCATTTTTGCATCAAGACGTAAAAATGCGTTGATGCGGAAGAGTGCTGAGAGTGTGAGTGGTCAGGCCTCGGTCGTTTCCTCGGTCACCGCCGGCTGGTCGAAGAGCGAGTCCTCGGACGGGGCTTTGGTCTTCGCGGTCTCCTCGGGCAGGCCCACGTCGGAGGCGGTGACCTCGCGTTTGGGCTGGGTGGCCTGACTGAGCCATTCGGCGATCTGGTTTTTCGTCAGGACATCGGAGGCGGGAAGCTCGTCGAGGCTCTTTAACCCGGTGAACTCCAGGAACTTCGGCGTGGTGCCGTATTGGAGGGGGCGGCCGGGGAGGTCGGCCCGGCCCTTGACCTCGATGAGTTCGAGCTCGATCAGGCGGTTGATCCCGCCGTCGGAGGAGACGCCGCGGATGGCCTCGATTTCGGAGCGGGTCACGGGTTGGCGGTAGGCCACCATGGCGAGGGTTTCGAGGGCGGCGGGGGAGAGGCGGCGGGGGCGGGGTTCCTGGCGCAGGAGGCGCACCCAGTCGGCGTAGGCGGGATCAATGGCCACCCGCCAGCCGGCCGGGCCCTGGACGAGCCGCCAGACGTCGCCGGAGGTTTCCAGCTCCTGGGCGATGACATCCATGGTGTCGCGGATCTGCGCGGTGGTGAGAAGGGAGGGGACTTCCGCGAGGATGTGGGCCAGGAGTGTCTGGCCTCTGGCGTCAGCGGGAATGGGGGAGGGTGGGGGAGGCTCGGTGCCGACGGTCGGGGGCTGGTCGCCCGGGACGGCCTCACCGGTGGTGGCGAGGGCGGCGGCGCGTTCGTCCGCCAGATCTTCCTCGGCCTGCTGGCGCCAGCGGGAGAAGACGTCCTGGATGTCCTTTGCTGCCAACGGTTCCGAGGTGGAGAAAAGGAGGGCCTTGAGGGTCTTGGGGAGGTTGAATTCCATGCGGAAAGGGTGGTCGTGATGCGCCGCGGGACGCGATTGCGTGCTTGCTACCGGAGCCGGCGCGGCGAACAACTCAGAAAACCCGGTCTTGCGCCGTCCTCTCAAGCCTTTTTCCAGTTTTCCTTTCAACCCGACACACATGTCCAAACCGACCACGTCGAAAGACACCACGCGTTCCCACTCCTCCATCGTTGTTGACGGCCCTGACCGCGCCGCCAACCGCTCCATGCTCCGCGCCGTCGGTTTCGGCGACGCCGACTTCAAGAAACCCGTGGTGGGCGTGGCCTCGACGTGGAGCATGGTCACCCCGTGCAACATGCACATTGACCAGCTGGCCCGCTCGGCCGAGAAGGGCGCGAACGACGCCGGCGGCAAGGCCATCATCTTCGGCACGATCACCGTTTCCGACGGCATCTCGATGGGAACCCCCGGCATGCGCTACTCGCTGGTGTCCCGCGAGGTCATCGCCGACTCCATCGAAACCGTGGCCGGCGCGGAAGGTTTTGACGGTCTTGTGACCATCGGCGGCTGCGACAAAAACATGCCGGCCTGCGTCATCGCCATGGCCCGCCTCAACCGCCCCTCGGTTTTCGTTTACGGCGGCACCATCCTCCCCGGCATCCACCCCGAGTCGAAGAAGGAGTGCGACATCGTTTCCGTCTTCGAGGCCGTGGGCCAGCACGCCGCCGGCAAACTGGACGAGGCCGGCCTGAAGAAGGTCGAGACCTGCTCCATTCCCGGACCCGGTTCCTGCGGCGGCATGTATACCGCGAACACCATGAGCTCGGCCATCGAGGCCCTCGGCCTATCCCTTTCCAACAGCTCGGCCCAGATCGCCATCTCCAAGGAGAAACGCCAGGACTGCGAAAATGCCGGAGCCGCTGTGCTGGAGCTGCTTAAGAAGAACATCCGCCCGAGCGACATCCTGACCAAAAAGGCGTTTGAAAACTCCATCACCGTGGTCATCGCCCTCGGCGGTTCGACCAACGCCGTGCTCCACCTCATCGCCATGGCCCACGCCGCCGGTGTGAAACTCGGCCTCGACGATTTCACCCGCATCGGCAAGAGGGTCCCCGTCCTGGCCGACCTCCGGCCTTCCGGCAAATACGGCATGGCCCACCTCAGCCGCATCGGCGGCCTGCCCCCGCTCATGAAGATGCTTCTTGATGGCGGCCTGCTCCACGGCGACTGCCTGACCGTGACCGGCAAAACGGTCGCGGAAAACCTCAGGGACGTGAAGCCCTACCCGAAGGGCCAGGACGTCATCTACCCCCTCTCCGCTCCGATCAAAAAGG
>JANOBW010000337.1:0-5196 GCA_031411855.1 Opitutia bacterium
TCCGGCGAGATCTCGCTGGCCCTCAGGGAGTTTGGTTCGGGCCGGACGGCTCCGGATCCCGTCAAGGGCAAGCCCTGCCTGACCCTCTGGCAGGTGGTGGAACGCCGCCCGGGCCGCACCTTGTGCGAGGCGCGCCCGAAAACCGGCCGCCGCCACCAGCTCCGCGCCCATTTCACGGCTCTGGGCCATCCTTTGCTGGGTGACACCCGCTATGGGGACCCGGCCCTGCAGAAGGCCTTCCCGCGCCTGCTGCTCCACGCCACGCGCCTGGAGTTCAAGGAGCCGGGCGGCCAGAAGGTCCGTTTGGAACTCCCGGCCGACGGGCAGTTCATGTCGGTCTGGAACGGCTGAGCCGTTGTCATGCTCCCGGCTGGTGTCGGCGGCGGGGCTGCCCCTTGATCCTGTCCTGCCATGGCCTCCGCCGTCATCCTCACCGCCGAAGAGCTCGAGGCCCATCCCGGGTTTCGTGCGGAGTGGGAGGTGGCGGTCGCGGCCACCCCCGGGATTTCCCAGATCTGCTCCGGGCCGGACTGGGGCCAGAGCGCGCACCGCCATCTGCATGGTCCCGAGCCCCGGCAGGCCTGGGTGGCGGGGATGGACGGGCATTTCGCCGCGCTGGCCGTGGGGAAGTGGCTGGATGGCCACACCTGGGTCCAGCCCTGGGAGGCGGCCTGGAGTTTTGCCTGCCCGGCGGCCGGACCCGACCCGGACCAGGCCGCGCATCTGCTGGTCTCCCTTTGCGGGCAGTTTCGCCGGCAGGGCCTGCCCTTGCTCCTGGGCGGCCTTCCCGGGGCCGGGCCTTTGCGGGCGGCGGTGAAGAAACGCCTGGCCGCCCTCGGGCGAGTGCAGGAACCGCCGCTTTTCACCGCCGACTGCCTGGTGGCCGATCTCACCGGCGGGGTGGCGGCCTGGCTGGCCCGGCGTTCCCCCAAGTTTCGCGCCGGCCTGCGGCGAAGCGTCCGGTTGACTTCGGCGGAAGGTGTTGCCTGGGAAACACTTCGACCCGGTCCCGAAACCCTGGAAAACACCTGGGCCCGGCTTCTCGATGTGGAGTCCCGCTGCTGGAAACACGCCGCCGGGGAGAGCATCTTCCAGCACGACAGCCATGTCCGCTTCTACCGCGAGCTGACGGCCCGGGCGGCGGCGGCGGGGCGTTTCCGGATCGTTTTCGGACGTCGTGACGGACGTGACCTGGCCTACTGCTTCGGGGTGGTCCAAGGCCCGCATTACCGCGGGATGCAGATGAGTTACGACGCCTCGGCCGAACGCCTGGGCCTGGGTGTGGCGGCCCAGTTTGCCATGCTGGAAACACTTGCGGCCGAAGGGGTTACCCAGGCCGACTTCGGCATGGACATCGCCTACAAACAGCGCTGGTGCGACCGGCCGCTGCCTCTTTCCGGCCTGGTCGTGGGCTGAAGGGAGGTTTTCGCAAAAAATGACCCGGGAGGGCAACAAATGCGGAGCCGTCGGCCGAAGACGGTGCTATCATGGACGCTTCCCACCATTTCCTCCCATGTCCACCCTCATGCCCCTCGACGTCACCATCAGCCACGGATCGGTCATTCTCCTCAACTCGGATGGGAAACCCCTGGAAACCATCTCCATCGCCCCGCTCACCGGAGGCGCCCTGCCCGTCGAGGTGGACCTCATGGGCGACACCCTGGTCGTCACCCTCGACAACGGCAAACGCGCGCTGTTTCTGGCCAAGCCCGGCAAGTCCGCCAAGCTGGTGAAGATCTACTGAACCCAGGTCGGCGGGGCGGTTCGGCTGGCTTACATTTTTGTCAGTCAAGACATTGCACTGGTTGGGTGTGAGGCTGAACCCTACGGGAAAGAGTTATCTTGAGTTTGCCCATGCTTAACTTTCCCCGGGTCGGATTGAGCCCGTCATGAAACTGCGTTTCCCCCCGTCCCGGTTGTGGCCGTATCTGGGGGCGCTTTTTCTCGCCCTGGCCAGCATGCGGCTTTTCACGGGGGAATGGGTGACCCGCTTCAACCTCCTGCCCCGGGATTCCTGGACGGATGCGCAGACCCTCGCGGTGGTGGCCTTGGTGGGCGCGGTCGCCTGGTCCTGCCGCCTTTTTGGCCGGGCCGACGACTTTGCGGCTGTTCCGCCGGTGGCGCCCGGGGCCCCGGCGCACTCCTGGAAAACCCTTCTGCCCGCCCTGGCGTTTTCCCTTTCGGCCAACGTGCTTTACGCCGTCCAGGGCGAGGGGGCCCTGGTGCGCTGGCTGTGGGTCTTCTCGCTGGCGGCTTTGCTCTGGCCGTTTCGGAAGGAACTTCGGGCCTGGCGGCCGGGCTGGCCCGGCTTTGCCGAGTTCAGCCTCGTCCTGCTCATCGCCCTGGCCGCCTTCGCCGTGCGCGTCACGGACCTTTCCGACCTGCCACTGCATGTGGACAACGATGTGTCCATCATGGGGTTGCACACCCGGGGCATGCTGGAGCGGAATGATTTCCAGTGGGTCGGCATGGCCCCGACCAACCACCAGAACTCCGAGCACCAGTGGATGGGCCTGGGCATGACTTTGTTTGGCCGGGACCAGTTTGGGATGGCGCTGCTGAGTGTGCTGGCCGGGACGGGCACCTGTGTGCTGACCCACCTGCTGGGGCGCCTGCTCTTCAACCGCTGGGTGGGGTTTCTGGCCGCCGCCTTTCTCGCCTTTGAGCCGGTCCACATCCACTTCTCGCGGATTGTTTTCGGCCCCCTCACCACCTTCTTCCTCACCCTTGCCCTGGTGTTCCTCACCCTGGGGTTCCGCCGGGGCCGGACCTGGGCCTTTGCCGCCTCCGGGGTGGCCTTCGGAGCCGCGCTGCTGGGGTATTACTCGGGCCGGATCGGGCCGGTGCTGGTGGCGGCCGTCATCGTCTTCTGGTGGTGGCAGCGGAAAAAACTCCCGCAGGTGGGCTGGCGCTCCTGGATCTGGCTGGTGGCGGCCATGGGCATCACGTTTGGGCCCAACCTGGCCTTCGGCCTTCTCGGCAGCGACAAACTGGCCGGGCGCGGCCGCGATGTCATCCTCTGGACCGACCGGGCCTGGCAGCACCTCAACCTCAAGTATCACGCCGAGGGCAACGCCCTCACCATCATCGGCGAGCAGTTCCGCCGGACCTTCCTGGCCCCTTTCTTTTACCCGGACGAAAGCACGATCTGCTACCTCTCCCGGCCCATGCTGGGCGGCATCGTGGCCGTCGGCCTGATCCTGGGGCTTGGCTTCTGCCTGCGGCGGTGGAACCAGGTGGGGGGCGTGCTGCCCGTGGCCTGGGTGGTCCTGGTCTTCATCTTCGGCGGGATGCTCACGATTGACCCGCCCTTCTGGCCGCACCTCAACATCGCCATGCCCGGGCTGGTCCTGATCGCGGCCGTGGGTCTGGAGCGGCTGGCCCGCCGGTTCATTCTGCACCTGGGCCGGCGCGCCCGCCTTGTCCTGCCCGCCATGATGGGGCTGGCTGTCCTCTTTTCCGGAATCCACCAGTGGGAGGTCTACCGAAGTTTTGCCATGAAACACGTGGGCGGCCGGGTGTTGTCGCTCCGGCTCATTGAAAAACTCCCCCCCACCCACCGCGTCTATCTCGTGAGCAAGCTGGTTCTGGCCTCGAACGAGTTGTTTCACTTCAACGTCCCGCACCACCGCATCACCAACCTGACGGTGGAGGAACTGAAACAAAACCCGCCGGCCATCACCCAGCCGACCTCGATTTTTGTCTTCGACGACGTGGACCAGTCCGCCGTGGCCTTTGTTGGCAGCCGCTACCCGGGGGCCTCCGCCGAACTGCACTATAGCGGCTGGGAGGCCCCGGTTTTCCACCACTTCAAACTTTATCCCCAGGGCTGGATCGAGGACGGCGACGTGAACCGAGACGCTTCCGAACCGCTCTGGCGGAAACCCGGCTGGCTGCCCCTTTCCCTCCTCGCCGGAGCGGTGCTGCTCTTTGGCTGGATGTGCCTCTGGCAGGATCTGCGTCGGCGGGAGCCGAGGCGCTGACCCTTCCTAAAAACGGCGATGAATACTCCCTGGGAGCGCCCGGCGTTCCCGGAAAAGACGCTCACCCCCGGGGAGAGGCAGGCACCCCGCACGGCGCGTGCGGACCCACGTTGGACGCAAAAAAGGCCGCCCGGTGAGGGGCGGCCTGAAGTGGTTGATCAGTTCGTTTCCGAAATGATATTATCGGCGGCGGTTGCGGGCCAGCTTTTGCACGATGGCGAAGCGGACGACGGTTTCGAGGCGCTCGATTTCGGCCGGGTCCTGGCCGGATTTGGCGGCGTCGGCCAGGGCTTTTTCGGCGCGGGCCTGGGCTTCCTCGACCTTGGCGAAGTCAATCGCCTCGACGTGGATGGCACCTTCGGCGAGGACGGTGATGGTGTCGCCCACGAGCTGGGCAAAACCGCGGTCCACCGCGAGGTGTTCGACTTTGCCGCCGACGGAGACGATGAGGTCGCCGGGTTCGATCTGGGTGAGCAGCGGGACGTGGCCGGGGAGGACCTGGATTTCGCCGGTGGTGGTGGGCAGGACGACGCTGTCCACCGTGCCGGAGTAGGCCTTTTTCTCGGGCGTGACGATCTCGAGTGTGAGGGGCATGGGACGGTGGGTGCGGGGCTGGCTCAGGCCTTCTTGGAGGCCTCAATGACCTCGTCAATGCCACCCTTCATGTAGAAGTCGTTTTCGGAGATATGGTCGAGTTCGCCGGCCAGGATCATGCGGAAACCTTTGATGGAGTCGGCGACCTTGACGTATTTGCCTTTGGCGCCGGTGAAGACCTCGGCCACGGTGAAGGGCTGGGAGAGGAACTTCTGGATTTTGCGGGCGCGGTAAACGACCTGCTTTTGCTCGGGGGAGAGTTCGTCAAGGCCGAGAATGGCGATGATGTCCTGCAAGTCCTTGTATTGCTGAAGGATGCGTTGGACGCCGCGGGCGACCTCGAAGTGGTCCTGACCGACGATGGCGGGGTCAAGGGCCTTGGAGGTGGAGGAGAGGGGGTCAACGGCCGGATAGATGCCCAGCTCGGCGATACGACGCTCGAGCACGATGGTGGAGTCCAAGTGCGCGAAGGTGTTGGCGGGAGCAGGGTCGGTCAAGTCGTCGGCAGGGACGTAAACGGCCTGGAACGAGGTGATGGAGCCGTTTTTGGTCGAGGTGATGCGCTCCTGGAGGGCACCCATTTCGGAGGCGAGGGTGGGTTGGTAACCCACGGCGGAGG
>JANOBW010000338.1:0-29645 GCA_031411855.1 Opitutia bacterium
CTCCCACTGGACGACCATGCCCAAGTGTTGATTGTTGAGCAGCAACACTTTGGCGTTGATCTTTTCGACCGCGCAGGTGGCGAGCTCCTGGATGTTCATCAGGAAGGAGCCGTCGCCGTCAATGTCCACGACCTGTTTGTCCGGGAAGGCGAGTTTCGCGCCAATGGCGGCGGGGAGGCCGAAGCCCATGGTGCCGAGGCCGAGGGAGCTGATGTAGCCGCGCGGGTGGTTGAAGGTGTAGAACTGGGCGGCCCACATCTGGTGCTGGCCCACGCCGGTGGCGATAAGGGCCTCGCCTTTGGTTTCCTGGTAAAGGACATCAATGGCCTCCTGTTGGAGGATGTGTTTGGCGTCCTCGTAGGCGAAGGGGTGGTCTTTCTGCCAGGCGCGGATGCGGCCCCACCAGCCGGTGATGTCGGGCTTTTTAAAGTGGGTGGCGCGGGCCAGATCGGCGAGACGGGAGAGGGCATGCTTCACGTCCGAATGGATCGGGTAGTGGGCGTGTTTGTTCTTGTTGTGCTCGGAGGGATCAATGTCTATGTGGACGATGGTGGCGTCGGGGGCGAACTTCTCGACCACGCCGGTGATGCGGTCGTCGAAACGGGCGCCGCAGCAGATGAGAAGATCGCTCTCAACCACGGCCCAGTTTCCGGCCACGGAGCCGTGCATGCCGAACCAGCGGAGGGACTGCGGGTGGTTTTCGGGGAATCCGCCGAGGCCCATGAGGGTGGTGGCGACGGGAAGGCCGGTGAGCTCGGCAAACTCACGGAGTTGATCGTGGGCCACGGAGGAGATGACGCCTCCGCCGGTGTAAAGGACCGGGCGTTTGGCCTTGGCGATGAGGTCGAGGATCGGGAGCAGTTCGGAGTCCGGAGCCTGGCGAACCTTGGGGAGGCCGGGGATGCTGACACTGGCGGGCCAGGTGGGGCGGATCTTCTTGATCTGCACGTCCTTGGGGATGTCAATGACGACGGGGCCGGGACGGCCGCTCTGGGCGATGATGAAGGCCTCCTTGAAGACGCGGGGGAGGTCCTCGGGGTCGAGGACGAGGAAGCTGTGCTTCACGATCGGGAGGGTCATCCCGAAGAAGTCCGTCTCCTGGAAGGCGCTCTTGCCGATGAACTTCTGGTAAACCTGGCCCGTGATCGCGATCAGCGGGATGGAGTCCATGTAGGCGTCGGCGATGCAGGTGATGAGGTTGGTCGCGCCGGGGCCGCTGGTGGCCATGCAGACGCCGGGTTTGCCGGTGGCGCGGGAGTAGCCGTGGGCCATGAAACCGCCGCCCTGTTCAAAACGGGGGAGGACGGTGCGGATTTTCTTGGATTTGACGAGGGCCTGGTGGAGCTCCATCGAGGCGCCGCCGGGGTAGGCGAAGATTACATCCACACCCTCGCGCTCAAGGGCTTGCACGACGACGTCGGCACCCTTCATTTCAGGCCCGACCTCGGGGGCGGGCGCGGCGGCAAGCTTGGCATCCTGGGCGCTAATCGGCTTGTTCATAGGTGTCTGGTTGGGAAAACGGGTGAAAGAAAACATCTCCCGGCCCCGTGGCAAGCCTCGGTGTGTTGATGTGTGAAGTGTGATGTCAGATGTATGAAGGAGAAGCAGTTCCGACCGGAGTCCTGCCTTTCCATCGGACATCATCCATCACACCTCATACATCTGCCTTGCTGCCTTGGCTTGTTTCCACTGCCTCCCCCGCATGTCTTCTGTTGATGTGAACGCGGCCCTTGCCTGGGCCGAAACCTGCGGGGGGGGCTGCCTTCCCGATGGCTCCGGCGTGGAAATCCAGCGCGGCGGCTCGGCCCGGCGTTTTTTCCGCCTGAAACTGGCCGAGGGGCCGGCCGTGCTGGTGGTGTCCGACGGCACCAAGCCGGAAAACGCGCTTTACGGCCCGCTGGCCCGCTGGCTGGCCGGAGGCGGTGTCTCGGTTCCGAAGGTGCTGGCCGAGCAGGCTGAGAACGGCTGGCTGCTGCTGGAGGACATCGGGGAGACGGACCTATGGTCGCTGCGGGACAAACTCTGGCCGGAACGCCGCCGGGATTACCAGGCGGTGCTCCGGGCGTTGCACGAGCTGCACAAGGGTGTCCCCAAGCAGACCGAGGCGCTGCCGGTCGAGCTCATGCCCGCCTTTGACGACAAACTTTACCTCTGGGAGCAGGAATACTTCATGGAGCACGCCATCGGCGGCCTGATGGACTGGAACCTGGAATCGGCCCGTCGCGGCGCGCTCAAGGCCGAGCTGGCCGAGCTGCGGGAACGCCTGCTGAAGCTGCCGACGGGCCTCGTCCACCGCGACTGCCAGTCTCAGAACATCATGATGCGCAACGGGGTGGAGCCGGTTTTCATTGATTTCCAAGGCCTGCGCCAGGGGACCTTCTTTTATGATCTGGGCTCGCTCATCCACGACCCTTACGTGACCCTCTACCGTTCCCAGCGGGAGGAACTGCTTCGCTACTACCACGGGTTGACCCAGCCGAACTCCATGAGCTGGAAGGTGTTCGCCTCGTTTTACCACGCCGCCGCCGCCCAGCGTGTGATGCAGGCCCTGGGCGCTTACGGCAACCTCGGCCTCCGCCAGGGGAAACCCGCCTTCCTGAACCACGCCGGTCCGGCCTGGTTCAATCTCTGCGACGTGGCCCGCGCCCCGCTCATGCCGGTGCTGAGCGCGATCGCCCGTGAGGCGGCCGCGCGCTGGCCGGAACGCGCGAAGGCGCTGGGGGTGGAGCTTCCCATCAAAAAGACCGCCGAAACCCCGCCGGAGGCTTGAGGCATTCTTCCGAGGCATCGTCCACGAATCCCACGAATGGACACGAATTAAAACATTGTTGATCACATGCGTGATGGGATGATTTTTTGACTTCATTCGTGGTGATTCGTGTCATTCGTGGACCATTTGCATTTCTGTTCCGGTTCGAGTTTCCACCGGGTGAAGGCGGGACCACTTGCCATCCGCTCCTTCTCGCTTAGCCCTTTCAACTTTTCCCCATGTTTCTTCTTTCCACCCAGCAGCCCGATTTTGACGCCCGCCTGTCCGCCTTCTGCGCGGCGGCCGCCGGCAAGCCCGAGGTCCGCGAGACCGTCTCCGCCATTCTGGCCGACGTCCGCGCCCGGGGCGACGCCGCCGTGGCCGAGCATACCGCCCGGATTGACGGCGCGAAACTCACCGCCGCCGAATTCCGCGTGCCGGAGGCCGAACTGGCCGCGGCCGAATCCGCTTTGACGCCCGCGCAGCGCACCGCCGTCCGGGGCGCGATGGAAAGCGTGGAGACCTTCCACCGCATGGGGTTACGCCGCGACTGGATGGGGCGCAACACACAGGGCGCGGAAGTCGGCGAGGTTTACCACCCGATCCACCGCGTGGGCCTGTGGATTCCCGGCGGCTCGGTGCCGCTGGTCTCGACCGTGATCATGACCGCAGTGCCCGCACGGCTCGCCGGCGTGCCCGAGATCGCGGTCTTCACGCCCCCCGGCCGCGAGGGCAAAGTGGCCCCGGCCCTGCTGGCCGCGCTCCGCCTCTGCGGCATCACCGAAGTTTACCGCCTGGGTGGCGTGATGGCCGTCGGGGCGATGGCCTATGGCACACAGACCATACGTCCGGTGGACAAGGTTTTCGGCCCCGGCAACGACTACGTGATCGAGGCCAAGCGCCAGGTCTTCGGCACCATCGGGGTGGACCTTCTGCCCGGCCCGAGCGAGGTCATGATCCTGGCCGACGCCACCGCCGAGCCGGCGCTCATCGCGGCTGATCTTCTGGCCCAGGCCGAACACGGCAGCGGCAAGGAGAAGGTTTACCTGGTGACGACCGACGCCTCCCTGGTGGCCAAGGTGGAAGCCGCTTTGCAGCAACAACTTGTCACGCTCTCGCACGCCGACAAAATCCGCAAGGTGCTGGAGGTCGGGGCCGTGGCCATTGTCGCGCCCGATCTCTGCGCCGCCGTCAAGGTGGCGAACTACGTGGCTCCGGAACACCTGGAGGTCCATACCGCGCCGGAGGCCTTCGAGGGTCTCATCCGCGACATCACCACCGCCGGGGCCATCCTGCTGGGCCGCGACACGCCGACGGTGCTGGGCGACTTCACCGCCGGCCCCAGCCACACCCTGCCGACGGGCCGCGCGGGCCGTTTCTGTTCGGGTCTGCGCCTGGAGGATTTCTACCGCCGGACCAGCATCGTGCGCTACGACAAGACGAGCCTGGCCAAGGCGCGCCCGATCGTGGCCGCGTTTGCCGAACTGGAGCGTCTTGACGCCCACGGCCGGAGCCTGGAGGCGCGGTTCTGATTGCTTGCCAGGGGGCCAAAGGCTTCCTAACTTTCGGCCAGTGTCCTTATCCCGCCTCAAGCCCAAGATACTGGTTGTTGATGACCAGCCAGTTAATGTGAAACTGCTCCAGCGCAAACTGGAGCGGCAGGATATGGACATCATCACCGCGCTCAGCGGCCGCGAGGCCATCGAAGTCTGCCGGGCGGAGCTGCCGGACCTGCTTCTGCTGGACGTGATGATGCCGGAGATGGACGGGATCGAAATCTGCCGGCATCTGAAAGCCATTCCGGAAACGGCGGAGATCCCCGTCATCTTCGTGACGGCCAAGACCTCGAAGGAGGGCAAGCTGGAGGGGCTGGACGCCGGGGCGGTGGACTACATCACGAAGCCGGTTGATCTGGACGAGATGGTGGCGCGGGTGCGGACCCAGCTCCGCATCCAGGATGTTTACCGCCAGAATCTGATGCTGCAGGAGCGCCTTTCGGAATCCCGCCAGGCGGCCGCGATCGGGGCGGTGACCCAGGGCATCGCCCACAATCTCAACAACCTGCTCGGCGTGGTGGTGGGTTATCTCGACCTCCTGAAGAGCATGTCGGACCAGCCGGCCATGGTGATGCGTTCGGCGGAGCAAATGGACGTCGCCGTCACGCGCATGGCCAACATCGTCCGCCAGCTTTCCCAGCTCACCACGGGGCGGGCCCTTCTGCGCACGCCGCACGTGCTGTCCCAGCTGTTGAACACGACGCTGACCCTCTTTCTGGACGCCAACACCCAGCACCCCGAGCTGATGCTGGACAACCGCTGCCCTCCGGAAACGCAGCTCCACACCCACGCCGAATCCTTCGAGACCGCCCTCCACCACCTGCTTCAGAACGCCCTGGAGAGTTACCGGATGGACAACCCGCCGGAGCGCCCGGAGATCCTGGTCGAGACCCTTGTTGAAAAACAGGGGGACCGGGATGTGCTTCTTCTCACCATCCACGACCGTGGCGTGGGCCTTCCGGCTGATCTGGAGAAAAACGTGTTCGAGCCTTTTGTGACCCACAAGACCGCCATCGGGACGGGGATGGGGCTGACCATCGCCCGCCACAACCTGCGCAACCTGGGGGGCGATGTCCAAATCCATCCCAGGGCCGGCGGGGGGACCAGTGTGGTGGTGGGCCTTCCGCTGAAGCCCTGAGCGGGAGGGAGGCGGCCGTAAACCTCAGAGCCTCAGGGCGTTGTGGAGGTCGGTCGCCCGCCGTGCCAGCCCCGCCCTGACCTCGGCCACCTCGGCCTCCCGGGCCCGGAGGTTTTCCCGGGCGATGGCCCCGAGATCCTCCAGATCGTAGCGGAAGACATTGGGCAGATCCCCGACGGAAGGCTCCACATCGCGGGGCATGGCCAGGTCAACGTAGAACATGGGCTGGCGGGGGCGCAGGCGGATGGCTGCTTCCGCAACCTTATGGTGGACAATGTATTCGGGGGCGGCCGTGCCGGAGATCACGATGTCGAACCGGCCCAGCACGGCCTGGTGCGCCTCCCAGCGGATGGTCTGGGCCGGCAGGCGCGCGGCCAGCTCCTCGGCATGGGCGAGGGTGCGGCTGGTGACGGTGACCTGGCGGGCGCCGCGGCTGATGAAGGAGGTGGCGGTCTTTTCCGCGACCTCGCCGCTGCCGATGACGAGGATGCGGGCGCGGGAGATGTCGCCGTAGATCCGGGCGGACAATTCCACGGCGATGTTGCCGATGCTGACCTGGCCGCGGCCCACGGCGGTCTCGCTGCGGACTTTTTTGGCGGTCTGGAAGGCCTTTTGGAGGAGCCGGTGGAGGGCGGGGCCGACGGTGCCGCGGCGGGTGGCGTCGTCGTAGGATTCCTTCACCTGCCCGAGGATCTCGGTTTCCCCGATGATCTGGGAATCAAGCCCGGAGGCGACTTCGAGCAGGTGGGCGACGGCGGCGGCATCGGCCGCCTGGAAGGAGTGACTGGCGAAGACCTTGGGGTCCACCCCGAGGGCCTCGGGGAGGAGCCGGTGGAGCTCCTCGGCCCGAGAGGCGGGGGCCACGGCGTAGAGTTCGGCGCGGTTGCAGGTCCCGAGCACGAAGGCCTCGGTGGCGGCGGCCCGGACGGCCTGGTAGAGGGATTCGGTGCGCGGGGCGTCGAGGGTGAAACGTTCCCGCAGCTCCAACGGGGCGAGGTGGTGGGTGGTGCCCACGACAAACAGTCTGGATTCGGACATCGCTCAGTGGGAGGTGGGGGCGGCCGGGGCCGGCTTTTGAATCGGCGCCAGGGAAACGAGCGCGAGCGAGAAGGCGGCGATTCAGGCCCAGGCGAAGCGGCGGGCCAGGAGGCGGTTGGTCAGGTAGGCGAGGATGATGCCCGCATAGGCCAGCCAGACGGCCCAGGAAAAGGCGATCTTGAGGGGGGCGACGGAGTCGGGGGCCTGGAGAAAGCGGGCGGTGATGAGGGCGTAGGAGAGGGTGAGGGTGGTGAACCCGGCCAAGAGCAGGCGGCGGTTCATCCGGTCCGTCTCCACCAGCGGCGGGAGCAGGCTGTAAACCCGGTTCAGGCGGCGGTGTTTGAGGCCGAATTCCTCGACCAGCCACATGGCCGAGCACAGGGCCAGGACGGCGAAAAAGCCGTAGCTGAAAAGGGCGGTGGCGGCGTGCAGCTCCACCAGGGGCGGCAGCTTCAGGCGGGCGGCCTTTTCCGGGTCCAGGGCCGGGATGAGGAGGGAGGCAAAGGAAACCAGGAAGGCGAAGCCGGCGGTGAAAAAGCCCAGCAGGCTGAGGCGGAAGGCGGGACCGACGACCAGGACGATGGCCATGGCGGTCCAGCCGACAAACTGGATGACCTCGAAGACGTTTCCGATCGGGCAGCCCCCGGTTTTGAGGCCCCGCAGATAAAGTCCGAAGGTCTGGGCGGCAAAGCCGACCGCCAGGCAGGCGAGGGGACCAAGGGAGGAGACGGCCTGGGCTTTGCGCAACTCGGGCAGCCTCCAGACGCAGGCCAGGCCATAGGCGGCGGCGGCGAGCCAGAGGAGCGTTCGGTCATGAAGGAGCCAGTCAGGCATGCGGGGAAGGACAGGCAATCGCCGGAAGTGAGCCGTGCCAGCCTAAACTCAGGGCGCGGGTTCCGGTGGTGATCACTCAACTGAAAATGTCGCGCCCCGGGGACATCGGGGTTTGCCAAGGGAGACGGCACGTCGCTGCCTTCGGGCTCATGACCCCTCATGGACCAAGAACTTGAATTCGCCGGACTGCCCAGTCTTGAAATGGTCGAGATGCAGATCTCCCGGCTGGCCGGACGAATCAACGTCCCCGCCAACCTGCTTCCCGCCCTTGGCCGGATGGATGAGGCCAGGCACCACTACGTCAGCGTTGGCGAAATTTATTACCATTACATCTTTTACAACCGGGGAGAAGAGGTCTCGCGCCTGACTTCGGACCGGCTGGATGAGCTGCTTTACTGGGTGTTCCGTGATGTCACTTTTGAGATGGGTTCGGCCGCGCATCCGCCCGGGTCCTCCCCCGATTTCCGTGCCGCGATTTTCGAAAGCCAGACGCAGCTGATGGCCCGGCTGAAACCCTCCTGGACGGACCGCCTGCGCAAGGAGATCGAAGGGGTCGTGTCGCGCACCCCCTTCCCCGGCAAGGTTGCCGGCCCGCGGAAACTTTCCCTTCGCAACACCGCCCCCCGGGTGAAGCCGCCGGGGGAAAGCCCGGCGGATGCGGCCATGGACATCTGACCGCGCCTTTCCCGACTGTCCCGCTCAGCCCCGGCTTGCCTCGTCCCTCATGCGCTGGAGTTCGGGCTTGATGACCGCTTCGTAGTAATCCGGGGCGATGCCATGGGAGGCCTTGATCCCGAGGTGGGTGTCGAGAAACTCCTCGATGCTCTGCCAGCCGCCGTCGGGCAGGTTGATCTTTTTGGTGTAGGCGCAGACGGTGAGCATGGTTTCCAGGGACTTGATCCGGGACGCCGCCCTGACGATGCGTTCAGCCACGCGCAGCCTGACCTCAAGCTGATGACGGTCCAGCGGTTTGGCGAGGAAATCGTCCACCCCGGCGGCCATCGCGGTGTCGAGCGCGCCCTCCTGGGCGAGGTTGGCGGTGAGGAGGATGACGTAGGTGTAGTCGGTGTTGGGACGGGCGCGGAGGCGCCGGCAGAGTTCGAGCCCGTCCAGGCCCGGCATGAGCCAGTCCGACACGACGATGCGGAAGGGGGTGAGGTTGAACATCCGCCAGGCCTCCTCGCCGTCCGAGGCCAGCGTGGTCTGATAACCCAGCCGCCGCAGGTGGCTGTCGAGCAGGCGGCGGGAAAGGTCATCGTCTTCGGCGACCAGGATGTGCATGGGGTTTGATAAGACAATTCAAGCCAGTCCGGCAAGCCGCGCTTCCTTCTTGCGGCACCTCTTTTTTGTTTCGCCACCCGTTCGCCGTCTGCCAGCCTGCCTCGAACGTCCCACCCTACACGCCCCCATGCTCTGGCAATACAAGCTTCGCGATCAGGAAAGCGATTTCTACCCGGTTGAGGACATCCAGCGGATGCTCCGTGACGATGTGCTCCGCAAGGACACCATGGTGCGTCCGGAAAACGCCACCAGCTGGGTCCCCCTCGGAACCGTTCCCGAGCTGCAGCCGCCCAGCGAACGCACGGCCCGGGGGCGCCTGGCCCTGGACAACGTCGCGAAGCGGGCGGAGGACAACGCCAAGATGCTCGACCTGCCTGATTCGATGACGAAATACATTTCGCCAGAGATCATGAAGAAGCGGCTGGAGAAGGACGAGGAGGACCGCCCCCGCCCCGTCAGCCGCACCAATCTGCCCCGGCTGACGGAGGAGGAGCGTGAAATCCTGAACGAGAACCGGTCCCAGGTCATCAAGGTGAAAAACACCCAGCCTCCCCAACCGTCCGATGTTTCCCACCCGGGGCATGCCTCCCACCCGGGCTCCGCCACCCCGCCGGGATCAATTCGCCACGCCCCGTTCCCCGTCCGTGCCTCCCAGCCGGCCCCGGCCCCGGTGACCCACCCCGCGCTTCCGCCCCGGTCCTCGTCCCCTTCCGTCTCGCCCGTGCCTCCCCCGCGCTCCACCGTGCCCTCGGTCGGGGCCACGCGCCCGACCACCGCCCCGGTGCCGGCCCCCGCGCCGGTTCCCGCCCCGGTCCAGGCCGCTGCCTCCACCCGTCCCGCCACCCCGGCGGCCGCGCCGGCCCCCGCCCCGGCCGCGACCACTCCCGCGAGGCCTTCCAAGTTTGACAAACTTCTGCTCATCATGGGCATCGTGTGTTGCGCCAGCTCGATCTTCGCCTCGGTCAGCCTGGTGGTTTCCGGCACCGAGTGGAACGGACTCTCCTACCTTCTGGGCGCCGTCTTCGGGCTGGGGCTTTACCCGGTGGCCCGCTCGATCCTGTCCCCACGCTGACGCCCGGCCATGCGCGCCTATCACGACCTGCTCCGCCATGTTTTGGAAAACGGGCGGAGCCGCACCGACCGCACCGGCACGGGCACGCTCTCCCTTTTCGGGGCCCAGGCCCGCTTCAACCTGGCCGAGGGGTTTCCCCTCGTCACGACCAAGAAGGTCCATTGGAAAAGTGTCGTCCACGAGCTGGTCTGGTTCCTCCGGGGCGAGACCAACATCCGCTACCTCAAGGAAAACGGGGTCTCCATCTGGGATGAGTGGGCCGACGCCAACGGCGACCTGGGCCGCGTCTATGGCGCGCAGTGGCGCTCCTGGCGCGGGGCCGACGGCCAGGTGGTGGACCAGATCGCGGAGGTGGTCCGCATGATCCGGCAGACGCCCGACAGCCGCCGCCTCCTCGTCAGCGCCTGGAATCCCGCCGAAATCTCCGGCATGGCCCTGCCGCCCTGCCATTCGCTCTTCCAGTTTTACGTCCACGACGGGCGCCTTTCCTGCCAGCTTTACCAGCGCAGCGCCGACCTCTTTCTGGGCGTGCCCTTCAATATCGCCTCCTACGCGCTGCTGACGCACCTGATGGCCTCGGTCACCGGGTTGCAGGTGGGTGACTTCGTCCACACCTTCGGCGATCTCCATCTTTACTCGAACCACCTGGAGCAGGCCCGCCTCCAGCTCTCCCGCGAACCGCGCCCGCTGCCCCGGGTCTCGGTCAACCCGGCCGTGCGCGAGGTCTGGGACCTCACCTTTGCCGACATCGCCCTAGAAGGCTACGACCCCCATCCCGCCATCAAGGCGCCTGTGGCCGTATGAGTCTCGTGGTCAACCACCTGCGGGCCATCGCCGCCATGGCGGAGAACCGGGTCATCGGAAACGGGCCGCACATCCCCTGGCGGCTGCCGGAGGATTTCAAGTTCTTCAAGCAGACGACCCTGGGGGGCGTCCTGCTCATGGGGCGCAAAACTTTCGACAGCATCGGCAAACCGCTGCCGGGCCGGGAGACCTGGGTGGTGAGCCGCCGCCCGGACACACCGCCGGGCACGCGCCTGTTTCCCTCCCCCGAGGCGGCTCTGGCCGCGGCGGCGGACGAGGGCCGCAACGTCTGGCTGGCGGGCGGGGCGGAACTCTACCGCGCGCTGCTGCCGCACTGCTCCGAACTCCTCCTCACCGAGGTGAGGCTCAGGCCGGAGGGCGACGTGTTTTTCCCCGAACATGAGACGGCGTTCGCGCCCGGGGAAATCCTGCTGGAGCGGCCGGAGTTTGCCGTCCGGCGGTGGTCGCGGAAACGATGAGCGCCGCTCCACCCGGACGTAAAGCGAAGGTGCTTCGGGCGCAGGTTGTCCCGTCTTGAGGCGGAAGTGATGCCATCCCGGGCTGGGCTACGTTCAGGTCCTCGCGACGCGACTCGCCGGAAGACTCCTGAAAGCGGGTCGTTGCCAGAGCGTTGCGGCCGCAGTCCAAAGCGCTGTGCGCGGTCGAGACGTGGTGCCTTGAACGTGGTCCGCGCAGGCCGTGTGTGGGAAGGGCGCAAAAAAAATGCGGGCCTGGAGAGGCCCGCATTCGTGGTGGCATCGGGGTGGGGGTTCAGGTGGCGGCGACCAGGACCGGGGCGGGGTGGTCATCGGTTTTGCGGCGTTGGCGGCGGACGTGGGAGGCGGTCTGCCACTCGGCCAGGATGGCGGGCTGGTTGCGGAAGCGGTTGCGCACGGAGGTGTTGAGGCGGAAGAGGAGCTCCTTGCCCTCGCGGATGAGGGAGCGGAGTTTTTCGTTTTCGCCGGCGGCCTCGCGTTTGTCCTCCTTCTGGTCCTCGCTGGTTTCGGTGATGGCGGCGAGGTCCTGCTCCAGATGGGCGACAAAGTCCGGGGGCAGATCGTAGGCGATGAACTTGGCGGCGACCCCGGGCCGGGTGAGTTCGCGGAGGAAGTGGCGGGCCGTCTCCACGGTGGAGCGGTGCGAGATGTCGCCCACCTTGAAGGTGGTGTCGAAGCCGGGGTCCTGGTCCGCGATGGTGCGGGCGGTTTTGGCGATGGCGATGAGGTCGGAGCGGACCTCGTCAATCAGGCTCTGTTTTTTGCCCGTGGCCGGGCTGGCGGCCAGGCCGGGGCGGCTGTCGCCCGGGGCGATTTCCCCGAGGAGGGCGGGGATGCGGGCAAAGTCCCGCAGGGCATTGCTGGTTTCGGGGAACGAGGCGGCGTAGGTGCCGCCGAATTCGTGGGCTCCGTTCAGAGCCTCGTAGATGGCGTATTCGTGGTCATTCATGGGGGTGGAGGTGGAGGGTGTGAAAACATCAGGCGTTCATACTGACGCCGTATGTTTTCACGCCAACGCTCCCATGGCATGCCGTAACGGGTCAAGGTGAATCTGCACGTTTCTGAGACGAATCTGAACGGGCTTCGGGGTAATCTTTACCTCCTGAAGCCTATTCTTCTCACACCTTAAGGTATATCTTGCGCTGGGTCGGGGTAAATCTTGCACAAGGTCGGACCTAAGCTGAACGAGCTTAAGGTGAATCATTTTAAGTGTTTTTACCTAGATGTGTAAGATGAATTTAAAGGTGTGTCAGTGTTAAGGCTAAGCTTGGGTCAGCTCGGACCCTATCTTTGTCGGCTCAAGGTCAAGGTGTGCGGGGGTCCAGGTGAGGCCGTGCGAGTGTTAAGGGTAACCTTGGCCAGGCCGGGGTGAGGGGTGGGGCGGGCAAACCTTGGTTTTATACCAATCGCGCCAAGCTTTTGGACGGTAAGTGATGGGGATGTCCCCTCTCTACCGCCCCTCCAGGGCGGGGTCTGATAGGGAGAAAACCCGAGGTGGTGGCACGAACGCCTGACCCCGGGCTAAGCTCAACTGTCCCTCCGGGACAGCCAGCCAATCCACCCCGGAGGGGTGAAAGAAGGTAGCCGGGGGTCAACGAAGTGCCACCCCCGGAATACTGCACAATTCCCAGCACCCCGGAGGCGGTGCCAGAAAGGTTGGCCTCGAAAAATCTAAAACCAAAGCGCGGTTGGTATTCCTTCGTCGGGATTAAGCAGTGGGAAACCTGGGGCAGAGGCGGGGCGCCGTCCTCCCGAACCACTTTCCCGTCTTCCCGGGGCACCATCGGCCCTTTGGGTTGTCAGGGGTGGTCCATCCTTACTCAGACCTCATTCCCATGCGCCCCTTCCTTGCCTTCTGCTGCCTCCTCGCCCCGGTCCTGTCTGCCGCCGACACGCCTTCGATTCCGGCTGAATCCATCGCGGTGAAGAAGGACCTGCTGTTTTCCGATGACTTTGAGGCCGCCCAGCCTGGCAAACTCTGGGACAAGGTGGTGGTGCCGACCTTTGTGTTGGAAAAAGGCGTGCTCAAGGGCACCCAGACGCGCGACAAGGACATCCCCGCCGCCGATGGCAAACCGGCCGTGACCCCGCATGCCGCGGTGCATGGGTTGGAAGTGCCGACAAAGGACAGTGTGGTGGAGGTCAAAATCCGTTTCGACGGGGCGACGATGATGGACGTGGAGTTTGATGACCGCGCCTACAAGGGGGCGCATTACGGGCACCTTTGCCGCGCCCAGGTCCGCCTCAACAGCGTCACCCTCATGGACGAGCGCGACGGCAGCCAGAACGAGGAGATCAAGGCGATGCGGGCCGATCCGGCGAAAAAGGCCGAGGTGGCCAAACGCATGGCCGGGAAGCAGGCCACTTTCCCCGCCAAACTCGAGGCCGGAAAATGGTATGTCCTCGTGGTGGAAACGGTGGGAGACACCATGCGCGTGACGATTGACGGCAAACCCTCGGGTTTCCTGAAGTCGTCCGGCATCGGCCATGCCACCAAGTCCAAGATCGAATTCGGCGTGATGGGCAAGGACGGCAGTTTCGACGACCTGAAGGTGTGGAACGCCGAGCCGGCCAAGTGAGGCGGCGGGCGTTGGCCCCGGGAACGCCGGGCTCAGCACCGGCCCTGCCTCGGCCGCACACGCCCATGCCAGTGCTGAGCCTGGCGCTCCCAGGGTGATACGACCGGCTCAGGGGAGTTTCAACGCGCCGTCGGCCACGGGGACGCCGAAGTGGGGAGTGCCGTCGGCGTTCCAGGTGAAGGGCTGGACGCGGGTATGGCGGTCGGGGTTGTGGAGCGGGTCGCCCTTGATGTCGCGGTAGTTGCGGGAGTGGTAAACGAGGAGGTCCGTCTTGCCGTCGGCCGTGGTGGTGAAGCAGTTGTGGCCGGGGCCGAACTGCGAGGTGGCGTCCGAGGTTTTGAAGACGGGTTGCTGCGCCTTGGTCCAGGAGGAGGCCTGGAGGAGGTCGGCGTCGTCCTTGGCGGTGAGGAGGCCGAGGCAGTAGTTGGCGTCCGTCGCGGCGGCGGAATAGGTGAGGAAGATGCGCCCGTTGCGGGCGATGACGGTGGGCCCCTCGTTTACTTTGTAGCCGATGCGTTCCCAGGGGAGATCGGGCTGGGAGAGCATGACCTGCGGGCCGGTCACGGACCAGGGCGTGTCCATCTTCGAGAGGTAGAGGTTGGTGTTGGACTTGATGGCGGGATCGGCCTGGGCCCAGATGAGGTAGCGCTGGCCCTGGTGGACGAAGGTGGAGGCGTCGAGGGAGAAGGTCTCCCACTTGGTCCTGATCTGCCCCTTCTCGATCCATTTGCCCTCCAGCGGGTTGGGCGACTCGTTTTCCAGGACATACATGCGGATGGCCCAGACATCCTTGGAGCCTCCGGCGGCGAAATAGACATACCACTTGCCGTCAATGTGATGGAGTTCGGGAGCCCAGATGTGGCTGCCCATCGCGCCGGACTCATGCTTTTTCCAGATCACCTTGGACTCGGCCTTGGGCAGGTCGGCGAGGGTGCGGGCGCGGCGGATTTCGAGGCGGTCGTATTCCGGGACGGTGGCGGTGTAATAGTAGTAACCGTCGGCATCGAGGGTGAGGTGCGGGTCGGCGCGCTGTTTGATGAGCGGGTTGTTTATCTCGGCGGAGACAAGCGGGAGGCAGGTGAGAACGGTGCCGACGGCGAGGAGGGTGCGGAGCGGGGGAAACATGGGGAAAGGTGGGCGGGATGGCTCAGAGGGGGGTGCGGAGGACCTCGTGGGTGAAGGGCGGTAGGGTGATCTCAAACGTTTCTCCCGCAATGGCTTTGGTTGAAACGGACGGGGCCACGTTGCCGGGCATCTCCAGGGTGTTCACAGCCAGCTGATCGGCGTGGGAAAGCGAGGTGACCCGGACGGAGCGAGGCTTGTGGCCCAAGCCGGCGGCCGAGACGGTGACGGTGGCGGGATGGTCGAACGGGTTGACCAGTTGCACCACGAGGTCCTTCGCTGTCTTGTCGAGTCCGGCGGCGGCAAAGAGGGAGGGCGGGACGTTGCGGTCTCCTTCCTGGATCAGTTTGTTGTCGAGGAAGGCGCGGACGTGTTTGCCGGAGAGTTCGAGGCGGATGTCATACCAGCGGTTGGTTTCAATCGTCCCTTTGACCCTGGTGCCGGGGAGGCCGCCGTTGTCGAGGGCGTGGGCGGTGTTGCCCCAGCCGCCGAGGTTCCACCAGCTGGGGGTCTCGATGTCCTTGGTCTGGAAGATGATAAGGAAACCTTCCGCCCCGGACAGCTTGCGGGCCTTGAGGCTGAGGGGGTAGTCGCTCCAGGAGGGCGAGCCGAGGTGGGCGCGGAGGTTTTCCCCGCCGGCCTTCTGGGCGAGGACCCCGTTCGAGAGGGACCACTGGCTGCCGGTGCCGGCGGTCTGCCACTCCCTGATGTTGGCGGAGGTGCCGGATTCGTAGAGGACCTTGCCGTCGGCCGAGGTGACGCGGAAATCCTTGTATTCGGCCTGGGTGTTCCAGGTGCCCACGCCGATGCGGCCGGAGGGGGAGGTGTCGCCCGCGGCCGCCACGGTGGTGGGGAGGGCGGTGTCGGGGCGGTTCTGGGCGAAGAGGGCCTGGACGTGGTAGGAGGGCGTGAGCAGGACCTGCGAGTTGTTGAACCAGATGAGGTTGGGCGACCACTGGGCGTGGTCAAACTTGGCGAAGAGCGGGGCGTAGGAGGACATGTCCACGACATCGCCGTGGCGCAGCAGTCCGGTCATGAAGGAGGCTTCCGCCAGGCCGGCGCGGAGGGTGGAGCGGCGGTCCTTCTCGTGGGCGGCAAACTCGCCGGCGAAGATTTTGGGGCCGGAGGGGCTGTAGGCGGCGTAGCGGTCGTGGTTGTTGAGAAACCAGTCCACCGGCATGTAGTAGTGCTCGTCCACGATGTCGGCCGGGGTGCCGGACTTGAAGCGCTTCCAGGCGTCGGTCCAATGGGCGTCGTTGAGGCCGGGGCCGGACGAGCTGATGATCTTGATCTCGGGGGCCTGGGCGGCGAGGGAGGTGTGGAAGGCCTGGTAGCGCTCGAAGTATTCCGCGCCCCACTGCTCGTTGCCGACGGCGATGCGGTCGAGGTGGAAGGACTCGGGATGGCCCATGGAGGCGCGGAGGGCGCCCCATTTCGTGGAGACGGGACCGTTGGCGAACTCGATGAGGTCGAGGGCGTCCTGAATCCAGGGTGTGAGTTCGGCCAGGGGCACATTCTTGCCTTTGCGGAACTGGCAGGACATGCCGCAGTTAAGCACCGGGACAGGTTTGGCGCCGATGTCCTCGCAGAGTTGGAAAAACTCAAAGAAGCCGAGGCCGTAGGTCTGGTTGTAGTCGGGTGACTGCTTGTCGGACCACAGGTTGGCGTTTTGGTAGCGGGCCTCGACCGGGCCGACGGTGTCCTTCCAACGGTAGGCGTTGGCCAGGGAGTTGCCCTCCACGATGCAGCCGCCGGGGAAACGCATGAAGCCGGGCTTGAGGTCGGCCAGGGCCTGGGCGAGGTCGGCGCGGAGTCCGTTGGGGCGGTTGCGGAAGGTCTTCTCGGGGAAGAGGGAAACCATGTCCACATCCACGGTGCCGGCCGCTCCGGCGAGGACGGCGAGACTGGCGGCGGGGCAGTCGGCGGAGGCGGTGAGCCAGACCTCCTGGCGGTTCCAGCCGGGAGCGGCGGGGGAGAGTCTGGCCTCGGCGAGGGTTTCCCCTTTCGCGCCCAGAAGCAGAACGCGGAGGGGGAGCGCTTCCCCGCGGGTGAAGATCGAAAAACGGTAGCGTTCGCCCGCCTTGAGGCTGATGCCGTCAAAGCCCGAGTTGGTGAAACCGTAGCCTCCGCCGGCCTGCTCCACCTTGATCCTGAGGAAGTTGGTGTTTCTTTCGTTGAGCGACTCGGCCTGGGCGATGGTCAGACTGCCCTTGGACCCGGCGAGGGCGTTTTCCTTGCAGGCGAACAGCGGGTCGCGGTGCTCGAAGGAACGGTTCTGAATCAGCTCGGCGTAGAGGCCGCCGTCCGCCGCGTAGTTGATGTCCTCAAAAAAAAGCCCGTGGAGGGTGGGGGAGACCGGGATCCCGGCGGCGTTCACATCGAAGGTGACGGAGGCCCGGGCGGGCTCGGCGGCGGCCATCAGGGCCGGAGCGCCCGTCAGGGCGAGTAAGCCGCTCAGGAGGAGAGTTTTATGATTCATGAAGAAGGGAACGTATGAGGGAGGAAGGGCCGTGCGGCTGCGGCGACGGGCTCAGCGGGTGGAAAACTCGTAAACCGTGGAGGAACGGAAGGTTTCGCCGGGCCGCAGGAAACACTGAGGGAAGTGCGGGTGGTTGGGGGCGTCGGGAAAATGCTGCGTTTCCAAACAAAACGCGCCGTAGCGCCGGTAGCGGTGGCCGCCTTTGCCGACGAGCGAGCCGTCGAGGAAGTTTCCGGAGTAAAACTGGAGTCCGGGCTCGGTGGTGTGGACGCGCATGACGCGGCCGGAAACCGGCTCGTGGACCTCGCAGGCGTAAACCGGGACGGCGGACTGGCCGGCATCGAGGACGAAGTTGTGGTCATAACCGGCGGGGGTGAGGCCGGTGTCGTCGAGCTGGTCAGCCACGCGGTGGAGGTGGCGGAAATCGTAGGGCGTGCCGGCGACTGAGGCGATCTCGCCGGTGGGGATGAGCTCGGAGCTGACCGGGGTGAAACGGGAGGCGGCGATGCGCAGTTCGTGTCCCGTGATGGTTCCGGAGTCGTGTCCGCCGAGGTTGAAGTAGGTGTGGTTGGTGGGGTTGAGGAGCGTGGCCTGGTCGCAGGTTGCTTCGTAGTCGAAGCGAAGGGCGGTGCCGGTCAGAGTGGCGGTGACGGCGATGTCGAGGTTGCCCGGGTAACCCATCTCGCCGTGGGGACTGCGGTAGGTGAAACGCAGGGCCTGGGGGGAGAGGCGGGTGATGGTCCAGACGCGCCGCTGGAAGCCGTCGAAACCGCCGTGGAGGTGGTGGGCGCCATTGTTGAGCTGGAGCTGGTGGGTGGTGCCGTCGAGAGTGAAGCGGCCCTGGTTGATCCGGTTGCCGAACCGGCCCACGATGCAGCCGAAGTAGGGGTTGCCGTGCTGCGGGTATTCCTCGGGCGTGTCAAAGCCCAGGGCGATGTCGGCCAGTTTGCCGTCGCGGTCCGGAACGAGCAGGCGGGTGAGCGAGGCCCCGAACGGGATGAAAGAGGCGGAGAGACCGGAAGGGGAGGTGAGGGTGTGGGTCATCTCTGATGAAATTAAAAATTAAGAATTAAAAATTAAAAATTGGTGGGCGTTGCTCCACCTGCACTTGCAGCCTGAATTTGGATGGATTTTGGGTTCCAAAATCGGCTTCGGGCAGCATGTGAGACAATTAGGCGAATGGGTTTACGGCCTTAACTCCATCGTAAACCTGGCCGTGGTTAAAGTCTTCGGAATAAAGGACTTCGCAGCGCAGCTCAAGGGCTGCGGCCAGGATGGCGGCGTCCCAGTAGGAGAGTTGGTGGCGGACCCTGAGTCGCAGGGCTTCCAGCACGAGTTCGCGGGTGACGGGGACCGTGGGGATCGTCTTCAGATTTTCCAAAATGGCCAAGACGGTTTCCTCCGAGTAGCCGAGTGATTTTTTTCCCAAGGCGTTGGCCACAAACTCCTGAAGAACCTGACCCGAAATCCCGAAAGGCTGTCGTTGCAGAATTTCAGCCGCCTTGGCGGCCTTGACTGCATCGGCCGGAGCGGATGATCCTGAGTAAAGCAGGATGTTCGTATCAACGAAACACTTGACGGTCATAGATTTCCTCACGTTTCATAGGCTTCATTGGCTCGGCGTTACTGGCCTTGAGAACCTTAAAAAGCTTTGCCATTCTGTCCGTGTGCTCGGATTCGGAAACGGGCTCGGGTCGGACCGTTTTTTCCAAACTTTCGGCCACCAGTTTGCTCAAGGTGATGCCGTGTTGGGCGGCGTAGGTTTCGGCGCGGGCGTAAACTTCGTCGGGGAGATCGAGCGTGGTTTTCATGGCGGGGAAAGTGCCTTCGTTACGGCAAAACGTCAAGCGGGGCGTTTCCCGCTCAGGCCTTGCGTTTGGAGAGCACCTGCTGGAGCAGGATGAAGACGAAGAGGAGGCCGCCGATGGCGATTTTGGTCCACCAGGAACTGAGGTTTCCCTGGAAGGTGACGAGGGTCTGGATGAGGCCGAGGATGAGGACGCCGACGAGGGTGCCGGGGATGTAGCCGACGCCGCCGCGCAGGAGGGTGCCACCGATGACGGCGGCGGCGATGGCCTCGAGTTCGAGCCCCACGAAGGAGGCGGGGTTGCCGGACTGTTTGTAGAAGGTGTCCACCAGGCCGGCGAAGGCCGACATGAAGCCGGCCAGGCCGTAAACAAGGATTTTGGTCCGGGCCACAGGCACGCCCATGAGGCGGGCGGAGGACTCGCTGGAACCGATGGCGTAGATGTCGCGGCCAAAGGCGGTGGAGCGGGCCAGCAGGGTGCCGATGAGGGTGGCGGCGCCGAGACAGACGGCGGTGAAGGGAAGAAGGAGGGGGATGGCGCGGCCGGCGGCGTTGGTGGTGCTGCCGATGTGAAGGGAAAATCCGGGCAGGGTGTCGGCGTAGAAGGCGTGTTCGATGGCGATGGACTGCGGGTGGATGATGAAGGCCAGGCCCCGGGCCAGGAACATGCCGCCGAGCGTGACGAGGAAGGCCGGGAGTTCAAAGGTCTGGATGAGCCAGCCCATGAGGGTGCCGAAAAGGGTGCCGACGAGCAGGGCGAGGGCAAAGGCGGCGAGAGGAGGGACGCCGTGTCCGAGGAGGGAGGCGACGAGGATGCCGGTGAAAGCCACCACGGCCCCAACGGAAAGATCAATGCCGCCGGAGAGGATGACGAAGGTGGCTCCGATGGCGGCGACGCCGAGGCAGGAGTTGTCACCGAAGAGGTTGAGGATGACCCGGGGGGAAAGCAGATCGGGAAAACGGAGGCAGCCCAGGCCGAAGAGGAGGAGCAGCACCCCGAGCGAGGCGAGGGTGGGGAGGAGGCGCGGGTCGGGGCGTTTCATGCGGGGCGTTCCTTTTTGGCGAGGAGTTTCGCGAGTTTGGGGCGGAGCACGGGGCTTTGCAGGAGGCAGACGGCGATGATGACCAGAGCCTTGGGGACGGGGGCGATATCGGCGCTGACGTTGGCCGCGTAGAGGGTCGTGGTGAGGGTCTGGATGAACAGTGCGCCGACCATGGCGGCGAGGAGGTGGAAGCGTCCGCCGGTGAGGGCGGCCCCGCCCACGACGACGGCGAGGATGGCGTCGAGCTCGAGGTAGAGCCCGATGTTGTTGGCATCGGCGCTTTTGATGTTGGAGGTGGCGATGAGGCCGGCCAGACCGGCGCAGAAAGCGGCGAAGACGTAGGTGAGAAACTTGACGTTGCGTGCGGGCAGGCCGGCGTAGCGGCAGGCGGTTTCGTTGTCACCCGTGGCCTCCAGAAAGAGGCCGAGGGCGGTGCGGCGGGTGAGGAAGGCGGTGAGTCCCAGCATGACGAGAACGAGTGTCAGCGTGAAGGGCAGGCCGAGGAAGTAGCCGTTGCCGAGGAAGACCAGCGAAGGGTTCTCAAAGTTGATGATCTGGCCGTCGGTGATGAGCATGGCCAGACCGCGTCCGGCGACCATGAGGATGAGCGTGGCGACGATGGGCTGGATGCGGAGGAAGGCGACGAGCAGGCCGTTCCACAGGCCCAGCAGGGCGGAAACGCCGAGGGCGGCGGTGATCGCGGTGGCGGGCGACCAGCCCCGGGCTGCCACCCCTTGGGCCAGAACGGCTCCAGCCACGGCCATGATGGCGCCGACGGAGAGGTCCACGCCGCCGGTGGCGATGACGAGGGACATGCCGAGGGCGAGGAGCATGACTTTGGCTCCCTGGTTGAGGATGTCTATGAGGCGGCCGTAGAGGTGACCTTCCTTGATTTCGAGGTCAAAGAAACCGGGGGAGCAGAAACGGTTGTAAAGCAGGAGCAAGGTCAAGGCCAGGAGAGGCTTCATGAGCGCCTGTTTCCTCGTGAAAAAAAGGAGGGCCGCGAGGACGGGCCAGAGGATGAAATCGGTGGGGCTCATGGGGCTGAGGGGCCGGAGTGGGCGATGGCGTGCATGACACCGTGTTCGGAGACATCGGCTCCGGCGAGGTCGGCGACCTTGGCGTGGTCGCGAAGGACGATGAGACGCTGGCTGTTGCGGGAGAGTTCGGAGGCGTCGGAGCAGATGAAGACGATGGCTAGCCCCTGATCGCGCAGTTCGGCGAGGAGGCGCTCGATGTCGGCCTGCGCCCCGACGTCAATGCCGCGGGTGGGCTCGTCGAGGATGAGCAGGCGGGGCTCGGTCACGAGCCAGCGGGCCAGGATGACCTTCTGCTGGTTGCCGCCGGAGAGGTTTTTGATGAGCTGCTCGGGACCGCTGGTCTTGATTTTCAACACCTTGATGAACTTCTCGACCAGGGCGTCCTGTTCGGCGCGGGGGAGGCGGCTCCAGAGGCCCCGGCGGGCCTGGAGGGCGATGACGAGGTTTTCGCGGACGGTGAGGTTGGGCAGGATGGCCTGTATCTTGCGGTCCTCGGGGGTGAAGGCAAAGCCGCGCTGGATGGCGTCGCGGGGCGAGCCGAAGGAGGTTTTTTCGCCGTCCACGTGGAGTTCGCCGCTGGTGGCGTGGTCCACGCCAAAGAGCAGGCGGGCCAGTTCGGAACGCCCGGACCCGAGGAGACCGGCGAAGCCCAGGACCTCGCCCTGGCGGACATGGAGGTCGGTCGGTTCGATGGAGCCTTTGCGGCCGAGCTGCTTGGTCTCGAGGATGGTTTTGCCCGGCGGCGTGCCGGGCGGGGCGCGGTGCTGGAGGGCCTCGACCTCGGCCAGGTTGCGGCCCATCATGTGGGCAACCAATTGGAGCCGAGGGAGTTGGGCGGCGATGTATTCGCCGACGAGTTTGCCGTTGCGCAGGACGGTGATGCGGTCGGCCAGGGAGTAAACCTGGTCGAGAAAGTGGGAGACGAAGATGATGGCCATGCCCTGGTCGCGGAGTTTGCGGACCACGGCGAAAAGTTCCTCGACCTCGCGGGCGTCGAGCGAGGAGGTGGGCTCGTCGAGGATGAGGACCTTGGCGTCCACATCCAGGGCGCGGGCCAGGGCGACGAGCTGCTGGATGGCGATGGAGCAGGCGGAGAGTGTCTGGTTGACGTCGAGTTTTTCGAGACCGAGGCGGGCGAGGGCGGCGCGGGCGCGTTCGCGGATGCCGGCCCAGCGCAGGAGGCCGAGGCGTTTCGGCTGGCGGCCCAGGCAGATGTTTTCCGCGATGGAGAGGTCGGGAATGAGGTTAACCTCCTGATACACAGTGCTCACACCGACAGCCTCAGCTTCGCGGGGCGAGGTGGGGCTGATGTGTTTGCCATCAAGGGTGATCTCGCCGGCGTCCCGCGGGTGGACGCCGGTGAGAGCCTTGATGAGGGTGCTTTTGCCGGCCCCGTTTTCGCCCATGAGGGCGTGGACCTTACCGGAGTAGGCGTTGAAGTCCACACCGTCGAGGGCGACGACTCCGGTGAAGCGCTTGGAGACGCCTCGGAGTTGGAGGAGGGGGGGCATGGTTTTTGTAATTAATAATTAAGAATTAGTAATTAATAATTTCGAGGCAGGATGCGTCGCGGGCGTGACGCGTTCCCAGCTCAGTATTGGCGCTTGGGGAGGGCTTCGGCGGCCTTGGACTGGTCGTAAACGCCTTCCTCGACGGGGATGCGGGCGGGGAGTTTTTCGCCGGCGGCGGCCTTGGCGACGAGGTCGAAGAGCTGCGGGCCGATGAGCGGGTTGCACTCGACGGTGCAGTTGAGTTTACCCGCCACCATGGCTTCGAAGGCGGAACGGACGCCGTCAATGGAGACGATGATGATGTCTTTGCCGGGTTTCAGTCCGGCTTCCTCGATGGCCTGGATGGCACCGAGGGCCATGTCGTCGTTGTGGGCGTAGAGGACGTTGATCTGTTTGCCTTCGGGGGACTTGAGGAAGGACTCCATGACCTCCTTGCCTTTGGCGCGGGTGAACTCGCCGCTCTGGGACTTGATGATCTTGATACCGGGGGAGTCCTTGATGATTTCCTCAAAGCCTTTTTTGCGGTCAATGGCGGGGGCGGAGCCGGGGGTGCCGACCAGCTCGGCGACACTGGCCTTGCCACCGGTTTTTTCGACGAGCCACTTGGCGGCGCGGCGGCCTTCCTCGACGAAGTCGGAACCGATGAAGGTGACGTAGAGATCGGGGGTGGAAACCTTGACGGCTCGGTCGGTCAGGATGACGGGGATGCCGGCGGCCTTGATTTCCTTGAGAACGGGTTCCCAGCCGGTTTCGACGACGGGGGAGAAGGCGATGACATCAACACCCTTGTCCACGAAGGAGCGGAGGGCCTTGATCTGGTTTTCCTGCTTCTGCTGGGCGTCGGCAAACTGGAGGTTGACGCCCCGTTTGGTCGCTTCGGCCTTGATCGAATCGGTGTTGGCCGTGCGCCAGGCGCTTTCGGCTCCGACCTGGGAGAAGCCGACGGTGAGCGCCTTCTTGGCGGGAGCGCCGCCGGGGGCAGGTTTGGGGTCATCGGACTTGGAACAGGCCGAGACGAGAAGGGCGAAGGAGGCGAGGCCTCCGAGGAGGAACGTGCGTTTTTTCATGGAGTAAGTAGGGGGAGGGAAATTTCAGATTTCAGATTTCAGATTTCAGAGAGAAAGGCTGAGGTGAGGCAAAGAGCTCAGCAGCTTCCAGGTTGGCCGTAGTAGGCTCCTGGGCCGTGTTTGCGTTTGAAATGTTTGTGCAGGAGTTCTGCCTCGATGGTGGAAAGCCTGGGTTCCAACTGAAGCGACATGAGGGCCATGTGGGCGATGCATTCGGTGGCGACGGCGACTTCGACGGCCTTGGCCGCGTGTTTGCCCCAGGTGAATGGGGCGTGGCGGTTGACCAGGACGGCGGCATAGTCGGAGGGGTCGAGCTGGCGCTGGGTAAAGAGTTCGACAATGACGTTGCCCGTCTCCCACTCATAGGCGCCGCCACCGATCTCGGCGGGGGTCATTTTGCGGGTGACGGGGACGTTGCCGAAGAAGTAATCCGCGTGGGTCGTGCCGAAGATCGGGATCTCGCGGCCGGCCTGGGCAAAGGCGGTGGCGTGGGAGGAGTGGGTGTGGACCACGCCGCCGATCTCGGGAAACGCGATGAAAAGGCGGCGGTGGGTGGGGGTGTCGGAGGATGGGCGCATGCTCCCCTCGACCTGGGTGCCGTCGAGGTCAATGAGGACCATATCGGCCGGTTTGAGGTCGGCATAGGCCACCCCGCTCGGTTTGATCGCGAAGATGCCTTTGGCGCGGTCGAGGGCCGAGGCGTTGCCAAAGGTGAGGTTGATGAGACCGTGTTTGGGCAGGGCGATGTTGGCCTCGTAGGCCTCGCGCTTGAGTTCGGTGAGCATGGTGGATGGGTGCGGCGCGGGAGTGTGTGCTCGAAGGGACCTAAAAGACGGAAAGGACTAAGGGACGCTGGGAGCAAACTCTCCTTTTTCTTAGGCGCGGAAGCCTTGGGAGAGGTGGTAGTAAACCTCGTTGTTGCGGAGGGTTTGCTTGAGCTCGGAGATGCGGGTGTCGCCGTCAATGAGGACGAGCTCGATGCCGGCGATGGTGGCGAAGTCTTCGAGCATCTCGCTGGTGACGCTGTAGCTGTAGCCCGTGTGGTGGGCTCCGCCGGAGAGAATCCAGGCGGCGCAGGCGGTCTTGAAGTCGGGTTTGCATTCCCAGACGGCGCGGGCCACGGGCAGCTTCGGAAGCTTGGGCGTGGCGACGGCCTTGACCTCGTTGACGAGGAGGCGGAAGCGGTTTCCCAGATCAATGAGGGAGGCGTTGAGGGCCTCGCCGGCGGGGGCGTCGAACACGAGGCGGACGGGGTCTTCCTTGCCGCCGATGCCGAGGGCGTGGACTTCAAGGGAAGGTTTGCCGTTGGCGATGGTTTCGCAGATCTCAAGCATGTGGGAACCAAGGACTTGGTGGCCCTTGGGGGACAGGTGGTAGGTGTAGTCCTCCATGAAAGAGGTGCCGCCGGGGAGGCCGTGCCCCATGACCTTCATGGCGCGGAGCAGGGCGGCGGTTTTCCAATCGCCTTCGGCCCCGAAACCGTAGCCGTCGGCCATGAGGCGCTGGACGGCGAGACCGGGGAGTTGGCGGAGGCCGTGGAGGTCCTCGAACGTGGTGGTGAAGCCCTTGAAACCGCCTTCCTCCAGGAAATCGCGGAGGGCCAGCTCGATGCGCGCGCCATCGCGGAGGGACTCGTGGCGGGCCTTGCCCTTTTTGAGGGCGGGGGCGACGGCGTATTGCTTTTCGTAAACGGCGCAGAGCTCGGTGACATCCTTGTCGGAAACCTGGCCGAGTTTGGCGACGAGATCGCCGATGCCGTAGCCGTTGACGGCGAAACCGAAGCGCATCTCGGCGGAAACCTTGTTGCCGTCGGTGACCGCGACCTGGCGCATGTTGTCGCCAAAGCGGGCGAAGCGGGCGCCCTGCATGTCGCTCCAGGCGTGGGCGGCGCGCATCCAGGCGGCCAGGCGCTGCTGGGTTTCGGCATCGGACCAGTGGCCGACGACGACCTTGCGGGCCAGGCCCATGCGGGTGTGGATGAAACCGGCCTCGCGGTCGCCGTGGGCGGCCTGGTTGAGGTTCATGAAGTCCATGTCAATCGTGCCCCAGGGGAGGTCGCGGTTGAACTGGGTGTGCAGGTGGACGAAGGGCTTTTGCAGGACGTTCAGGCCGCGGATCCACATCTTGGACGGCGAGAAGGTGTGCATCCAGAGGACAAGGCCGGCGCAGTTGGGGTTGGAGTTGGCCTCGAGGCAGAGTTTGGCGATCTCGTCCGGGGTGGTGAGGAGGGCTTTGAAAACGACCTTGAGGGGAAGTTTTTTGGAGGAGTTGAGGCCGTCCACGACGGCGCTGGCGTTGGAGGCGACCTGTTTGAGGGGGCCTGGGCCGTAGAGGTGCTGGGAGCCGCAGACGAACCAGATTTCGGGAGTGGTGAGGAGTTTCATGTTTTAAAAATGTGAGAGAGGGAAAGTGGGGGACAGATGGGCTGCTTACTTGGAAGCCTTGGCCTTGATAGCCAGGAGGTCCTTCATGACGTGGGAGAGGTCGGCGCTTTTGTTGAGGCCGCCGAGGCTGTCGTGGAGCTGGCGGTAGATGGCGTAGAGTTCGTTGTAAGTCTTTTGCGCAGAGGCCTTTGGCTTATAGGCGACCTTCTTGAGGGAGGTCATCTTTTTCTGCGCGGTGGGGAAGTCCGGGTGGGCTCCGGCCAGGACGGCGGCGGAGACGGCGGAGCCGAGGGCGCAGGCCTGGCTGAACCGGCCACGAGCATGGTGCAGCCCGTCACGTCGGCGTAGATCTGCATGAGAAGGGTGTTCTTTTCGGCGATGCCACCGGCGCAGACGACGCGGTCAATCGGCACACCGTATTCCTTGAAACGCTCGATGATGGCGCGGGCCCCGAAGGCGGTGGCCTCGATGAGGGAGCGGTAAATCTCCGCCTTGGTGGTGTAGAGCGTCTGGCCGAGGGTGAGGCCGGTGAGGAGCTGGTCCACCAGGATGGTGCGGTTGCCATTATTCCAATCGAGGGAAAGCAGACCGGATTGGCCGGGGGCTAGTTTGGCGGCTTCGGCGGTGAGTTTGGCGTGAAGTTTTTCGTCGCCGAGGACGCCCTCGACGAACCACTTGAAGATGTCGCCGACAGCGGACTGGCCGGCTTCGAGGCCGTAATAGCCGGGAAGGATGGCACCGGGGACGATACCGCAGATGCCGGGGATGTCGGGGACGGATTTCTTGAGGGAAACCACGCCGCAGTCGCAGGTCGAGGTGCCGATGACCTTGACCAAAGTTCCCTCGGTCACGCCGCAACCGATGGCACCGTAGTGGACGTCGAACTCACCGATGGCGATGGGGATGCCGGCTGGCAGGCCGAGCTTCTTGGCCCACTCGGAGCAGAGGTTGCCGGCGGACTCGGAAGCGTCGTGGGCCTCGTCGTAAAGGCGGTCGCGCAGGGGAGCGAGTTTCGGATCCAGAAGGGTGAGGAACTCCTTGTCAGGCAGGCCGTTCCAATCTTTCGAGTAGAGGGCCTTGTGGCCGGCTGCACAGACCCCGCGGCGGACTTTTACCGGATCGGTGACACCGGCGAGGACGGACGGAACCCAGTCGCAGAGCTCGACCCAGGAGTGGGCGGCGGCGAACACTTTCGGAGCGGTGTTGAGGCAGCGCCAGACCTTGCTCCAGAACCATTCGGAGGAGTAGGTGTTGCCGCACTTGGCGATGTATTGCGGACGGTGTTTCGCGGCCAGCGCGGTGATCTTGGCGGCCTCCTGGTGGCCGGTGTGGTCCTTCCACAGCCAGCACTGAGCGGCGAGGTTGTCCTTCCACTTGGGATCAAAGGCGAGGGGGACGTTTTGTTTGTCCACCGGGATGGGGCTGGAGCCGGTGGTGTCCACTCCGAGACCGATGACGAGCTTGGCGTCGAAGCCCTTGGTCTTTTTGGCCTGGGCGAGGGCACCTTTGACGCTTTTTTCGAGACCGAAGAGGTAGTCGGCCGGGCTCTGGCGGGCCAGGTGATGATCCTTCGGGTCGAGCAGGACACCCTGGTGGCCGGAGGGATAGTTGACGACGCTGGAGCCGAGTTCGGCCCCGTCGCTGGTGCGCACAACAAGGGCGCGGACGGAGTTGGTGCCGTAATCAATACCGATGGTGAAGGACATGGAAGGAAGCAGGATAGGGGATGAAGGGAAACGAACCGAAGGGTGGAGACACACAAGGATTGCATCGTCGAGGCCGCAAGGGTTGCCTTACTTGACAGTAATGTGAAACCTGAAACTCCTGAAAGACTGCAAGTCAGACCAAGCTATCTTCAGTCAGCCGAGACCGGTTTCAGAAGCTTGAGTTTTGGGAAATAGAGTCGCAGGTAGCCGCGGTCGGTCGCGGCTAGTCGGTCCGCCTGTTCCAGCGCATGGGCCGCGACGAGGAAATCAGGAATGAGCGTTTCGCGCGGCCCGCCTGCCTTGCGATAGGACTTGTAAACCTGGCCCGCTTTCCAGGCGGCTTCCGGGCTGATGGGATCGTAGCTGATACCGAGGCGGTCCAGATCTTCCCTGAGATCGCTGACCGTGGCATAGGCCGGGGAAATTTCCGCAAACACCACTGGACATACGACGAGTTCTCCGTCCCTTGAAGCCCGCTCCAAGGCCTTTTGCCAACCGGGGGCTTCCGGCTCGTGGTTGAGCAGGCACCAGAGAATGGAGGAGTCTATGGCCGTTTTCATTTCTTAGCCCGTTGCGGAGGCAGTTCGACCGGGCCGCGCAGATGTTCCAAGATGGCTTTGCTATCACTTGTGGCCCAAGGGTTTGACGCCTTATTTCCGAAACTTTTCCACGCAGTGGGATCTATCGCCTTGGTGGCCTTGAGGTAAGGGGTGTTTTCGTCAAAATCCAACACCTGGCCCGCCTTCAAGCCAAGACGCCGACGGATAGTGGCGGGGATCGTGATCTGTCCTTTGCTGGTGAGAGTGGCTTGCATGGTGAAAATAAGTAAGCCATAAAAGTAAGGAGGCAACCACTTACAAGCTAATGATATTTCCCAGAGCGCGGCCAGCCTGCGTGCTTCGCTACTCCCGGCTGTTTGCCAGTCCACGCTTCGGCCCCCTTCCAGTTTCCCCTTCACAACGCCGCGTTTTTCTGTCTGACCACTTACATGGCGCTCCCTTCCTCACCACCCCCAGGCCGATCCGCCAAAAAATCCTCTGCCGGAAGTGCCAAACCCAGTGCCGTTCTGGAATGTGATCCTGCCGCGCTCGCGGGCGACGGCTGGATTGATGTGTGGGAGCGCAACCTCGACACCAAACTTGCCGCCGCCTACCAGGCCCTCGGCGACCCCGGACGGGCCATGCGCGCCGAGTATCTCGCCACCTCCGGGCCGGGAGCCATCGTGGAGTGGACCGGCCTCGCCCTCGGCACCCTCCCCGAACCTCCCAGCGGAACTCCCTTTCCCACAGGCATTTGCCTCGGCTCCCTCGTTCACAAAGAGCTGCCGAAAGACGCCCCGGCGGATGCCACCCTTCCCCTCATCTTGGAACTGAGCCGCCGTCCCGGCCTCTTCGTTGCCGAGGATTCCCCCGCTGACGCTTCCGCCAACAATCTCTTGCAGTCCATCGTCTTACGCACCCTCCTCAGCCTTCCCACCGGGGCCGCGAAAGTCCACCTTGTGGATGCCCTGACCATGGGTCGGCCCTTCGGCATCCTCAGTGGTCTTGATCCCTCGATTGTCCCGGAAATCAAAACCTCCCCCGAGGCCATCGTGGACTTGCTCCGCACCCTGGAGCAGCGAGTCGCCCAGGTCGTCCGTCGCTGCCTGGCGAAACACGAATGGTTGGACCAATACAACGCCGCCAACCCCGAAACCCCAGAGCCCTACCACCTTGTCTGCCTCGGGCACTTCCCGGCCGGTTTCGATTCCCTGCTGGAAGTGGAAGGCTCCTCCCTCAAGACCGGCCAGGATGAGGCCGCGCGGATTCTGCAACGCCTCCTCACCCATCAAAACGCCGCCAAGGCCGGCATTTATTTTCTTCTCTCCCGTGATGAGAGCAAAATTATCTCGGATGAGTTTTTCGAGGGATATCTGCAGCAGTTCGTTTCGATCTGCAC
>JANOBW010000339.1:0-3897 GCA_031411855.1 Opitutia bacterium
GTCGAGGTGGCCAGCCGCAACAGCTTCGCCGTGAGAGGTCAAGAAAACTCCCTCGTCCTCGGTGCCGGCGATGCCGCCGGCGGCGGTCAGAACTTCAACGGCCTGATTGATGAAGCGACGATCTACAGCCGCGTGCTCAGCGCGGCGGAGATCCAGTCCATCTTTAACGCCGGAGCAACGGGCAAGGTGGGAGCCACCCCGGCGGCTCCGAAGGACTTTCGGTTGACGAAGAACGGGGCCAGCCTCGGCTTCACCTTCACCAGCGTCGCCGGCTTCACCTACACCCTCTGGCAGAGCGACACCCTGGCCGCCGGCAGCTGGACGAATACGGGATTGGCCGCCATCACCGGCGACGGTACAGCGAAAACGATGACCCTGCCCGCGCCCGTCGCCGGCGTGCGGAAGCGCTACTACCGCCTGCAGGTGCAGTGAGCAGCCCCTGCAAGCCCCCTCCCACATTTGAAGTGCGCTTCGCGGTCGTTTTTTGAATGGCGGCCGGAGGCACGCCACTGGGAGTGGCGCGAGTCCCTCCGCCATTTAAAATCCATCGCGAAGCGCACTTCTAAACCGCGCGCCCCCTGCGCGCCCACGCCGCCTTCCCCTCGATGAAGTGCGCTTCGCGGCCGTGTTGAATGGCGGCCAGAGGCACGCCACTCCCAGTGGCTGAGTCCCTCCGCCATGCAAAATCAATCGCGAAGCGCACTTCCCAAAGCCGCGCGCCCCTGCACGCTCCCCCCGCCACATTTGAAGTGCGCCTCGCGGCCGTTCTCACATGGCGGCCAGAGGCGCGCCACTCCAAGTCTTTCCAAACCGCGCTTCCCCCGCCTGCCCGCGCGCCCCGCCCCTCCATGATGTGCGCTTCGCGTTTATTTCCACATGGCGGACGGGGGTGCGCCACTCCCCAGGTAAAAAAATCTGAAATTTTCCGGAACAAACCGCCGCGAACCTGACTGGGAACAGGCGGAACCCAATTTTCACCCGCACCAATATCCTCATTCTTATGAAAACCACCGCCTCTCCCACCACCTCTCCCACCCACCGTCGCGCCGCCGGATTTTCCCGGCTGGCGCTTTCATGGTTCGCCCGCGCCGTCCGGCTTCCCGCCTCCGTCCTGCTGGCTGCAGCCACCACCGGTATCAGGCTAACCAGCGCCGCCGGCCCCAGGCTTTTCCTGCTCGGGCTGCTGCTGTCGTCCCCGGTTCTGGCCGGCAGTTGGGCTCCCCAGACCTCCGGCACCACGAACGTGCTCGAGGGCGTGTGGGGCAGCGGGGCCAACAGCGTCTGGGCCGCGGGACGAGGCGGCACGATCCTGAAATGGAACGGCACCGCGTGGACCGCGCAGAACTCCGGCACTACGGTGAGCCTGACTGGCATCCGGGGCAGTGGCGCCAGCGACGTGTTCGCCGTGGGAGTCGACGGCACGATCCTGAAATGGAATGGCACCGCGTGGGCCGGGCAGAACTCCGGCTTCGCGAGCAGACTTGAGGACGTGTGGGCCGGCGCTCCCGTCAATGGCACCAGCGTCTGGGCCGTGGGCAGTATCGGCACGATCCTGAAAGGAGACGGCTCCGCATGGACCACCTTGGAATCCAACGACTCGGACTATCTCAATACCGTGTGGGGCCCCCATCCCTACACTGTCTGGGCCGTGGGCCGCTCCCTGGTTGGAGGCGGTTTCCAGGGCTTGATCAGGCGTTGGAACACTGTCTCCTGGGACCGCCAAACTTTCAGCGATACTTCCGAGTTCTCCGGCGTGTGGGCCGTCGATGAGAACACCGCCTGGGCCGTGGGAGAAAGCGGCAAGATCCGGAAATGGAACGGCTCCGCATGGACCAACCAGACCTCCGGCACCACGGAGTTCCTCCTGGGTGTGTGGGGCGCCGATGCCAACAATGTTTGGGCCGTGGGAACCAGCGGCACCATCCTGAAATGGAACGGCACCGCATGGGCCGCCCAGACCTCCGGCACCACGGAGTTCCTCTATGGCGTGTGGGGCACCGATGCCAACAACGTCTGGGCCGTGGGCGAAAACGGCACCATCCTGAAGTGGACCGACGCACCCTCAGGCGCCTCCCCCACCGTAAGCGCACCGGCCTCTTTCACCGTGACCGAGGATGTGGCGGGCAATCTGCTCTACACCGGCACGCCCTTTGCCGACCCAGACAGCCCCAGCCTCACCGTCACCCTCTCGGTCTCCGATGGCACCATCACTGGCAATCCCGGCACCGGCATCACCTTGGGAGGCACGGCCACGGAGCTGACCTTTGTCGGCACCATCGCCAACCTCAACACCTACTTCACCACCCCAGGTAAAATCACCTACACCACCGCGCTGAACAACACCGCCCAACGCACCCTCACCACCCGGGTCTCCGACGGCTTCGGCAGCAACTCCGCAAACACGCCCATCAACATCACCCCCGTCAACGATGCGCCCACTGCTGTCTTCCTCTCCAGCTACAGCATCACGGAAAACAACGCTGCCGGTGCCACCGTGGGCACACTCTCCGCCACGGATCCGGATGCCGGGCAGACGCACACCTTCGCCCTCGTGGCCGGTGCGGACAGCACGGACAATGCCTCGTTCACGATCACCGGCACTGTGCTCAAGATCAATGTTGTCACCAACTTCAGCACGAAGCCCGGCTACTCGATCCGTGTGCGGGCCACGGACAACGGCAGCCCGCAGTCGAGCTTCGAAAAGGCACTCCCCATCACTGTCCTGAATACCACCACGCCGCTCCTGTTTCGCACCAGCCCGTGGACCAATGACGCCACCAGCGGCATTGATGCCACCCGGGGCACGCTGTGGGCGCGGCGCTTTGCCTCCGGCACGTCGGCCACCATCAACGGCGTCACCGTTGCCGGCGTCACAACATTGACCAACACGGAATTCGACCTCATCGGACCATCCCAGAGCTATACCAACGACACAAACACCCTCACCGTCCTCGCCGGGCAGGGCAGCGCGGAGCTGGCGAAGCACTTCATCTATGGCGGCAATCCGGGCACGACGCTCACGCTCAAGCAGCTCACGCCGGGCTACAGCTACACGGTCTCGCTCTTCAGCGTGGGCTGGGACACCACGCCCGGCGTCCGCGTGCAGACCTTTGCCAGCGACACGGACACCCGCGCGCTGGACCAGAACGCCTACGGCGACAACGCGGGGAACCGGATTGACTACACCTTCACCGCCAACGCCGCCACGCGCACCCTGACCATCACCCCGCAGACCGCGGCCAACAGCCTCCACCTCTACGGACTGGCCCTGCGGCTGGAGACGCTGCTTCCGCCCGTGGTCAGCGCCCAGGCCGTGACCAGCCTCACGAGCACCGGGGCCACGCTCAACGGCACGGTGGACAGCAGCGATGCCCGCTCGCCCTTCGTGCGCCGCGGCTTCGTCATCGCCGCGTCTGCCACAGATTCGACACCGCGACTGGGGGATGCCGGCGTGGCCAACTACCCCGTGACCGGCACCACCGGAGCCTTCAGCCAGGCCGTTATCAATCTCGTCGCCGGCACGCCGTATTCCGCCGCCGCCTATGCGGAGAACGGGGCAGGCAGCAGCTACTCCAGCGTGGTCACCTTCACCACCCCGAGCCCCGTCCCCCTGCCCAGCGGGGCTGTGAGCTGGTACAAGGCCGAGAACAACGCGCAGGACAGCGTGGGCACCAACCACGCCACCGCCGCCGCCACCACCACCTACGCCGCCGGCCGGGTCGGCCAGGCGTTCTCCCTCACCGGAGCCGCCAACAACTACCTGAACTGCACTAACAACGACAGCCTCAAGCTCGCTGCCGGCACCGTGGAGGCCTGGATCAAAACCTCCCCCTCCGGGGCGGGTTCCAGCTTCCGGGGCATCATCGTGAAGCAGAATGCCTGGGGCCTGTTCCTCGA
>JANOBW010000340.1:0-4011 GCA_031411855.1 Opitutia bacterium
GAACGCCCCAGCGCCTCGACCTCAGCCATCGTGTTGTAGAAGGCGAAACTGGCCCGGGTGGTGCCGGGAATGCCAAACCGTTCCATCAGCGGCATGCAACAGTGGTGGCCGGTGCGGACCGCGATGCCGGAGGCGTCAAGGTAGGTGCCGATGTCGTGCGGATGGGCCCCATCGAGAACAAACGAGAGCACCCCGCAGCGTTCCGGGGCGCGGCTCAGGCGGCGCAGCCCGGGCACCGCGTCGGCCAGCTCCTCGGCACGGCGGAGAAGCGCGTTTTCGTGGGCCTCCAGCTCGCGGCGGTCAAACTGGCGGAGCCAGTCCACGGCCGCGGCCAGGCCGATCGCGCCGGAGATGTCCGGGGTGCCGGCCTCGAAACGTTCGGGGATGCCCCGGTAGGTCGTGCCGGAGAAGGAAACCCGCTGGATCATATCCCCCCCGCCCTGATACGGCGGCAGTTCGGAAAGGCGGTCCGCCCGGCCCCACAGGACACCGATCCCGGTGGGTCCGAAGAGTTTGTGGCCGGAAAACACGACGTAATCGGCGCCAAGTTTCGAGACATCGAGGTCAAAGTGGGTGATGGACTGGCAGGCGTCCACCAGGACGGTCGCGCCGACGGCTCGGGCGGCGGCGATGACGCGCGCCACCGGGTTGATGGTGCCCAGGGCGTTGGAAACCCAAACCACCCCGACCACCTTGGTTTTCGGGGACATCATCGCGATCATGGCGTCGGCATCCAGACTGCCATCGTCGTTGACCGGGGCGGCCTTCACCACGGCGCCGGTCCGTCCGGCCGCCAGCTGCCACGGGACGATGTTGGCGTGATGCTCCATCCCGGTGACCAGAATCTCGTCCCCCGGCTTCAGCAGGGACTCCCGGAGTCCGGCGGCCACCAGGTTGACCCCCTCGGTCGCGCCCCGGGTGAAGATGACCTCGGCCGGGTTGGCCGCGCCCATGAAGGCGGCGATGCTCTTGCGGGCGCTTTCATAGGCCTCGGTCGCCACCTGGCTCAGATGGTGGACCCCTCGGTGGATGTTGGCGTTTTCCTCCGTGTAATAACGCTGGAGGCGGTCCAGCACGGCCTTCGGTTTCTGGGCGGTGGCGGCATTGTCCAGATAAACCAACGGTCCGGCGGGCGTGCGCATGGCCAGAATGGGAAACTCGGCACGCAGTTCCGCCAGCGAAAGGGGCGGACCTTTGCGGCGGGAGAAGATAACTTCGGACTCGGCGGACATGGAAAAAAACATGACTCAAGCGTCTGGAAACACAAACGCGACACCGGAAATGAGCCGAGTTCGGGCTTCCCTCCACGACTGAATCAAAAGGTGATGCCATTCCACTTTAGCATCTTAGGGCAGCAGGCGCACGTTCACCGCCGCACGGGCGTCATCGTTGAACGGTGCCATCACATGGGGCAGGGCGGCCGCCCCCCGTTGCGAGTCCAACCGAACTTCACTTCGATAAAATACTTACACACCCGGGCGCTCCTTTTCGTGGCACCGCTGTCGGACACCTTTCCCCACTCCCAGCGTATGCCCCACCCCGTGGTTTCCCTCTCCGCCCTCGCCCTCGCCCTCGCCCTCGCCGTCCCGGCCCGCGCCGCCGTCATCGCGGAACTGGACGCCGCCGCGCTTCCCGCCGGGGCAATCACCACGGTCCCCGACAAAACCGGAGGCGGGCAGTGGCAGTGGACCGCCAGCTCCCCCGTCACGGTTGGCCCCGTCCAGGGCCGGCCCGCCTTCACCTTCGATGGCACCCAAAGGCTGGTTTCCGATTTCGCCCTCCCCGGCACCGTCCCCAAACAGCTCCCCTTCACCTTCGAGGCCTGGGTCCTCAACCCCACCCTGGAAAAATCGGAAACCGTCGCCGGCATCGGTCCGCTCAAAGGCGGCATGGGCACGGAGTTTAACTTCGCCACCGGGGCCAACGCCGGGGCCTTCCGCTCGGGTTTCAAGGCCACCACGCCCTTCGCCTCCCTCCCCGCCGCCAACGAATGGCACCACCTGGCCTGGAGCTACGCCGACGGGAAACTGAGCGTCTATGTGGACGGCGAACTCGACTCCGAAAAGCCCCTCAAGGTCGCCTCCCCCGCCCCCGGCAAACTCTTCCTCGGGGCCTCCGCCGAGCACGACTTCAAAGGCCCCAAAAAGGGCCTCACCGGCGCGGTCGCCCGTTTCCGCCTCCACGACACCGCCCTCTCCCAGGCCGAGCTCCGCGCCTCCGCCGGCCTCCTCACCGCCTTCGCGCCGGTCCCCGCCGCTGGTTCGTTAACGAACCGTCTCTCCGTCACCCTCCGCTGGTCACCCGGCCTGCCCACCGCCACCGGCTATGCGGTCCACGCCGGCACGGACCGCGACGCCGTCACCCGCGGCGACTCCGCCACCGCGCTCCCCGTCACCGGCACCTCCGCCGGGCCCCTCGCCCTCCGGCTCGGCACGCCCTACTTCTGGCGCGTCAGCCAGCGCGGCCCCGACGGCACCCTCCGGCCCGGCCCGGTCTGGACGTTCACCGCCGACCCCGGCCTCGCCTCCGCCCCCCTCCCCCGCCCCGCCACCAGCAACACCCCTGCCTCCCTCACCCAGCTCACCTGGAAACCTGGAGCCCACGCCACCGCACAGCGGATTTATTTCGGCAACGACGAAAAACGGCTCGCCGCCGCCACCCCCGCCGCCGAACTCCCCGCCGCCGCCGCCGTCTTCGCGGTCCCCGCCCCGCTCCAACCCGGCACCCGCTACTACTGGCGGGTGGACTCCGACAACGGCCCCCAGCCGCCCACCCGCGGCATGGTCTGGAACTTCCGCACCCAGGATGTCGCGCTCCCGAACGATGTGACGTTTTTCGTCAGCTCCGACACCCACTACGGCCGTGAAAACAACGCCGCCACCAACAGGCTTGTCATTGACGCCATGAACCAGCTCCCCGGCCTCGAAATGCCCAAGGCCGTCGGCGGCGAACCTGTCCGCACCCCCCTCGGCGTCATCCTCAACGGCGACCTCCTCGACGAGGGTTTCGACAAGGAGACCGCCCCCGGCCTTTGGGCCGAATTCTGCCGCGACTACGGCCTCAGCGGCAGCGACGGCCGCCTCTGCTACCCGCTCTACGAGGGCTTCGGCAACCACGACGGCGGCCCCCTCAAAAGCATCACCCGCGCCGGCATCCGGGAACGCAACCCGCGCCGTGTCGGCCTCACCGCCGTCTCCCCCGAGGGCATGCACTACTCCTGGGACTGGGGCCACCTCCACTGCGTCCAGCTCAACCTCTTCGGCGGCTCCGGCCCGGCCGATGTCAAAGGCGTGAACCCCGCCGAACACAACCCCGAGGGCGCCCTCGACTTCCTCCGCGACGACCTCGCCCAACACGTCGGCGCCAGCGGCCGTCCCGTCATCGTCTTCCAACACTTCGCCTGGGCCGGCGGCATGGCCGACTGGTGGCAGCCCGAGGCCAAGGACCGCTTCTACGATGTCGTCAAACCCTACCGCGTGGCCTGCCTCATCAACGGCCACTCCCACGGCGCCGGCTTCGTCCCCTGGAAAGACCTCCTCACCATCCACGACGGCTCCACCGCCAGGGGCGAAGGCGACACCGGCGACTTCATGGTCGTCCGCGTCACCGACAAGGAACTCATCGTCGCCCAACGCAAACTCGGCGAATGGGGCATCACGAAACGCCAGCCCCTCCAGGCCCCGCGCTGAAAACCGGGGTGCCTCCGCGTCTCGCGCGTCGTCTGGGGCGTCCTCCAAAAACATCAGGCAGGCAATTACTTGCGACCACAAAACGATTCACCCCGGGTGGGCACCTTTTCCGGAGGCGCCGGCTTTATACCATTCCATTTCAGCTTTTTAACTTTAGACGGGAGGTTCATGCGGTTTCTCCCCCCTCCCATGGCGGGGAGGAAGGCTGAACAGGAGCACGACCATCCTGGTCGAAAAGAACTTCTCAACGGGCAGCATGACCCATCCTGTTCACTAAGCGACTCAAGGCAGCCAAGGCACAGTTAACCACAGAGACACAGAG